>PWYW01000007.1 GCA_003567685.1 Gammaproteobacteria bacterium
CTGGCCAAAGTCCGGATGGGTAATAAAGCCGATGAACTCACTCAGAGGCGCCCCACTTTCACCGGTCATGCGAATCGCGCGCAGGTTGTCTTCCGGGGGGCTGAAGCGGTCGGCAAACACGCTGTCCTGCAAGGCCCGAAAAACAAGGTCGGCTGCGCCTCCTTGCGTGCCGTTGGAATGATAGGGCTGGCCGGCAAACGTCTGAAAGGAGACCTCACAGCCGCTGATCAGGTGCGGGCAGTAATACGACAGCGAGGAGAGCCCAAGCAGTGTTTCAGTGGGAAGGTAAACCCCTGCATCCCACATCACTGCCCTGTAGGCCTCAGCCATGGCTTCCCAACCTACCGCCGTAGCCAGATTTTCAGTGTGCTCCTGCAGCAAAAAGCGGTCCACCACTACATCCAGCGTGGTATTGGCACTATCTGGCAACGGCAGCTTGCCGAGGGTCATTGACGGCAGCGCATCCATGACTCGGCCGGCAAACACCCAGGGCACGCTGTGCCGATGATTGAACAGCTCAGTGGCGTCCGGCGGCCAGCTCAAGGTATCCACATCCTCGATGTACCAGCGCAAGACAGCGTAGGCCGCGGTACTGATCGAGGAAACCAGCCCCACCTGAAACTCGTCCCCTGCATCCACACTCTGCTGAATGGCCGCACAGGAATCGACAACCCGACTGGCCTGGACATGGGACTGGTTCCCACTGCCCTGCACGTAGACGAACACGACCGCATCCGGATCATTGCAGTCGACCGAAATCGAATAACGCCCTGCCTCATTAGTGCTGCCAACAACGGTTTGCGAACCGAACACAAGCTCCACGCTTGCCTCGGGCAAGACGGGGTGACGAGTTCCGCCAATAAGCTCAACAGCTGCCCCTGACACGCTTACTGCTTTATCTGCGGCTTCAGTGGCGGTCGAAAAATATACTGCAAAAACGACCCAAGCCACAAAGGCAGTGGGGTAGTGGGCGAGGGAGGGTATTGAACCTGTGCTTCTTTTCCTCATGCAGGATTATCTCTCCGAATGAGCAGTGTGGTTATGTTTCGCAATCATAGATTGCATTGGAAGGATCGTATTTTCAAGTCGTTACTACCGCCCTGACAGGCACTAAATTGTCCCCTTGTTTGGTGACTTCAGAGTTTGTGAGCTTGCCGTGGGATAGCTGGTGGTCAAGTAAACTTAGCGCCAACTGGTCACCCACCCTGCCACGTTCAGTTGGGCCAGGCCGATCGGGGCTGGACAGGCGTACTTCTCTTGAGGGCACGAGATGCGATGCCAGTAGCCTGTTAAGTGATCGCGACGATCTGTCGTCGCATGCGAAAGGTGGATATGAATCCCGGAATGGAAAAGTCAGTCATATACGGACATGGCGATGCGGAAGCTGGTGCCGGAGCCGTCGCGGCTACTGCGGGATCGGTAATGGTGCGTCGTAATAGTTAGAATTCCAACAGTCTTTCACCCACTCCCGTGTGTTGCCGTGTGTGTCATATAGACCGAAGGCGTTTTGTGCAAAGCTGGAAAGTGGGAGGGTCTGGTCTCGAGAGGTGCCAGCTGGACAGCCCTGCGCGGGAGTTGTTCCTCTGAAATTAGCGTGATTCATGGTGATGCAGTCGCCGGTATTGAAACGTTCCATAGAGCCGGCTCGGGCGACATGCTCCCACTCAGACTCTGACGGTAAACGATAGTTTTTGCCTAGCTTGTTGCCTAGCCAAGTGACATATTGCTGGGCATCTTACCAGTCCACTTTGATCACCGGGCGGATGCCCGGGTCCCATCCAAAGTCGTCTGGCCCATGGGGGCAGCCGCCATCGTCGACACATGCATCTCACTCATCAAAAGTCACCGCTGTCTGGCTTATGGCAAAGGCTGGGATATCAACTGTTCGCTGCGGTCGTTCCGAGTTGGAACTTTGCGGTTCGCTTTCCGGGGCCCTCTGAATAAAAGACTCCGAAGGAATCATGACCATGGCAGGGCATTCAGCGCAATCTTTGAAAGTGCTGGTTTCAAAACGATCTCGGAAAATTCTTGAATCGCCGCAGTCAAGCGGCTGAAGATCAAGTCCAAGACTGTCCAAGTAGGCTAGTCTATTGGGAATGGTTGCTTTGATGGTGGCTATATCCACTGGATCAATTTGATCAGCGGCACAACGCACGGCAAGCCAAGGAACAAAGCTTTCGGCGAGATCTTCTCTTTCCGGAAAACTGCGTGCATAGTCGGAAATGAAGTCTGGGTCGGCTTGCTGAGCTACCAGCCAGCCTGGGGATTTGGCGTGTGTGGAATCCAATGAGGTATGTACGGCTTCGTGGACAAAAACCTCCTCAAGAATGCCAAGCTGTATGTAGGTTTGCGCGATGCTTCCGGTATGAATGAGTAGATTGTTGTTGCCGCCGCCAAAAAGCTCATCTCCCTTGTGTATCCAGCTGGTCGCGACATGGTCACGTAAAGCTCTTGGTATGCGACCAATAACCGTTGCATAGAACTCAACAATTTGTTCGGCTTCATTGGCATTAAATTCTGGATTCACCTGGAACTCAATCGTTATTTCGTCACTGTATGTGACTTTGAAAAGATGCGCGAAATAAACTGCAAAGGCATTGATTCTCCTATCGAACATCAAGCGATTATCTTGACCCTTGTATGTCAGCTCTTCAAATCGGCTAGGTACAGAGTCCGTGATGACATCAGGAAACGGGAAGATTGTTCCGCTGAAAGGTGGTTCGGCGCGTGCGTCAAATAGCGGTAGACTCAAAATCATACAGAGTATCGCGTTAGAAAAAAAACCGAGAGTGTCGGAGCAAATACTCGGTGGCGCTGTATGGGGTTCCATTGTTAACACTCCCATGAGAATTTATAAAAAATCTGCGCAAGCGGTTTTTAAAATTGCACCGCCTTTTTAGGTATCCATGCGGATTGTGCAGGATGCTGTTTAGATCGACGATTTCCCATGACCCGGGTGCTGACGGTTTGAAACGTTCATTACAGCTCGCTTTTCGCCCTATCTGTGAATTGCTCAACGTGTCCCGGTGCTAAGATGCTCTTGAACCTTCTCATGGCCTTGTCGAAGATATCTGATTGAGCAAACAGCGTCTGCATGCGTACGGTGTTCATTCGAACCGATCTCTAAATATCGAGCCTATTGGCACTGCATTCGAAACCAGATTGAAGTCGATTTCTTTTGTCGTTTCGCCTTCCACAACCGTTACCAAGTCTCCAAGTAGAGGTGAACAGGGTGCTTCGCAGTTTCGCCGGTCGAAAGCCTGATCATGAAATGCTGAACCATTTTCAGTGATGACTCTATAGCTCCCAGTGGGTAGGCCTTGAAGGAGGTATGCTCCGTTGAGATTGGTGCGGGCTGAGGCGACCTTGTTGCCGGATTGGTCGAAAGCATGGATTGGAACGAAAGCCAGCGGGGTGCCGCCGCTAGCGAACAGAGAGCCGGATATTTGGCCGCCCTGGCGCAGCATGAAATCTACATCAGAAACAGCTTGATCAACGAGTTCGATTTTTGAAGCTGATGATGGTGGTTCACAGCTTGACCAGGGGCAGTCCACGCCTTGGAACGCCTGGTCAATGTAATTGTCGCCAAACGGATCTTCATTTCGGGTACTGAAAGTGCTTGAATAGTACTCACCTGGCGGAAACCCAGTCCTTGTTTGGAAGAAGCCATCACCATCGATCTCACCGAAGCCAGCATACAGTCCTTCCGAACTGATTACTGATATGAGCTGACGCCCGGTCACTTTGCTGAATGCTCGGTGGATTGGCGGCTCGCCGGTTTGTGAATCCAGCACTCGACCTGAAATGGTGAAGCCCTTGGGGAGTTCGCCATCAATTCCCGAGACCGTAGCGCCAGCGGTTACAAAGACCGTAGGAAGGTCCTCCAAAGAGCAGGCACCCCTGGGGCAGGGGAAGCCCCCGAACGCCGTATCAATAAAGTTGTCTGCGGAGGTCGTTGTGAATAGCACTTTGTAAGGACCCGGCTTTAGCCCGTCGATACTGAAGTTACCGGCTTCGTCAGTAAACGCCAAGCCGGCATGGCGGCGGTTTTCTAGCTGTTCTGCTCGAAACAACCATACGAGGGTGCGATGAATAGACCCGGTTAGGGGTGCGTTGTTGTCGGCCCTGCGAACTGCGCCAGTGACTTGTCCGCCAAGTTGAAGAGTGATATCGACATTTTCAACGTCAGAGTCTGTCGAGACCTCCAGCTGTGTGCCAAAAGGGTGGCCACAGACTTCCCCTTGGCAAGGAATATCGCCCAGATAGGTTATTTGCCACTCTGGCTGGATTGGTGACGGCGGAATCGTAGTTTGAGTGTTGGCTTGTGCTGAAACCGAATAGCTCCCTGCTGGAATTCCGGAAAGCTCAAAGAAGCCATTTTCATCCGTGAACGTATTGCGTCCGCTATACGAATCACTCAGTACTACCTGAGCAAATTCCGCTGGCTCCCCGTTGGCAAGAAGCACGCGGCCCGAGATTCGTGAGCTGATATCTACCTCAATATTCAGTTGCGTATCCTGCTCGCTAATTTGCACTGTTTGTCCGGTGAACCTTGGGCATGGAGCAGATAGACAGGGCTCTGGGTAATTCTGGGGCAGCACTCCCGGATGGAAAGGCCCGCTATTGAGTACAAACTGCAGGCCAAAGACGACTGGCCGGATGTCGAGAAGATAATCATCAGCTGCCGGGACGATGACCTCATAGTTCCCGTCCTCATCCGTAAGCCCAGAGTAGAGACGGACTTGTTGGCCGCCCTCAAGAAGAGAAATAGAGGCTGCCGGAACCATAGCTAGGAGCACTCTCAGATTCTTTATCGGCTGACCCGTGACGCGATCCAGCAACTGCCCGTGGAGCCGGTAGGGTGTTACCAATTCTGGCTCCAGTTGGAAATTGCTGATGTTTACCTGGCCGTTTTCGTTCAGTTCAATAAATGATGAAGGCCGCGTATCGCGGCATCCTTCGCTTGAATTTGAAAAAAGAGGGCATGCGGTTCCATCATGATAGGCTCCGGGGAAATGTAGGAACGGTTCTGTGGCTGACGACATGGAATTTTGTCTTCGATCGGCGAAAGCCTGATAGCGACCCGGCGGAAGTGGGCGCACGGTCTGATAAAAGCCCTGAGCGTTTGTCGTGACGGATGTTGTCAAAAGTTCGTTGGAATTGAAAACGGTTACCCGGGCGTTTTCGAGTGCTGAACCCTCTGTATCAGTCACAAAGCCTTGAATCGTTGCCCCCCGACTGGGTCTCAACTCGATGTTCGTGACAGGTGCTTGTGCATTGGCCTCCACAGGCTGCCCTGTGTAAAAAACCGAGCAATACGCTGAAAAATCACACGGTATGTCTGGCCAGGCGACTCGCAGGTGTGTTGGGCTTTCGCTCAGGTGAATAACGTGGGTGCCCGACTGGACTTGGGCTTCCCAGTCGCCGTTTTCCAGAATGGGTGCGAAAACAGTGGCTCCGGGAGCGAAGGGGCTTACATCAATCCGCTGTATCCGAACTACACCCTCGACTGGGGCCGAGGTGTCAGCATCCAGCACGGAGCCAGTTATGAAAGCGTTTGCATTAATGGCAGTCTGTTTCTGGCCGTCTTCTGGTAATTCCAATAGAGAATTGCCCGGAAATTCAGCAAAGCGCCGGCTATCCGAGATGGAGTGGTTGGGCCAGAGGTCGCGCGCGCATGGCTTTATAGCGCCGCTTTCTGAGATTACAACAGCATCAGGCTCGTCCCAAAACACGCGGTCGCAGCTCGGGCTTGGTAGCGCGGGAGTCTCCGCCGAAAGCCAGAGGGGGAACCCCGTAAAACAGAACAAAAACACTAAGATCCGCATTTTTAGCCCCCTTCGCTCGCGCGCTCGAAATCCTTTTTGCCCGACACTGATGGTTACGCCGACGGGCAGCGTACTTTCAATTTTCGATGGATTGCCCTATATCCAAGAATCTAACCATGATGAAGCAGTCGTTGCAAGCAAAATTGCGTATTTGCGCAACAGGCGTCTAGAGTGTAATGATCCGGCGCTTTAGATAAAGAATTAGAGAACCCGTGCCTGTGCATTCTGCTTTCTTTGTTTCAGCCGCTAATCGTCGACTCCACCCAGGGATTTTCGAGTACTGTGACGATCCGATAGTCAGTCTGCGAGTGGGCTTGCGTAAGGCCATGAAAAATAATGGAAAAAATGGTGGGCCCTGTAGGACTTGAACCTACGACCTACCGATTATGAGTCGGCTGCTCTAACCAACTGAGCTAAGGGCCCTGTGCGAATTACTGGCGGGATTTGGCTTCGGCCTGGGCCTGGGCGACTGGCTTGGGCTCGAGGCCCTGCGCTTCCAGTTCCTGGCGCTTGCGCTGCTGGATGTAGGCCAGGTTGTTCTTGTACATTTCGGCAACGCGATCGACACCGCCCGGGGCCAGAAAGCCCTGATTGCCCGCGGCGCTGAAGGTGGCATAAATGCCCGATGCCGCCATCAGCGCGGCGGAAATCATCTTGATGTCCTGACCTTCGTCGTTGCACATTTGGTTGGCCAATTGAATGAAGCGTTCGGTGGCTTTGTTATGCGCTTCGATTTGCGCCTGTTTGTCGGTCATGCGAATCCTGTCAGTTGTGGCCGCGACGCCGTCATGACGGGCTGCGGGTGTTCGGTCAAATTGGGGTTTAGGATACCATGCAGTCAAGGCGATTTCGTTCTTCCAGGGAGGTGACAAGGCAGCATGCGGCAGTGGCGATCAAGGCTTGTGCCCGGCCAGGACCGTCTGGTTCTCGCGCTTGCCTGTTTGATTCTGGCCCCGCCGCTATTGGCCGCTCAACCACGCTTCGAGCAGATTTCCATGGCCGATGGCCTGTCGCAATCATCGATCGAGGCGATGTTGCAGTGCGACGAAGGGTTCCACTGGTTTGGCACCCAGTTCGGTCTCGACCGTTGGGACGGCCATGGCTTCCGAAGTTGGCGTCACGATCCTGCCGACGAAGACTCACTCAGCCACAGCACCATCAGTGACTTGTGGCAAAGCCGTTTCGGCGGGCTGTGGGTGGCCACTCATGCCGGACTGGATCGCCTTGACACCTTGACCGGGCAGGTCCAGCGGTTCGCGATCTCCCCGGGCATGAATGATGGTGATCCCTGGCATGGCTCTCTCCGCATCCTGGCCGAAACCGAGGCGGGTGATCTTTATCTGGAAAGTGGCCGGGGCCTGTGGCGCTGGCGCAAGGCCAGCGAGCGCATCGAACCGGTGGCGTTTGCCCAGCCGGTGCCGGATTCGGGGTTTTCGCGCCGCTCTGCGGTGCTGGATCGCCAGGAGCGTTTGTGGGTGGCCAACGCGGCTGGCCTTTGGCGAGTTGACGATACCGGCTTGCTGATGGAACGACTCCGTCCGTTTGAAAACGAGCCCTCTTTGCCGTTGTACCAGGCCTTGTCGCTGACCCCTTCGGGCTTGCTGGCGGTTGTCAGCGATGAGCAGTTCAAACTGATTGACCCGGAGTCGACCGGCCTGGTCGCCCGGCTTCATCGTGATCAGTTGGATGTCAGGGATGCGCGCTTCAACGCGGTGTTTGCTGCCGATGATGGAAGCATCTGGCTGACGATGTCGCATGGACTGGTGCAATTTTTCCCCGAAACTGGTCGAGCCGAAGTGCGCTTCGGCGGCAGTCGAATCCAGCGAGACGCCGATACTCGCCAACGGGTCGAAATGGCCTCGCATCCCAACGGTGACCTCTGGTTCAGCAGCCAGTACGGCCTGGCCCAGTGGCATGCTGCCAGACAGGAGGTTCGTTTCCATCGTCACCGTCCCGGCGATCCGACATCAATTCCCCCGAGTACTCTGGGCGCGGGCTACGGCGTCATGGTTGATCGCCAAATGACGGTCTGGGTTGGCAGCCGCCTCGGCGGGTTGGCCCGGTTGCCGCTGGATACAACGCTGTTTCAGCACATCGAGGATCAAGACCCTTCGGCCAATTCCGCCTTGAGTGGCTTGAATATCGTGCGGGGTGTTGTTGAACAGGTCATCGATTCCGAGATGGACCTTTGGTTAGCGCTCGACCATGGCGGAGTCCGCCGTCTGCGCTTGAACAGCGACGGTCATTTCGAGCGCGTCGCGGAATTTCACACCCAGGCCGATCCGCCGTACCAACTGCCAAGCAACGCGGTGTGGCGGCTGGCATCCGATCCCCTTTCCGAGCGAATCTGGGCTGTAGAACAAGAGCATCTGGTCGTGTTTGACGGGCGTAACGGTCAGATCGAAAGGCTTATCCGATTGGTCGACAGCGAGGATTCGCCGGAGTTGAGCGCGCTTGTGTTTGCCGACGACGGTCGAACCCTGTGGGTAGGTACGCGAGCGGGTGTTCACGGCTTTGAACTTGGCGAAGACAGGCTGTCGCTGGCCCCGCTGGCGCCTGGCCTCTGGCTGCCCGGAATGCGAGTGTTCAATTTTCTGTCGCTGCCGGGCCGTCGAATTCTCGTTGGCGGTCGTGGCTCGGTCGCATTGATCGAGTCGGATCATGGAGCACCGGGATTCCGCGCTCGCCAGTACGATCTGCCCGTTGATACCGAGATTTACGGTCTCGCTCCGCATCCAGAGCGGGGTTGGTGGCTTGGAACGCGCGAGCGGGGCCTGTTGCACGTATGGCCGGATCGCGATGGTGAACTGGCATCGCGGGTCTACACCACGGACCATGGCCTGGTGGACAACACCATCTACGCCATTCTTGCCCAGCCCGACGGGCAGCTGTGGCTAAGCAGCAATCGTGGGCTGATGCGTTGGGATCCAGCCAGCCAGCAGGTGCGTCATTTTACGCCTCGCGATGGTGTGCAAGCTTTTGAGTTCAACCACGCGGTGGCTCACCAAGGTGTCAGCGGGCGCTTTTATTTTGGCGGAATCAACGGCGTGAACGCTTTCAGGCCAGAGGACGTCGTCGAGCATCGTGACTTGCCGACCCTGGTACTGGACGCTGTGGACATTGGTGGCGAACAGCGGGAGCTTCCGGCCCGCCAAGCCGGCCACATGGTGCTTGAGCGATCAACTCCCTATGTCGAAATCGAGATGCTGGCGCTGAACTACCGTGACCCCGGACGGGTTCGCTATGCATGGCGCGTGCCCGGGCTTTACGACGAATGGGTGGAGGCAGGCCATCAACGCGTGGTCCGGCTGACCGGTTTGGCGCCGGGACGTCATGCTTTCCAGGCGCGGGCGGCCAATAGTGCCGGATTCTGGACCGAGCCGGTCGTACTGCTGGATATCGAGGTAGAGCCGGCCTGGTGGCAAACCCGAAGCCTGATGGTGCTGGCAGGTGCCTTGCTGTTGCTCCTGACAATGGCCATGGCCTTTCGCAATCGGCAAAAGCGGCGGTCGCTGGAAGACCAGATCGCCTTTCGAACGGCCGAGTTGACCCGTCAACAGGCGTTGATCAAGCGCCAGGCCCGTGATCTGGAACAGGCGTTGGAGAATCGCACGGTGTTTTTTGCCAGCGTGTCGCACGAGTTTCGAACCCCGCTGACGCTGATCGAAGGCAGCCTTGAAAGGCTGGCAGCGGAAGGAGGCGATCCAATGGTGGTTGAGAGGGGGCGTCGTTACGTGCGTCGCTTGCTGCGGCTGGTCGAGCAGTTGCTCGACTTGTCGCGCCTGCGAGTGCGCCATGATCAAACCGAGACCTGCCCCTGGGCGCTGGCACCTGTCCTGGAGTTTACGGTCGAGGCTTTCCGCTCCCTGGCAGAGCAGCGCGGCATCACCCTTGAAGCCGATATCGAGCCAGACTGGATCACCCGGTGTGGCCAGGAACACGTCGAGAAAATCCTTCTCAATTTGCTGACCAATGCGCTGAAATTCACGCCTGAACATGGTCGGGTTGGCGTTCGTCTGACCGGCAGCCCGGGCAACGGCATGGTCTGCCTGGAAGTCGCTGATACCGGGCCGGGCATCCCCTCGGCAGAGCAGGCGATTATCTTCGAACGATTTCGCCGGGCCGAGGCGGCCGATCGTGCCGGCCTGGTCGGCGCAGGTATTGGACTGGCCCTCGTCCGTGAGGCTGCGGTTGCCTTGGGTGGACACATCGAGCTGACCAGTGAGCCGGGCAAAGGCAGCCGTTTTCGGGTGTTCCTGCCGGCCCGGCAAGGCCAGTTGGCAGACTCATCGACCTCCGTGGTCAGCCCGCTCAGCGACCTGATCGAAGGCGAAGCGTTGCTGGCCAGGCCATCGTCTGGCCCGGCAGATGATCTGGAACTGGGGGCGATCAGCGATGGTGCCCGGCTTGGTACCGTGCTGGTGGTTGAAGACAATCCGGACCTGCGACAGCATTTGTGCGAAATTCTCGCCGGCACTTGGCGAACGGTTCAGGCAGCCGATGGCGAACAAGCGCTGGAGCGTGCCATCAGTAAACGGCCGGATGTGATTGTCAGCGACATCATGATGCCGGGCATGGACGGACTCACTCTGCTGGCGCGGCTTCGCGACGATCTGGAAACCTCACATATTCCGGTGATGCTGCTGACCGCTCGAAATGATGTGGAAACGCGCCTGGAGGGTTTGAGCCTGAGCGCTGATGACTTCATGTCCAAACCTTTTCAGCCGCGTGAATTGATACTCAGGCTTCGGCGAATGGTCGAAAACCGGGAGCGCTTGCGGCGTCGTCTGGCCCGCTCAGGGTCGGCGGCGGCTGTCTCGGAGGGTGCCGAGCGTTCGGGGGTAGCCGAAGCACGGCCGGAGAAAGCCGAACTGAGCAGTCGGGACCGCGCACTCATCGAGCGGATAGATCGCTGGTTGGATGACAAGGCCCATGATTCAAACCTCAAGGTGGATGACATGGCCTCGGTGGTCGCCCTGGAGCGGCGAACGCTGCAGCGGAAGCTCAAGGTGTTGACCGGACTGACCCCGGCGGCCTATCTCAGGCGATTCCGGTTCCGCAAAGCCGCCGATTTACTGCGTTCCACGGACCAGAGCGTGACCGAGGTGGCGCTTAGCAGTGGTTTTGCCAGTCCGCAGCATTTCAGTCGCGTTTTCCGCCAGGAATTTGGCATGCCGCCGGATCAATGGCGACAGCAGAACCGCTCGTGAGCCCAGCGCTTCGTCTGTCATTGAAGTGACAGAATTCGCACGTTTGTCGCAAACAGTCATACCTTTGTCCGAAACAGATAATGCGAAATCAAGCACTTGCGGTAACCTTTTACTCAGTTCCCGCAGCGCAGGTCGCTGCCAGCAGTCGGGGACCAGAAAGGGGCAGGGTCGGCTTTCGGAAACGGGGCCGGCCCTTTTTATGGGCTTGATTCAGGCCAGCTGATGGTTTCTCTCAGCCCCCGGTCATCCTGCCATTGCCCTTCCTGAAAACGAGCCAGGGCCGGTCCCAGGTGTTGGCTGAGCGTGGCGATATTTTCTTCCAGTACCGGCATGGCCGGGTCGGGCACATTGGCGATCCAGCCGCGCAGCCTGAAGCCATCGGCCTGGATCGCGCGGGCGCTGAGCAGTCCGTGGTTGATGCCGCCCAGTTTCAGACCAATCACCAGGATCACCTCGGCTTCCAGCGCCCGAACCAGGTCGGCTGTCATGGTGGTTGGGCCCAGCGGCACCATCCAGCCGCCTGCGCCTTCGACCAGGCGCCAGTCGGCACGGACGGCGTGGATGCCGTTGGCCAGCGCGCTGACGTCAATCTCGACGAGGGCCTGGGTCGCCGCGATGTGCGGAGCAATGGCCGGCGCCAGTACCACCGGGTTGACCGTCTCATACGGCAGCTTCACCGAGGCTGAATCGATCAGCGTCAGTGCGTCGTCGTTGCGAAAACGGCCTTGGGCGTCTGGCTCGGCACCCGAGGCGACGGGCTTGAAGCAGGCGACGGAATGGTTCTGGCCCATCCGCCGGGCAAGGGCCGCGGTGATTGTGGTTTTGCCGCAGCCGGTATCGGTGCCGGTGATGAACCAGGTCTGGCTCATCGCTGAATGCGCCCGATCTGGTCCAGGCCGATGCTCACCTGTTCGCCGCCGCCCTGGCGAACGGGTTGTCCTCGATCCGGCGCCCAGGCCGAGGCGTACAGAATTTCCCAGCTGGCCGGGTAGCGTCCATCGTTTTGCTGAAAGCGTTCATAGGCCTTCAGCATCGCTTTCAGCCGGGCCGGCGGTGTCAAGCCATGGGCGCGATCGCGCCGCGCGTTGGTCGCGCCGATGCCTTTCAATTCGCTCAACAGATGGCGAGGCTGGCTGTATGTGGTCGTGATCCAGTCGGTGTCCAGCACCGGTTCGGCGAAGCCGGCCCGGGTCAGCGCGCTGCCCATTCGCTGAACGTCGGTGAAGCGGCTGACGTGCTCGGCCTCGTCCACCGTCGCCCAGGCCTGGCGCAGCTCGGTGAGCGTGTCCAGGCCAAAGCTCGACAGCAACAGCAGGCCGCCTGGACGAAGCACCCGCCGCAGGCTGGCCAGTACGTCCGCCGGTTCGTCAATCCACTGCAACATCAGGCTGGAGAACACCAGGTCGATACTCTCATCGACCAGCGGCAGGGCCGCGGCATCGCCGGCAACGGGCTCGAAGCCCTTGCGCCAAAGGCCGTTCCACCAGCCGCGCCGACGTTGCGCTTGTTTGAGCATCGGCAAGGCCAGATCCATGGCAATCACCCGGGCCTCGGGAAAGCGCTGCGTGAGTGCCTGGGCGCCGAAGCCGGTGCCGCAGCCCAGGTCAAGAATGGTGGCGGGCTGAAACTTGAGCCCGTCCAGGCGGCCGATCAGCCGTTCGCACACTTCGCGTTGCAGCGCCGCGTGTTGGTCATAGCTGGCGGCGGCCCGGCCGAAATGGCGGGCAATGCTGTTGCGGTCCAGGTTCATGGCGCTTCACGCTGCGGATCCAACCAATGTCGAATCGCCTCGGCGACCGCCCTGGGGTCGGTCAGAAAGGGCGCGTGGGCCGCGCCGGCAATTTGCACCAGCTGGGCATTCGGCAGGCGCTCGGCGCTGGTACGGAGTGCTTCAAAAGGCACCAGCCGGTCGCGCCGCCCGCCAATCAGCAGCACGGGTTGCTCGATGTCATCGAGCTGGCGGCTTAAGTCGGTCTCGCGCAACAGGGCCAGACCCTGTCGGAGCGCGGCCGGCTGCGGCAGTCCGTAACGGAAGGCCTCGTCGCGCAGCAGGCGAAGGTCGCGCGCGGCGTTCTGGCTGCCATGGACTTCCAGCGCCAGGAAGCGATTGAGCACCTGTTCGGGCCCCTCTTCCAGTTCGTGGGCCAGTTGTGCCACCAGCGGTTCGGCCACGCCGTGCGGCCAGTGCGGACGTTGGGCAAAGCAGGGCGTGGCAGCCACCATGACGACACCGGCCACCGATTCGGGATGTTGGCGAGCGGTCATCAAGGCCAGCAAGCCACCTAACGACCAGCCCAATAGCCAGCCGCCCTGGCATTGCCGGGCCAGTTTCTCCAACAGCGGTTCGGTGCTGGCCGGCCAGTCCTGCTCGCGTGCCTGGCCGTGACCGGGCAGGTCCAGGCAGTCGACCTGGCTGAAGCGGGCCAGTTCGTGGGACAGTCCGTTGAACAAGCCGCTGTGCATGGCCCAGCCGTGAATCAGCGACAGGCGCCGGCCGTGGCCAAGTTGTTGGGTTACCAGGGTCATGTCGTTTTGCATGAAAACCGAGTCAGAGAACAACGGGTCAGTGAAAGCCGGGTTGGCGGGTGATGATTTCGCGCAGGTCAGACAGCGCTTTTACCAGGCCAAGGATATCCTCTGCCGAGTGAGCGGCTGACAAGGTAATCCGCAACCGGGCCGTGCCTGCCGGTACGGTGGGCGGGCGAATGGCCGTGACCAGAAAGCCGCGGTCGGCCAGCGCGTCAGCCATCGCCACGGCCTGGTCGTTGTCGCCCACGGGCAGCTGCTGGATCGGGCCGTCCAGTGCGGGCACCGTGAGCGCGTATTCCCGGCAGCGGGTTTGCCACAGCGCAATGTTGTGCTCAAGCCGGGCACGCAGTGTATCGCCGGATTCCACCAGCGCCAGTGCGGCCAGCGCGGCCTCGGCCAGCGCCGGCGGCAGGGCGGTGGAATAGATCAGCCCGCGAGCAGTGTTCTCGAGGTTTTCGATCAGTTGGGGGTGGCCGGCCACGAAGGCACCTGCCAGGCCCATGGCCTTGCCAAAGGTGGCCACGTAAATAGCCACACTGCTGGCCGGCAGGCCGGTCGCAGCCAGCGCACCGCGACCGCCGGGTCCAAGCACGCCAAAGGCGTGGGCATCGTCAATCCACAGCGCGGTTGGACGATGCCGGCAAATCGACACCAGACCGTCCAGCGGCGCCAGATCGCCGTCCATTGAAAACAGGCTGTCGCTGACCAGCAGCACGGTGTCGTCGCCGAGCCGTTGACGGGCGTCCGCCAAATCCACGTGGGCATAGCGCTGCAGGCGGGCGCCGGCCAGTCGAAGTCCGTCATTCAGGCTGGCGTGATTGAGCCGGTCAGCCAGCACGCGTTCGCCCCGCTGAACCAACGACTGGCCGACGGCCAGGTTGGCCTGGTAACCGCTGCTGAACAGGCAGGCGGCCGGCTGGCCGGTGAAGCGGCAAAGCGCTGCTTCCAGTTCCTGGTGGATGGGCTGGTAGCCGGTAACCAGCGGCGAGGCGGCGCTGCCGCTGGCAGCGTGTTGGGCCGTGCCAGCAAAGGCCCGGGCCAGTTCCGGGCTGTGGGCCAGCCCAAGGTAATCATTGCTGGAAAAATTGACCAGTTCCCGTCCCTGCCATCGAACCAGCAGGCGGCCCTCGGCGTTGGCCACAGGCGCAATGATTCGGCGCTGACGTGTCAGCCCCTTTCGTTCACGGGCTTCGGCCTGGCGGGCCAGGCGTTCCAGCCAGAAGGCGTTCATGCCGGGCGGTGGTCGATCAGGCGGCGGATTCTTGCACGTCGCCTGACGGCGTACCAGCTTCCTGTCTGGCCGGGCGCAGGCCCAGCCGGGCCATCAACTGGCGGTCGGCATCGGCGTCGGGGTTGCCGGTGGTCAGCAGTTTGTCGCCGTAAAACAGCGAATTCGCGCCGGCCAGGAAGCACAGCGCCTGCAGTTCATCGCTCATGGATTCGCGCCCGGCCGACAAGCGCACGCGCGCGGCCGGCATCAGCAGGCGGGCCACGGCAATGGTGCGGACAAACTCCAGCGGGTCGATCTCGTCGACGCCGTCCAGCGGGGTGCCCGGCACCTTCACCAATTGATTGATGGGCACCGATTGCGGATGGCTGGGCAGGTTGGCCAGGGCCTTGAGCAGCCCCACTCGGTCGGCCCGGCTTTCGCCCATGCCCACGATGCCGCCGCAGCAGACCTTCATGCCGGCCTGGCGTACCTGTTCCAACGTGTTCAGCCGATCGTCGAAGCGCCGGGTGGTGATGATTTCCTCGTAGTATTCCGGTGAGGTATCCAGGTTGTGGTTGTAGTAGTCCAGCCCGGCGTCGGCCAGCCGCTGGGCCTGGTCGGCGGTGAGCATGCCCAGGGTAATGCAGGTTTCCAGGCCTTCGTCGCGCACCGCCTGGATCATCTCGATCACCTGGTCGATCTGCTTGTCCCTGGGCCGGCGCCAGGCTGCGCCCATGCAAAAGCGCTGAGCGCCGGACTCACGCGCCTTGCGCGCAGCATCGCGCACCACGTCCAGCGGCAGCAAGGCTTCTTCTTCCAGGCCGGTGTTCCAGCGCACCGACTGCGGGCAGTACTTGCAGTCTTCCGGGCAGCGCCCGGTCTTGATCGACAGCAGGGTCGAAATCTGGATCTCGTTCGGGTCGTGATGCGCGCGATGGCACTGCTGAGCGCGGAACAGCAAATCGTTGAACGGCAGCTCGAACAGGGCCTGAATCTCGGCGTCCGTCCAGTCGTGACGAGCGCGGGCGGCGGTGCTAGTCTGATGCTCGGGCATGGGCGTTCTCGATATTAAGCGGGAGGGAAGCGTTGGTATGAAATCTCTGCGGGCGCTAGTATCCGGACTCGGTCAGCGATTTGTCAACCGAAGCGATGGCTCTCGGGTTGACCATTACTTGTACCCGCCCACGTGTTTGCTGTGTGGCATGCAGGCCGACTACTACAGCGACTGCTGCGAGTATTGTCGCCAGGATCTGCCGCTGGTCGAGGCGGCTTGCCGTCGCTGCGGGCTTGAAGTAGCCCATTCGGTGGACGAGTGTGGCCGCTGCCAGCAGCAGCCGCCGGCCTTTGATGCCACCTGGTCGGCCTTTGCTTATCGCGGTGTGATCGAGGGGCTGGTTCAGCGCTTCAAGTTCCAGCGCGACCTGGCCGCCGGGCGGGTGCTGGCCGAGCAGATGGCGCGGCGGCTGAGCGAATTGCCCATTCCCATGCCCGACTGCCTGGTGCCGGTGCCGCTGCATCGGCAGCGCCGGCTATGGCGTGGCTTCAATCAGGCCGAGCTGCTGTGCCGCGACTTGACGCGCTGCCTGGGCGGGCCCGACTGGCGGAACTTGTTGCGCCGTCGTCAGGCCACCCAGGCCCAGTCGGCGCTGTCGGCCGAGCAACGCCGGGGCAATGTGCGTGGCGCCTTTCAGGCCCGGTCGATACCGCCGGGTATTCGCCACGTGGCCCTGGTTGACGACGTGATGACCACCGGTGCCACGCTGGATGAATGTGCCCGCGTGCTCAAGGCCGCTGGCATCGAGCGGGTGGACGTATGGGTAGCTGCGCGGGCATGAGTCGTCATTAGAGGATCAGAACCGAAGGGCATCCCGCGTTCGCTCGCGCCGGCGGCTTTCGCGTTCCTGGTAGCGCGCCTGGCAGGCGGCAGTTTGCAGCACCATTTCGCATTCCAGGTAATCGGTGATCTCGATCAGCGCCGCGCGGATGGCCTCGCCGGCCGGCGTGTCGTTTTCCCGCGCCAGATCACCGCCCAGGCGACCCACGCTGCCTCGTAACGAGACCGAGCTGTCTTGCGTTCGTCCCTCGATGGTGCGCACGTGCACCAACTCGCCGGTCGTGGCGTTGACTACGCGGACATCAACGGCGATGTAGGCCTCGCTTTGGCCCCCACCGACGCCGATATTGGCCCGTCGCCCGCCGATGCTGGGGCCGCGAACATTCAGGCCGCCGCCGCGCCGACTGGTGTTTTCGCTGTAGTCGGTGACGGTGCCCATGACAATGTACTGGGCGCCAACCAGGCGACCAGACGCGGCCGCGGTGTCTGGCCGAACGCGCCCCGAAGCGGCCAGGTCCTGCTCATCCAGCACGCGGTCAAGGCGCTCGCGCTCGACCACGACAAAGGCATCGATGGCGGCCAGTTCAGAGGCCAGCATGCTGGCCAGCTCACTGCCAATGCCACCGCCCCACCAGCCGGCGCTGGTCGCGTCGTTGGTGAATTCGGCCACGGCCAGAATGGGTCGGTCGGTGGTCCATTCCGGCAGCGGCTCGGGTTCCGGTTCGCGTTCAGGTTCAGGTTCAGGCTCTGCTGGGCTGGGCGGTGGCGGTTCAGGCGGGGCCGGGGTTGGCTCGGGGACCTCGGCTGGCGCCTGGGCCGGGCTCACCCGCGTGGTGGATTCCGGCGCTTCGGGCGCGGTTCCGGCTTCCAGTCCAATCGCCAGGGCAATCAGCGCCTTGCAGTCACGCGGCTCGGTCATGCCCTCCAGCCGCAGGGTTCGCTCGCCGGGTTCACTGCCGAAGGCGGCGGTGATGTCAAAGCGGTGAATGTCCCAGAGTTCGCCAAGCCCGGGCCGCAGTCGGCGCTCTTCCCTCAGTTGAGCGAAGTCACCCGCACGGGAATTCCACAGTGAGGGTACCGAGCGACCCGACCAGTAAAGCCCTTCATCCGGCAGGGTCAGGCTGCCTTGGTCGGTTGAGAAGGTCACTCCTTCGCCGCGATCTTCCTCCGGGAACCACTGACCGTCGGCGACATGAAATTCGGCGATCACCTCGCCGCCCTGGAAGGGAATCGGTTCCAGAACGGCGTTCCAGCCAGGCAGTTGGCCGGGAAAGCCTTCGGGATGACTGGAATCGTTGCCGTCAAACAGCACCAGATCCCTGACGGGCTGGCCGGGTTCCGGCCGGAAAACCACGATCAGCGAGGCCCCGTTGACGTTGTAGCTCATGGTCATTCGCACCGCGCCCGGTTCATGGCTCAGGCCGCTGAAGGAATACTCCCCGTCACCGTGGATCAGATGCGTCACGTCGGCACGATAGGCGCGGCTTACCCCGTTTTCTTCGTCAGGCCAGCAGTTGGTGCCGCCATCGCCCAGCAGCGTGCCTTCGATCTGCTCTCCTTCAAAGGTGACGAACGGGCTGTTGTAGGGCTCGGCCTGCCGCCAGTTGATGCCGTGCCAATAAAAGAACGCCTGGACCACTTCGCCCTCGATGCCTTCAATCTCGAGGCTGCCGCTGCCCGGCCTGCCAATGCCACCAATGCCCGCGCTGGCCCAGTCCACGTTCTGGAACGTGAAGCTGTGTTCGATGGGGGTCGCCATGGATGGGGCGCTGATCGCTGCCGCCAGAACAACCGCTGGCAGTGCGGCCAGCTGGCAGAAAGAAAAACTTCGTTGGCTGTGCATGGGGTTCCGAATGCCTCGTGCGCGTGATTTCATGCACTGGGTACGCAAAAAGTACCGACGAGCGGCCAGTAATTCCGGTAATCGAAACGGTACCGGGAATTGCGCGCCTCCTTATCTTGCAAACGGCTCCACGCACCGACCTTCAGGGCTTGGTCAGGCAGGTTGTCCGGTTCCAATGGTCTGCCTGCGTAATAAGACCGGCAAGCCAACGTTACTTGTTCAATAGCCTGGAGAACGATCATTTATGAAAGCGCGAAATAGTGTTATCGCTACCTCGCTCGGCCTGCTTCTGGTCGCTTGCGGTGGAGACGGTCAGGGTCACTCAACTGCCGGCAGCGGGGGCGATTCGAATGCCACCGGGACGGCAGGGGTAGGCATGCTGGAATTTGAAGGCGAACAGTTTGAATTGACGTGGTCGAGCTGCGCCAATCGGCCCGAGAGGGATTACTTGCGGTGGCTTGCAGATGCCGACGGTTTGGCGTTCCAGTTTCAGCGCTATGAGCCACGAAGCGATGAAGAAGCGCATCGCTACACCATGCGGCTGACCAGGCGCGGAAGGGATACCTGGGAGAATGTCTTTCGCGACAAGCCCGAAATCACCATTACAGAGCAAGCCGTTGAGGGCCGGGGCATGGTCTATCCGAGAGACACGCCCTATCGAGAAATCGAACAGGCGATGAGGCCCGTTACCTTCGAATTCCGGTGTCGTTGATTGATCCCGGATGAGCCGACCCGGAAACCTCTCTTGTGATGCAAGGCCAATGGCATTAGGCAGGTCCTCAATGCCGAGTATCGACTCAACGCACGCCGAAGCCCCCGCCCATAGCGCTCTCCGGTTCTGCGGTTCGGGAACGCTGGGGGCCTAGTGCGATACGCAATGGTCTTGGCCGTCGCGGTTTTGTCGCTGTAGACTGGCGGGAGTTGTCGCCAGAGGGATGCCGCACTGTTTATGGGCGAGTCGAGCGAGGGAACGGACGGACTGATCGATGGTTGGCTGGCCGCGGTGGGCTGGCGTGATGTTGACCACCTGGTCGGGCTGTATGCGGAAGACGCCCAATTCTGGGGAACGATGGGCGCGTCTTTATGTTGCGGCCGCGCGGAAATCCGGGACTATTTCCTTCGCTTTCTTGACCGGCACTGGATGCAGGTCAGCTTGCTGGATGTGCATTGGAGCCGGCGCAGCGAACTGCTTCTGGCGGCAGGTTCCTATCGGTTTCGCTGGCAGGATCGGCCCGACCGGGATGAGGTCGACGCGCGCGCTCGGTTCAGTTTTGTCCTTGGTCCCACTCCGGAAGGTGCGCGCATCCTCCAGCATCATTCCTCTGCCTGGGTGGTCGGCGGGCTCTGATTTGCCGCATGGGCCACTAGTTGGCAACTAGCGTTCTATCCGCGCAGCAGGCTGCCGGCAATGCCGGCAAACACGAACAGGCCCACCCAGTGGTTGCTCAGGAAGCTCTGGAAGCAGGCGACCGGGTCGCGGGTGCGGATTCGCCAGAGCTGGTACTGGAAATGCAGAAACACCAGCCCAATGGCGGTGAACATGGCCGGGTGTGGCAGGAATTGCAGGCTGGTCAGCAGCAGCGTGGCGACCATCAGGCCCATCAGGCCGGCAATCACCGGCACATCGGCGCGGCCAAAGAAAATGGCCGTGGATTTGACCCCGGCCTTGAGATCATCGGCGCGATCGGCCATGGCGTACTGGGTGTCGTAAATCACCGTCCACATCAGATTGGCGGCGAACAACCACCAGGCCACGACCGGCACCGTGCCGGCTTCGGCCGCGAAGGCCATGGGGATGGCCCAGCCAAAGGCCGCGCCCAGCACCAGCTGCGGGAAATGGGTGAAGCGCTTGAAAAAGGGGTAGCTGCCGGCCAGCAGCACGCCGCCAAAGGCCATCAGAATGGTCAGGCGGTTGGTCAGAAGGACCAGGCCAAAGGCGATCAATAGCAGAACAACGAACAGGGCCAGCGCCTGGCGGGGCTGAATTTCCCCGGCTGCCAGCGGTCGCTGGCGGGTTCGCTCCACCAGCGGGTCGATCCGGCGGTCGGCGTAGTCGTTGATCACGCAGCCGGCGGCCCGCATCACCACCACGCCCAGGGTGAAGATCACCAGGTTCCTGAAGCTGGGCAGGCCGCCAGCGGCCATCCACAAACCCCACCAGGTGGGCCACAGCAACAGGGCAATGCCAATCGGGCGGTCAAAGCGCATCAGCCTCAGCCACGGCCCGAGCGGGCCGGCGAAGACGCGGGCAGTCAGTCGAAATTCCATGGCGCCAGTTTACCCCGGCCGGTTCCCTGGACGGTTCAGACCGTCTCGTCGAAACAGGGAATGGGCCGGTGGGTGGCACCCGGCGAGGTGCGAATGATGAAGCGCCAGGGCGAGCGTTCTTCGGGGTCGATGCGGTAGTCCACCCAGTACTGTTCAATGGTTTCTCGCTGGATTTCAACCCTGGCATCAAAGCCCATGGACCTGAGCTGGCTGGCCCGGCCCTGGGCGTTGTCGTTGCGCTGGAACAGGCCTACTGATACGCGGTTTTCCATCGGTCCACTGGTAATGATGAAAAAGTCCATGTCACCGGCGTCGGCGAGGGCACGAGTCAGGCCGCTGGCTTCGGCTCGGCTGTTGGCTGGCAGGTAAACCCACCAGCCGCGATCATTGTCGGCCTCGGTCTGACGGGGGCGGATCGTCTCGGCGAAGGGCCGGAGGCGCTCAACGGCATTGCTCTGCATGTCGACGCCTTCCAGGGGCCCAATGGTGAAACAAAGTGATTCATCGGAACTGCTGGTTACTCTCTCGGTTTCGGTCACCAGAACAAGTCTTGGCAGATCAGCCGGCAATGCCGGGACTGCGCGCTCGGCGTTCACCGGCGGAGGTGCGTCTTGATGAAGCTCGGTCATCCAGACCACCAGGTTGACGGTCAGCAGTCCGACCGCCAGCCATTGAAGCCGTGATGGCGTCATGCCCGGGTCGCCAGCGCCAGGCCGCGCAAAACCAGATGGGGGTCCCTGGTGACCGGCCAGGCTGGCTGGTGATCGTTCAGGGCGGGTTCAAGCAGATGGGCGTCGCCGCCTGTCAACCAGAGAGGCGGCCGCTGGCCGGTTGTGTGTTCAATGGCGCTCAGGCAGGCCATCACGCCACCGCGGAGCTGCGCAAGCGCACCCCCCAGCAGGGCGTTGGCGGTGTTCAGTGCCGGGGATCGGTCGCTTTGGATGGCGAAAGCAGCCTGGCTGCCATGGGATGCCAGGACCTGTGCTCGCGCGGGGAGCCCCTCCAGCAACAAGTGCCAGCCGGTCAGAATCCATCCGCCCAGGTGCTCGCCACGTTCGTCGACCAGATCGACGGTGACTGCCGTGCCGCAATCAATCACGCAGAACGAGCGCGTGGTGTTTTGCCGCGGCCACTGCAGGGCCAGCCAGCGATCGCAGCCAAGGGTGCTGTAGCCGGGGGCAACGGGCAAGGCGGGATCTCCCAACGAAACAAGCCGCAAGCTTACCCGGAGTTGCCTGCACAAGTCGTTGACGAAGTTCACATTCTCGCGGTTGCTCTGGCCAGACAGCCAGACAGGTGCAGGTTGGCTGGACAGGGAGCGGTTGAGTTGCTGCAGTTGGTCAAGGGGGCAGGCAACCACGCTCTCTTCGACCAGCGCTCCCTCGCGCGACAGCGCCCATTTCGCCCGGCTGTGGCCGAGATCAACCAGCCACTTAACGTCGTCGGACACTGATTTCTCCACCGCTGATCCAGCGCAGGCCCTGATCGGTTTCGATGCCCAGCCGGCCAAGATGATCGACACCGCAACAGCGCCCCTCGACGGCCGGGCCGCGCGCAGCCGTTGCCCGGACTGGTTGTCCGGCCAGCGCGTCCAGCGCCTGCCAGCGCGGCAGCAGCGCGCTGAAACCGTCGCGATCCAGTGTTTCGCAAGTCTCGACCAGGGCCGAGACAAGCAGGCCGGCCAGTCGGTTGCGACCGGTCTTGATGCCCTGCTGGTGCAGGTCGGTGGCGGCCTGGTCGATCACCACCGCTTCGGGCAGCCGCACGTTCAGGCCCAGGCCGATAATCGCCCGGCAGGGGCCGTCGGCCGAGCCGGATACGTCCACCAGCAGCCCGCCCAGTTTGCGCTGGTTCACCATCAGATCGTTTGGCCATTTCAGCTTTACGGCCTGCAAGCCCTGGTCACGCAGGGTTTCCGCCGCGGCCAGCCCGGCGGCCAGGCTCAAGCCACCCAGTCCGCCCAGGCCGGACTCAAACGTCCAGGCCAGCGAAAGGTAAAGTCCTGAGCCTGGCGGCGACAGCCAGCTTCGTCCGCGCCGCCCCCGGCCGGCAGTCTGGGTTTCGGCCAGCAGCGCGGCGGGGGAGTGGGCGTCTCCGGCCAGCGCGTCGTTGGTGGAGCCAATCTCGAACACCACCGACACGGGAATCGGCTGGCGCATGGCTGCTTGAATGGCGTCGGCGTCAAGCCACTCGTCCGGCGGGCTCAGCTGGTAACCACCGCCGGGCACGGCATCCACTGCAAGGCCCAGCGCACGCAGACGCTCGATCCGTTTCCACACTGCCGCCCGGCTGATGCCAAAGCGCTCAGCCAGATCTCGACCGCTATGACGGCCACCATCCGACAGGCAGTTGAGCAACTGCTGAAGTTCGGGCTCCATCGTGGCTCAGGCCTGGTCGTCGGATTGGCGCCGCCGCTTGAGCAGGCGGGCCTTCTCAAAGCGGTTTTCGGTGCCATCCAGCAAACGCGAGAGATTGCTGCGGTGGGTAAAGACCAGCAGTACCGCCAGCGCAATGGCCAGCGCGCCCAGGGCCGGGGGCAGCGGTTCGGGGCCCAGCAGCCACATGGCGGGTACCAGGCTCAAGCCGGCCAGGATAGTGGCCAGGCCCACGTAGCCGGTGGCGACGATGGTGCCCAACCAGACCGCCAGCAGGGGCAGAATGCACCAGGGCGCAATCACGGCGACGGCCCCCACTGCGGTGCCTGCACCCTTGCCGCCTCGAAAACGGAAATAGACCGGCCAGATGTGGCCGACAACGGCGGCAAAGCCGGCCAACGCGGCCAGGTTGATCAGGCTTTGCGAGGCCAGGCCCGCCAGGTTGATCAGCCAGGGTACGAGGGCCACGGCCAGCGCCCCTTTGCCCAGGTCGATCAACACCACGGCCAGGGCAAAGCGCCAGCCAACCGTACGCAGGGCGTTGGTGCCGCCAGCATTGCCCGAGCCCAAGGCGCGAATATCCACGCCGCGAAAACGGCCAAGCAGCAAGCTACCCGAGATTGACCCGAGCAGATACCCCCCGAGGGCTGCGAGCATTCCGTCAAGCATGGCGTTGCTCGGGCCGTTCCCAGGGCTGCAGGCCAATCAGCAGGCTGCCGGGGCCGGCATGAACCCCGATCGCTGGGCTCGCTTCTTCAATCCAGCAGGCGGCCACCTGGGGATGAGCGGCCAGAATCTGCTGGCGGAGGGCCTGGGCATCGGCGGCGGCGTTGGTGTGGCTGATCAACACGCGATAGGTCTGCCGGGACTTCATGCGCTTGAGCACATAGCCACCGAACCGGGACACCACATTGCGCTTGCCGGCTATCACGCCGCAGGCGCCCAGCTTGCCTTCCTTGTTGCTGTGGAGAATGGGGTGCAGCGCCAGCCGGCGCGACAGCGTTTCCATCCATGGCTTGACCCGGCCGCCGCGCACGCCCCAGGACAGGTCCCGCACCAGCGCGAAGGTGCGATATTGATCGCGCTGGGCAGCGAGTTGCCGGATGATGTCATCGCGCTGCCAGCCGCGGGCAGCGGCTTCGGCGGCCCACAGCACCATCAGGCCCTGGCCACAGGCGCCATTGAGGCTGTCGAAGACGCGAATGCGCTCCGGATCCAGCCGCTCGGCAGCCGTCTGCGAGGCCTGCCAGGTCCCACTCAGCGCGCTGGAAATCTGAATGGCCAGGACATCCAGCCCGTGTGAGGTCAGCAACTCGAACTGGCGGCGGAAGTCAGCCGGCGGGGGCTGTGATGTCTGCGGTTTCGAGCGGCTGGTGGCCAGTCGCTCATAGAAGTCTTTCGGCGTGATGGTGAGCTTGTCGAGAAATTCCTCGTCCTCGAAGGTCAGACGCACTGGAACGACATGGATGCCCAGGCGGTCGAGTTCCTCGCCGGGAAGATCCGCCGCGGAATCCGTGACGATGGCGGCCTGGCCGCTCTGGTTCATCAAGCCGTGCTGGCGGGTCATGTCGTCGGCCTTCTGTTGGCGAATCTCGCCGTATTCCGCGCAGATGCGGAACAGTTCGCCAGGCGCATCGGTGTGAATGTGAACGCGCGCGCGCCGCGCGCCGCCGGCCACCACCAACGAACTGGCATCGAGGTCTTCCAGGCGGCCCCGCAAGGCGGGCACATCGATGGCTTCGCCTTCAATCAGGCATTCGGTGCAGAAGCGGTGTTCACTGGGCGCGTCCCCGCCGCTCAGCTGCGCGGCCGATTCGCCCGTCATGCCCTGGCTGGTGCTCTCGGGCATATCCGGAACTCGGCCACTGCGGATATAGCGCCAAACGCCTTCGAGCAAATCCACAAAGCCCTGGGCGCCAGCATCCACAACGCCCGCTTTTTTCAGAACAGCCAACTGATCGGGTGTGCCTGCCAACGATCGCCGGGCGCGCTTCAGGCCCAGCCAGAACAGCTCGCGCAGGTCTTCCAGGCCGGCATCCACGCGTTTGGCCAGTTCATCGGCAAAGTCTTCCAGCACGGTGGGCAGGGTGCCGGGTACGGGCTGCGACATGGCTCCCCAGGCCGAGCGCGCGGCGGCCGACGAGGCCTCGGCCAGCTGACGCGCATTCAATTCCGCATCGTTGGCGCTGTGATCGCTGAAGCCCTGGAAGTACTGGGCCATGATGGCGCCGCTGTTGCCGCGCGCGCCGTTGATCGCGGCATCGGCCAC
>PWYW01000063.1 GCA_003567685.1 Gammaproteobacteria bacterium
GAAATCGAGTCCGAAATCGAGTCCGAAATCGAGTCCGAAATCGAGTCCGAAATCGAGTCCGAAATCGAGTCCGAAATCGAGTCCGAAATCGAGGCCGAGATCGAGGCCGAGATCGAGCCCGAGATCGAGCCTGGAGTCGAATCAGAACCCGAGTTCAGCATTGACGCATCCGACGATCCTGAAAGCGGCGATCCGGAGCCACCGACCAATGTCTTTACAGACGGCGGCGAAGAAGACAGTGGCATCCGTTTCGACGCATCAGCCGAAACGGATGCTGAACAAACGTCGACGGCAAGCGATGACCGCATCCATATCGACTATGACCAGGTCAATGAAGATCTGCTCGAAGCTTTCCTGGAAGAAGGACAGGAACTGCTTGAGCACAGCGACGGCGTTTTGCAGAAATGGCGCGAAGCGCCGGACGACCAGTCTCTGGTTACTGCACTGCAGCGCGATCTCCATACCATCAAGGGTAGCTCGCGCATGGTTGGCCTCAATCCGGTCGGCCAGGTAGCCCATGTCATGGAGGAGCTGCTCGAGGGCATTGCGGCCGGCCTGACCGAAACCACGCCGGAACGAATCGACGCACTGGAAACCGGTTGCGATCATCTGCATGCCATGCTGGACGCCGTGGTCAAGCGTGAACCGTTGCCTAACCGCTCCACCGATGACCTGTTTGCAGAACAGGCACGTGAAATCGAAGATGCCGTCATTCTGCCGGAATTGCGAGCGGAGACCGAGGTAGCGGCCGAACCCACCGAGGCAACAAGCCGTGTTGAATCCCTGCGTGTCCCGGCACCGCTGATTGACGATCTGGTCAATTACGCTGGCGAAATCAGCATCTTCCGTTCACGTCTCGAACAGCAGATCAGCATCTTCCGCAACAACGTCGGGGAAGTCGACGAGACGGTTATCCGTCTTCGCGACCAGCTGCGTAAGCTGGAACTGGAAACCGAAGCGCAGATTCTGGCTCGCTATGAGCGCGAGCATGGCCCTGCCGATGAAACCTTCGATCCACTCGAACTCGACCGTTACTCAACCATTCAGCAGCTCTCCCGTGGTCTGGCTGAGTCGGTCAATGACCTGACCTCGCTCACCGGTATTCTTGACGATGCGACGCGCCAGTCCGAAACCCTGCTGATGCAGCAATCTCGGGTGAATACCGAGCTGCAGGAAGGCTTGATGCAGGCCCGCATGGTGTCCTTCGGCACTTTGCTGCCGCGCCTCAGGCGAGTGGTTCGAAATGCTGCTCGCGAACTCGACAAACGCGCCCAGGTGGTGGTCGAGATGGAGGGCGAAGGCGACCTGGACCGTACGGTTCTTGAGCGAATTACCGCACCGCTGGAACACATGCTGCGCAATGCGATCACTCACGGCATTGAGCAACCTGCCGAGCGCCAACAGAACGGCAAGCCGGAGCAAGGCACAGTTCGAATCGGGGTGACTCGAGAGGCCACCGAGCTCGTCATTCGCGTCAGCGATGATGGCCGGGGTCTCGACCTGGATGCTATCCATCGGCGCGCTGAGGAACGCGGCTTGCTGGAGGCTGGATCGGAGCCCGACCGTGCTGTCCTGATGCAAATGATCTTCCGCTCGGGCTTTACGACGGCAGAAAGCATTAGTGAGCTGGCTGGCCGTGGTATTGGCATGGACGTCGTTGCCAATGAGATTCGCCAGATCGGCGGCAGCGTCTCCGCCGAAACCAGCGACGGGCAAGGCACGCGCTTCACTATCCGCATTCCGCTGTCCCTGACCGTCATGCAAGCCATCATGGTGCGGGCTGCCGATCGGTTGTTTGCCATTCCCCTGCAAGCAGTTCGCGGCGTTACGCGCATGCTCGCCAACGACTGGCTGCATGAAATCGAAGGCACTGAGCCCGGCCAGGATTATGCCGGCGAGCGTTACCCGTTGGTTGAATTGGAGCCTCAGCTTGATTTGCCGATGGAGGAGGTCAGCACCGGAACACTGTCCCTGCTGATGGTTGAAGCCGGCGAACAACGCGCGGCTCTGCGGGTGTCTGAATTGCTGGGCCACCGCGAGATTGTGCTCAAGCCGGTCGGCCCACAAATCAGTGCCATACCGGGCATCCTCGGCGGAACGATCACTGGCGATGGACAGGTCGTTCCCATTCTCGATATTGGCCCGATGATTCGTCGCGCCTTCAACCGCAACATTCTGCCGGGTCGCGTCAGCGAAATCACCGAGGCCATCGAAGAAGATGTCAAACGCACGCCATTGGTGCTGGTGGTCGATGACTCAATCACCATGCGTCGTGTGACATCTCGTGTACTTGAGTACCGCGGACTCGAGGTCATGACGGCCCGTGACGGTCTTGACGCCGTAGAAGTGATGTTCGAGCGCGTTCCTGACCTGATTCTGCTGGATATCGAAATGCCTCGCATGGATGGCTATGAATTGGCCGGCCACGTTCGTAACGACCCTCGTCTGCGCGACATCCCCATGATGATGATCACTTCACGAAGCGGTGAAAAACATCGTCAGCGCGCGGTCGAGGTGGGCGTCAATGATTATCTGGCCAAGCCCTACCAGGAGGGAGAATTGATCAACCACGTGTTCGACCTCCTGAACATGGCCAGACCTGAAGGATAAGAAGCCATGGCAGACAATCAAGATATTCGCAGCGTGATGGTACCGATCAGTGGTGGGCACATCATTCTGCCCAACGCAACGGTCGCTGAAGTTGTGGCCTACAGTGAGCCCGACCCAGTTACCGGGGGCCCTGATTGGCTGCTCGGCACCTTTTTGTGGCGCGGCTGGCAAGTACCGGCCGTCAGCTACTCGCTATTGACCGAAAGCGCTGAAAGCGAAGCCATCAATGGCGCTCGCTTGTGTATCACCAAATCACTGATTGGCAATGAACGGATGCCCTACGTAGCGATCCTTGCCCAGGGCTTCCCCCGCCTGACCACGATCACTCAGGACAACCTCACCGAGGTTCCGCTCGAATCGAAACCGATTGCTGTTGCCGGAAAAGTCATCGTTGATTCCACTGAGGCCCTGGTACCAGACATCGACCGCCTGAGCCACCTGGTCGCCCACGCCGCATTTGGAGCGTTGCCGCTAACCAGCTAAAGGGCGGTAAACGGTTAACAGTGAAAAGTGAAAGGAACAACAACCTGTCCCCTTTCACTTTTTACCTTTAACCGCCTTTAAGCAATTTCTCCAGGTAGTGGATGTTGGTGCCACCTTCGAGGAAGCCGGAGTCGCGCAGCAGGCGCTGATGCAGCGGAATATTGTTGACCACCCCGCGCAAAACCATTTCGTCAAGTGCTACGCGCATGCGGGCAATCGCCGCCTCACGGCTTTCAGCATGGGTGATCAGCTTGCCAATCATTGAATCGTAATTTGGAGGAATGCTGTAGCCGTCGTAGATGTGCGAGTCCACTCGAACACCGGGGCCGCCGGGCGCGTGAAAACCCGTCACCGTTCCCGGCTGAGGAATGAAACGCTCCGGGTCTTCGGCGTTGATACGACACTCAATGGCGTGGCCGTTGATGATCACGTCATCCTGAGTAAACGGGATCGGTTGTCCCGCAGCCGCCAGGATCTGGGCGCGAATCAGATCCAGCCCGGTGATGCACTCGGTCACCGGATGCTCGACCTGAATGCGGGTGTTCATTTCGATGAAATAGAACTCGCCCTTTTCATACAGGAACTCGAAAGTACCCGCCCCGAGATAGCCGATCCGCTGGCAGGCGTCGGTACAGATCTTGCCGATACGGGCGCGCTCTTCCGGCGTGATACCTGGCGCCGGCGCCTCTTCGATCACTTTCTGATGGCGGCGCTGCATGGAACAGTCGCGCTCGCCCAGGTGCACCGCGTTACCGTGCGCATCCGACAGCACCTGGATCTCGATGTGGCGTGGGTTGGTCAGGTACTTTTCCATGTAAACCGTATCGTCGCCGAAGCCGGTTTTGGCTTCCTGGCGAGTCAGGTCAATCGAGCGAATCAGCGATTCGGGCTCGTGGACAACGCGCATTCCCCGGCCGCCACCACCTGCGGCCGCCTTTATCAATACCGGGTAGCCAATTTCTGCGGCCAGGCGCTCTGAACGGCGCTCATCGCCGTCCAGTGGACCGTTCGAGCCTGGCACACACGGCACGCCGGCCTGCCGCATGGCGTTGATGGCCGACACCTTGTCACCCATCAAGCGAATGGTTTCTGCACGCGGGCCGATGAAGGTAAAGCCTGACTCCTCGATGCGCTCGGCAAAATCGGCGTTTTCGGCCAGAAAACCATAGCCGGGGTGTACCGCTTCTGCGTCAGTCCCCTCCATCGCCGCCACAATGGCCGGCACGTTTAGATAGCTGGCGCCGGGCGCTGCCGGGCCAATACAGACCGACTCATCGGCCATGCCGACGTGCTTGAGGTTGCGATCAACCGTCGAGTGCACCGCCACCGTGCGGATATTCATGGCCTGGCAGGCCCGCAAGATACGCAGGGCAATCTCGCCGCGGTTGGCAATCAATACTTTCTTGAATGGGGCCATGGTCAGCCCTTCTTGATCACGAACAGCGGCTCATCGAACTCCACCGGCTGGCCGTCTTCAACCAGGATCGCCACGACTTCGCCGCTGAACTCGGCCTCGATCTGGTTGAACATCTTCATCGCTTCGACCAGACAGAGCGTATCCCCCGTGCTGACCCGGCTGCCCACCTTGACGAAAGGCCCGGCATCGGGGTTGGGCGCCGCATAGTAAGTACCCACCATGGGAGAACGTACAACCTCACCCTCCGGCAGGTTGGCCGATGCCTCTTCCGCAGCGCTGGCGGTCGGCGCCACGGGTGGAGGCGCGGCCGGTGCGTTTGGCATCACGTACTGCGGCGGGGCCATGGTGGCCTGCTGAGGAGGGGCAGCCTGAGCGTGATGCCGGATAAGACGCACCGACTCCTCCCCCTCGTGAATTTCAATCTCTGCCAGCTCGGACTCTTCGAGCAGTTCGATCAGTTTTTTTATTTTTCTCAGATCCATGTGTGGTGACTCCTACCCCGAACGTTCGACCTGGTTGACCACGAACTGAAGGGCCAGCAGGTACGAATCCTCGCCGAATCCGGCGATCGTCCCAACGGCCAGGTCGGAAAAATACGAATGGTGCCGGAAAGGCTCGCGCCCGTCCGGATTGCTCAGATGCACTTCGATAAACGGAAGACCCGTAGCGGCCAGTGCGTCGCGCAGGGCGACCGATGTGTGCGTGAAGGCAGCCGGGTTGATGATGATCCAGTCGGTGCCATCGTCCATGGCCTGCTGAACCCGTTCAACAAGGGCATGCTCGGCATTGGACTGGAAACTGCTCAGTTCGATTTGGCAGCTTTTGGCAAACTCGCCCATGAAATGGTCGATGTCGGCCAGCGTCGAGGTGCCGTAAATCGACGGCTCACGACGCCCGAGCAGGTTCAGATTGGGTCCATGCAATACCAGAACAGCGGTCATTCGGCTTCCAAGCCTTCAAAGTTCGGCAAGTGTGCCGCATTACCGCATCAATGTCCACACGTTCGCCGACGTACGGTGACGTTTGCTGACATTTTCTTTCCTTGTCGGCATTGAACTTGCCGTTTGAACGCCTCTCAGGAACTGCCATCCAGCCATCGTGCCAGCACCTCGTCCAACTCGTCGGCGGTGACCTCTCCCAGATGCTGCCAGCGAATGACCCCATCCCGGTCGACCAGCACCGTATAGGGCAGTGCGCCGGCACCGTTGCCCCAGGCGCGCTGGGTAGTCATGGCATCAGTCGCCCCGATCAGGATCGTGTAACTGATGCCCAGTTCATCGACGAAGGCCTGTACAGGCTCGAGATCATCCAGGGCAATGCCAACCACGGCCAGGCGATCGGCATGCGCCTCGCTGGCGTCCTGCAGCACTGGCATTTCCCGCCGGCACGGCGCGCACCAGGTGGCCCAGAAATTGACCAGCAGTAGCTGACCATCGAAGGCATCCACATCCATGGTCTGGCCATTCAGATCGGTATGGGCGAAACCCGGCCGGAGGTCGCCAACCGACGCGCCGGTGACTCCCACCGGCGGTGGTGCCGGACGACTGAACCAGGCATAACCGGCGCCAAGCGCCAGACCAATGATGGCAACCGAAACAATCAGCGACAGCTTGGGCATCAGGCATTGACCTCATCGAGCAAATTGGCAAAGCGGGTCGGTGAAATGAAGCCAAAGTTGCGCAAATGGCGCAGCTCATCCCCCCGGCGGAAAAACAGGTAGGCTGGCGGACCGATCAAACCAAAATGCGACAGAATTTCCTGGTGGTCGCGGGTGTAGTCGGTCACGTCAATCTTGATCAGGGTCATCTCGGCCATCCGCCTGGCGACCTCCGGCTCGGGAAAGGTACGTCGCTCCATCCGAACGCAGTCCACGCACCAGTCGGCGTAGAATTCCAGAAACACCGGGCGCGGGCTCTCGGCAATGGCCTGTTTGAGCTCGTCCAGTCGATCAATGCGCTGAAACGTGGGCGTCGCCACCGGCGCTGCACCACCTGCGGCTGGGCGCAGATGATTGAGTGGACGCAGCCAGTCATTGCCGCCCGAGGCCGCGCCAATCAATTGAATGGCACCAAGAATCAGCAGCACCAGGCCCAGCGACTGCCACAGCTTCGACCAACCCGAGGCATCGGCCGGCAGCCGGGCCAGCGCTCCCAGGTAGACCGCACTGGCCAGCGCCAGCGCGCCCCACAGCAGCATGGTCACGGCCGGCGGCACAACGCGCTCGAGCATCCAGATGGCCAGGGCCAGCAGCCCCACGCCGAACACCGCTTTCACCGCGTTCATCCAGGCACCCGCACGCGGCAGGAGGCGACCCGCGGAAGTGCCCCAGATCACCAGCGGAATTCCCATGCCAATGGCCATCGAGAACAAAGCCGCCCCGCCAAGCACCGCATCGCCGGTCTGGCCGATATAGATAAGCGCGCCCATCAGGGCCGGCGCCACGCAGGGCCCAACAATCAGCGCCGACAGGGCGCCCATGATGGCGGCGCCCAGCAGCGTGCCGCCCTCGGCCCGGTTCGACCACTCGTTCAGCCGGGTTTGTACCGAGGCCGGCAACTGCAGTTCGTAAAAACCGAACATCGCCAGCGACAGCAGGACGAACAGCCCGGCAAACGTGCCAAGCACTGCCGGGTGCTGGAAAACGGCCTGCAGATTCTGGCCGAACAAGCCAGCCACCACGCCAAAGGCGGTGTAAACCAGCGCCATGGCCAACACGTACACCAGCGACAGACGGAAGGCCCGGGCCGTGGTCATCCGGTCGCCTTCGCCGGCAATCAGTCCGGAGAGAATCGGCACCATCGGGAACACGCAAGGCGTGAAGGCCAGCAGCAGCCCGGCCAGCAGGAACAGGCTGAGCGCCAGCAAGGGCCGACCGGACAGTGCCGCGGCCAGCCGGTCCTGCTCGGCCAGTGGCAGGTCAGATCCAGCACCGGCCGCTGGCGGTGAATCCATGCGGATATCGGCATCGGCAGCTGGCAACGAGACGGTCAGCATGCGGCTCATCGGCGGGTAGCAGACAGCACCTTCCAGACAGCCCTGGAACGCGGCGCTGACCGTGATATCCCGCGCCGGCCCGGCCGGGCGAGACAAATGAACCGGGATTTCAACCTCACCGTAATACACCTCGGTCTCGCCGAAGGATTCATCGACGATGGCCTCGGCCTCGGGCAGCAATACCTGGACAACCTCCACGTCAGTCTCGTCGATGCGGAATTCAAAGGCGTGGCGGTAAAGGTAATAGCCCTCTTGGGCGACGAAGCGCACCAGCAACGTTGCCGCATCGGTCGCAATGGCTTCATAGGAGAACGCCTGCTCGGCCGGCAGCGCGCCGGCATCCTGCTCGGGCAACAGCGGTGATCGAGACGAGGACGCCCCACCGAGCAGGCCGGCCAGGCCATTGCCGGTGGCGGATGGCGGCGGGGCCAGGGGCGCATCAGGCAAATCCAGCGAAACGGTTTGACGATGCGGTGGGTAGCACACGCCAAGATCGGCACAGCCTTGCGAGCGCACCTGGATCTGAACCGGGCCGGCCCCTGGATGCCCGGCAATGGGCAGCCTTACGGTGACCTGGTCACGGTAGGTTTCGGTTTCGCCGAAGAACTCATCGACCGTCTGCTCGCCGGGCGGAATGACGGCCTCGCCAAGAACCAGCGCCGGGGTCAGCGACTCGAAGCGGAAGGCGTGGCGATACAGGTAATAACCATCGGCAATCGCCCAGGTCAGGCGAATCTCGTCGCCATCCGCCTCGGCAGACAGCGCGAAAGCATCTTCAACCGGCAGCAGGTCATCGGGGTTGATCTGGGCCTGCGCCGGGAGAAGCCCCAGACCCAGGCTAAGCAGAATCGTCAGCAGGGCCAGCCATGGGCCCCGGTTGATGGCGGTTGGTTTCATTCAGTCATCCAGGTCCGGGCCCATTCCAGATAGGCCGGCGATCCATCGGCAACCTCGAGCACAAGCAGCTCGGGAACGTCATAGGGGTGAAGATCAGCAAAAGCGGCCTTCAGGGCAGCAAGCTGCTCCGGGCAGCTTTTGATCAGCAGTGGTATCTCACGAGCAGTTTCGACCTGGCCCTGCCAGGGATACACGCTCCTGACTTCACTACCGATGCTGACACAGGCTGCAAGGCGTTTATTGACCAGATCGGCAGCCAGGCGTTCCGCCTGATCCGCCGATTCGACCGTAGTCTGGACAAGAATCATCGCTTGAGCCGCAGAATTCGAATTCATGATCGTCAGAATCACTGGTTGGGGCAGGCGCCCGATGGAACCCATCCATAAGGATACCGGATCAGGCGTCGAGCCCCGTTTCTTGGCACCCGCCCAACCTTATTTGCACGGCCCACCCTTGAAAAGGGGTCGACGGGGCTCCATTTGCCGCTTTGTACGGCATCGGCTTGGTCTGGTCATCAAGACAGTCCGGGTGCGAGCCCTGATGACTTTAACCGGAGGCATCCTGCCCAGGTGGGATTCCAACCGGCTTTTTGAACCTAAATGTGGCAAATAACCTCAATTTGAAGGGAGAACAACCCATGAATCTGCGTCCCTTGCACGACCGTGTCATCGTCAAGCGCGTTGAAGAAGAGCGCACCAGCCCCGGTGGCATTGTCATTCCCGATTCGGCAACCGAAAAGCCGATCCGCGGTGAAGTGCTGGCCGTCGGCAACGGCAAAATCCTCGAAAACGGCGAGCAGCGCGCCTTGGACGTCAAGGTTGGCGACACCGTGCTGTTCGGCAAGTATTCAGGCACCGAGGTCAAGGTCGGCGGCGAAGAGCTGCTGGTGATGCGCGAAGACGACATCATGGCCGTCATCGAATCCTGATAGACCCCCTGTTCATACGATCCGCTATTACTGACGAATCGAATCAAAGGAATCACAGCAATGAGTGCTAAAGAAGTCCGTTTCTCAGAAGACGCCCGCAACAAGATCCTCAAGGGCGTAGACGTCCTGGCGCGCGCCGTCAGCGTTACCCTTGGCCCCAAGGGCCGCAACGTCGTGCTCGAGAAGAGCTTCGGCGCCCCGACCGTCACCAAGGACGGTGTTTCAGTGGCCAAGGAAATCGAACTGGAAGACAAGTTCGAGAACATGGGCGCACAGATGGTCAAGGAAGTCGCTTCCCAGCCCTCTGACGCCGCCGGTGACGGCACCACCACCGCCACCGTGCTGGCCCACGCCATGCTGCGCGAAGGCCTGAAGGCCGTTGCCGCCGGCATGAACCCGATGGACCTGAAGCGCGGCATGGACAAGGCCGTCAAGGCTGCCGTGGTTGAGCTGCAGAAGCTCTCTACCCCGTGCACCGACGACAAGGCGATTGCCCAGGTCGGCACCATTTCGGCCAACTCTGACGAAGAAATCGGCAAAATCATCGCCGAAGCCATGGCAAAGGTCGGCAAGGAAGGCGTCATCACGGTCGAAGAAGGCCAGTCGCTGGAAAACGAGCTGGACGTCGTCGAGGGCATGCAGTTCGATCGCGGCTACCTGTCGCCGTACTTCGTGACCGACCAGCAGACCATGCAGGTCGAGCTGGAAAATCCGTACATCCTGCTGCACGACAAGAAAATCTCCAACGTGCGCGAGCTGCTGCCGATCCTCGAAGGCGTGGCCAAGGCCGGCCGCAGCCTGCTGATCGTTGCCGAAGACATCGAAGGCGAAGCGCTGGCCACCCTGGTGGTCAACAACCTGCGCGGCATCGTCAAAGTCGCCGCCGTCAAGGCACCTGGCTTTGGTGATCGTCGCAAGGCGATGCTGGAAGACATGGCCATCCTGACCGGCGGCCAGGTCATCTCCGAAGACATCGGCCTGAGCCTGGAAAAAGCTGACCTGGACGCTCTGGGTGAAGCCAAGAAGATCCAGATCACCAAGGAAAACACCACCATCATCGACGGCGCAGGCGATGCCTCGGCCATCGAAGGTCGTGTGGGTCAGATTCGCGCCCAGATCGAAGACGCCAGCTCTGACTACGACCGTGAAAAACTGCAGGAACGCGTGGCCAAGCTGGCCGGCGGTGTTGCCGTGATCAAGGTCGGTGCAGCCACCGAAGTCGAGATGAAGGAGAAGAAGGCTCGCGTTGAAGACGCCCTGCACGCAACCCGTGCGGCTGTCGAAGAAGGCGTGGTGCCGGGCGGTGGTACCGCTCTGGTCCGGGCCCTGGCGGCCATTGCCGAGCTCAAGGGCGACAACGAAGACCAGAACGTGGGCGTGAGCATCGCTCTGCGCGCCATGGAAGCCCCGCTGCGCAAGATCGTGGCCAATGCTGGCGGCGAGCCGTCGGTGGTTCTTGCCAAGGTTGCTGAAGGCAAGGGCAACTTCGGCTTCAACGCCGCCACCGGCGAGTATGTCGACATGATCGATGCCGGTATCCTGGACCCGACCAAGGTGACCCGCTCTGCGCTGCAGAACGCGTCCTCGGTTGCCGGCCTGATGATCACCACCGAAGCGGCTGTTGCCGAAATTCCGCAGGAGAATGAAGGCGGCGGTGCCCCGGACATGGGTGGCATGGGCGGTATGGGTGGCATGGGCGGCATGATGTAAATCGTGTCTCCCGGCTGCCTTGTTCAGCCTGGAACGTCGAAAAACCCCGGCCTCTGTGCCGGGGTTTTTCTTTATTGGGGTTTTGTTTGGTGCAAGGCGGCGAGTGGTGCCGACACCACCCCCGCTGACGGTTTTGAGGTTGGGCAGGAAAAGCACTCGGCAGTGTTGTCGCCTGCTGCATTCGGAGGTGTCAGGGACTGCGTCTTGTGGAGGCCAGGCCGGTGTCGATTTGCTGGAGCAGGCGGCGGTGTTCGGCCAGCTGGATGCCCGTGAGGGTGTCGCTGAGCGCGTCCTCCAGGCTGTCGACGCCCAGGCAGGGCCGCCAGGCCGAAACGGCGCAGGTTCTGAGTACCAGGGGGTGCGCTTCGCGACAGCCGCCAAGGCGGCGGCACATCAGGGTGGTGGCCATGGCCTCTAGCACCAGTGGGTCAACGGCCACGCGCTCGACCAGCGGCGAACGCACTACCCGGGCCTCTTCGGGGCTGGGATGGTCGAACAAGTCGAAGGCATCCAGGGCCCAGACGACATCGCGCACCCGCTCGAAGCGGTAGTCGGCCAGGGCATCATGCAGCTGTCGCATCAGCCGTTCGAACTTGATCGGCGCCAACCGGTCTTCCAGCGACTGGCGAATGTCCTCGGCATCGAAGCGACCGACGCGGTAGAAAAACAGGAATTCCGAATCATGCGCTTCCGCCAATTCGACCTGGCCATCGGCGAATGATTGACAGTAGGCCTTTGCCACCTCCTGCTGACTGTCGGCCAGCCGCCGAAACTGGCGCGCCATCCAGCCCGACTGGGCCGTCGCTGGTCCACACAGTGCGGCCCAGAACGCGTAGGCACTGGCCAGCTCCTCATCGCTCCAGCCGCCCAACAGCGCCTGTTCGGCCAGGGCGTCGAACAGGTCTTCGCCTGATTCCAGCGCATCCAGGAAAAAGACGGGCGCAATGGTTCCCGGCTCAAGCGTGGACAGGTCGAACGGCGCAGGCTGCTTGACTTGACGCGCAAGCTGGCCGGCCAGCGCCGAGGCCCGCTCGGCCTCGGGCAGTTCTGCGGCCACGTCCGGGGCAGCCTGCCGGGCAGGTTCCCCCGCCAGGCCCAGCCACAGAACAAGACCCAGCAGCACAATCAGCGCGATGGCGACACTAAGGACTCTCGGCATAGACCCGCTCGCGTAGCTCGCGCTCAACCTCATCGAGCAAATGGTTGAAATACTGAATTTCTGATCCCGTCAGAAGTTGGTCAATAGCCTGGTACAAATCAAGCGGAGGCTGGCAGGGGCCTCGACCAGGCCAGACACAAAGGGAAATTACCAGGGGGTGATTGTCTGAACAGCCGCCAATTTGTGCGCAGGTCAATGCCAGTGCCGCAGCCGTTGGCACAATCAAGTCGATCATGATCTGGCCGTGTTCTGGAACGGCAAGCTCGTCGGGAAAATCAATAAGTCCGTGCTGTTGCAATTGCCAGGCTGCCCAGACAGCAGACGACATGGATTGCGACTGCAGCGCATCCAATAGCTGTTCGAAGACGAGCGCACGAGCGGTCTCCCTGTCCCCCTGCGAAACCAGTTGAAACAGGCGATCTTGACGCTGCCAGTGTTCCGCTTCCTCAAGGGACATATCGAATTCAGCAGCCATTTCTTCGTCAATCTGATCGAGCAAGGCCGGCGTGAACGACTGGCAGGGGTACTCCATCCGCCTGATGAAGGCGAGAGGAATATCCGTCCGAAGATCCGGCGGTTGCCTCTCCGGGTAAAGCACGGATTCGCAGATGGCCGACCAAAGGCCGCGTTCTTCCTCGAAAGCCTCGGCGGACAGGCGTCCAGCCATCAAGTCCTGCTCCAACGCCTCGAGCAGATCATCCTGGCCTTCGAGCGCCTGCCAAACCGTTAAGGTTCGCCCTTCATTCAGCACGGGAAGCGGCGACTGCCGCCCGGTTGGGCCGTCAGAATCATCAGTCGCGAGCGACGATTCGGCCGAATCACGCCCCGACGACTGCTCTTCGACAAACAGCGCGGCAGGCTCGTCCATGGCCGACGGATCGACCTGACCCAGAGGCTCGTCTACCGGCCTCGGCCAAAGCCAAAGGGCCAGCACCAATACCGACAGCAGGATGAAAATCCCGACCTTTTTCATCACTCGCACCCCACAACAGAGGCTTTCAGCTTACCGCAGTGCGCAAGGACGCTCCAAGCAGGGCGCGGCAATTCAGTGGCTGTGATCTTTTCAGAGCCATCGCTCTACAATGAAGCCATGCGCCTACCCATCGAGCTTTCGCCCGACCAGCTGCCCGAGCTCTCGGCCTTTGCGGCTGAAGCCTGGCGGCGTTTCGCCGACCATGAAGGACCAGACCAGCCCCCGGCCAGACCCGACCAGGAGGCGCTGGCCGACAACCCACTAAAGGCACTCAGACGCTACCGACAACTGGGTTCGGTGCATATTCTCTGGCGCGACCTGATGGGCGAAGCCGATATTGCCGAAACCGGCCGGGCGATCAGCCAGCTGGCGCGTGACTGCCTGGAGATGGCCCTGGCAACCGCCGAGCGCACGGTCGCCGCCCAGCATGGTCAATTGGTTGACCCGCACGGCCGGCCCATTCGCCTGGCCGTGCTGGGCCTGGGCAAGTTCGGCGGCGACGAGCTCAACTTCAATTCCGATGTCGATCTGGTCTTTGCCTGGTCGGGCCAAAAGGCCCGGAGCGAGGGGCCGCGCCGACTGGATGCCGTAGAGTGGCTCAAGCGCGTGGCCCGGGAACTGATTCGCCTGCTCGACACCGTCACCGAGGACGGCCGGGTGTGGATTGTCGACACCCGCCTGCGGCCCTTCGGCGACAGCGGCGCACTGGTCTGGTCGGTCGATGCCATGGAGCAGTATTTCCTCAATGAAGGCCGAACCTGGGAGCGCTACGCCTGGCTCAAGGCCGCACCGGTGGCCGGCGACCTCGAACAGGGCCAGCGCTTGATTGATGCCCTCCAGCCCTTCGTGTACCGCCGCTATCTCGACTACGGCATTTTCGACAGCCTGCGCGACCTGCACCAGCAGATTGATGCCAACAGCCGCGCCAAATCCAGTCGGGACGACATCAAGCGCGGCGCTGGCGGTATCCGTGAGCTGGAGTTCCTGATCCAGAGCCAGCAGATCCTGCGCGGCGGTCGCGACCCGGATTTACGCCAGACCGGCTTTCTGCCCGCTCTCGACGCCTGCAGGAAGGCCAAACTGATCGAAGCTGACCATGCCCAGGCCCTGGGCGCCGCTTATGGCTACCTGCGCCTGCTGGAAAACCGTCTGCAGGCGATGAGCGGGCGCCAGGGCCATCATTTGCCGGAGTCGCCCGAGGCCATGAGCAAACTGGCGCAACTGATGGGCGAGTACAGCCCTGAAGCGCTGCTCGACACCCTCAATGGCCATCGCCAACGGGTGCGCCAGGCTTTCAGCGAGCACTTTGAAGCGCCCGAGCAGGCCAGCGTCCAGCGACAGGACCTTTGGCCGCCAACCGAAAACAGCCACCAGCGGTTGACCGAACTGGGGTTCGGCGATGCCGAGGCGGTTGCCGAGCGGCTGCACACGCTGGCCCGACGCACCACCCAGCGAGCGATCAGCGCCGAGGGTCGGCGTCGCCTGGAGCGGCTGATGCCGCAGCTGCTGGACGAAGTTGCCCGCCATGATCAGGCCGACATCGGGCTGGACGATCTGCTGCGGCTGATCGAACAGATCTGTCGACGCTCGGCCTACCTGGCGCTGCTCCATGAACGTCCACAGACCCTGAAACGCCTGGTCAGCGTATTCCGGAGCAGCGCTCGCATCGCCGAATGGATTGTCCAGGCCCCGCAGCTGCTGGACGACTTGCTGGGCTCCGAGCACGACCTGGACCTGCCGACCCAGCCACGGCTGGACGGCCTGGACACCGAGGGCGCGCTCTATGCCCTGGGCCGCTGGCGTCAGGGTGCCTTTCTGCGCACGGCGCTGGCCGAGCTGGGTGGGCAACTGGAAGCCCGGGCGGCGGCCGAGCGCTTGAGCCAGGTGGCCGAAAACCTGCTGGCCCAGGTGTTGAGCCTGATCAGCGAAAACGAGCCCGACCTGGCCATTATCGGTTATGGCAACCTCGGTGCCGGACTGCTGCACTACCAGTCGGACCTGGACCTGGTGTTTTTGCACGGTCCCGGCAAGGCACCGATTCGAACTGCCCAGCGCGTGATCAGCTTCATGCAGATGCCGCTGCCCGGGGGACGGCTATTCGAGGTCGACGCCCGGCTTCGCCCCAACGGCAATGCCGGCATGCTGGTCAGCAGCCTGGAAGCCTTTACAGAGTACCAACACCAGCAGGCCTGGACCTGGGAACACCAGGCCTTGATCCGGGCCCGCTGGGTGGCCGGAAACCCCGACCTGAAAGCCCCCTTCGAGGAAACCCGCGAAGCCATCCTGCAACAACCACGCAATCGCGATGAAGTCTGTCAGGAACTGGCCGAGATGCGTCAACGACAGCTCAGGGACCGACCGGAAACGCCAATCAAGCGGGCCATCACCGACCTGCAGTTCGTCGCCGAAGCCGGGATACTGAGCCTGGCCCACCAACATGACGGACTGGCCCGGCACCGCCGGCTCGACCGACAGCTCAGGGCACTCGCCGATGCCGGCTGGCTGGAATCCGAAAAGGCCGAGGCCCTGGTCGCGGTCTGGCGAGGTCTGCTGGAACAGCGCCACCGCGACTGGCTGGCCCGTCGCCCCGATCCCGACCTGCCCGAGGATTGTCGGAACCAGGTCGCCCGTGCCTGGAGCCGAAGTTTCGGCGAATGAACGCTCAAGACTTGATCGAACGCCAGCGGACCCTGGCCGGCCAGGTGATCACCACGGACCAATTACCGAAGACGCTGACGACCGTGGCTGGCGTTGACGTGGCCTTTCCCAACGGCGGGCGCACCACCCGGGCGGCCGCGGTGCTGATGCGCTTCCCCGATCTGGTTCTGATTGAGGAAGCCGTTGTCGAGCAACCAACCACCCTGCCCTACATCCCCGGCCTGCTGTCTTTTCGTGAGTTGCCGGCCATTCTGGGTGCCCTGGCGCAACTGCCCAGGCCCGACCTGGTGCTGTGCGATGGTCAGGGTCTGGCGCACCCGCGCCGCTTCGGTGTGGCCTGCCATCTTGGGGTGGAAACCGGGCTGCCGGCAATCGGCGTGGGCAAGAGTCGTTTGTGTGGCCAGCACGAAAAGCCCGGGTTAACGCGAGGCGCCTGTAGCCCGCTGATGGACGGTGAAGAACGAATCGGGACGGTGCTGAGAACCCGTCAGGGCGTGCGACCGGTATACGTGTCGATCGGTTACAAGATTTGCTTGGAGCAGGCTTGCGACGTAGTGCTGGCCTGCGCCCCACGCTTTCGCCTGCCCGAACCGATCCGCCGTGCAGATCGGCTGGCAGGGGCCCGCTGAGCGGGCCGTTAAATCAGTCTTCGATGTGTTCGCGGTAGGCGTCGGCGTCGAGCAGGGTTTCCAGCTCGTCGCTGTCGTCCAGTCGAACGGTAAACAGCCAGCCGTCGTTGTAGCAGTCGTTATTGACCGTTTCCGGGGCATCGATCAGGGTTTCATTGACCGCAACGATCTCGCCCGACACCGGGCAGTAGATATCGGAGGCCGCCTTGACCGACTCAACCACGGCACAGGCATCCCCCTGGCTGAAAGTGGCACCGGGTTCGGGCAGCTCCACGAACACCAGGTCACCCAACTGGGCCTGGGCATGCTCGGTAATGCCTACGCGGACGACACCGGCATCTTCTTCGGTGACCCATTCGTGGCTCTCGGCGTAACGCAATTCGGAGGGAACGTCGCTCATGATCGAATCCTGCTTCAGTTCGGGTGGAAAGATGGCCCAGATTCTAACCCGGAACGCCGAAGGAAACGGCTCAGCGCAAGCAAGCCAGCCGACGATAGCGAAGGTTCAGCCAGTGGCCGGTAATCAGCAGCAGTCCACCCAGTGAGGTCAGCAGGGCTGCCTGCCAATGGCTGGCAATATGGCTGATTTCGGCGGCCGCAGCCAAAGCGACCAGCAGCAACCCAAGCCCACCCGGAATCAACATGGTCGGGTTACGATGCTGACGGAACCCCAGGGCGAACGCCAGCAGACTGAGCGGCAGCACCACCAGCAACAAGGCCATGTGGAACCACTCCTCGCCCAAAAACCCTACCGAGGCCAGCGGCGTGACGACCACCAGAATCGGAAGAAGCAGACATTGAACCAGGCAAAGCCCGGACACGCAAATCGCCGCCCGGTCAAAGGCGTGATCACGCGCTTTCTGCTTGTCGGTTTCAAAAACGGCGGCCATGGTGATACCCGGTCTATATTCAAGCGCAATGATATAACATTATCGCCTTCGGCAAATCGTCAACCCCCGTTGCCGGTATGAAACCGTCGCTCGAACCCATTACACCAGCCCGCGTTGACTTTGACGGCTCGACCCCGTTCGCCCCGGATTTCGCCGATCACTACTTCATGGCTGGCCAGGGCCAGGCCGAGGCCGAGCAGGTGTTCCTGGGCGCTAACCGGCTAGCCCAGCGTTTTTCCGGCCTGCAAGCGGGCGAATTGATGGTGGTGGGTGAAACCGGCTTTGGTAGCGGGCTTAACCTGCTGATGGCCGCGCGCTGCTTTCAGCGCCACGCACCACCCGGCTGCCGCCTTCACTGGATTTCTGCCGAACTGCACCCGCTTGGGCGCGCCGACCTGGCCCGGGCGCTGAGCGCCTGGCCCGATCTGAGCGATCTGGCCGAGTCACTGCTGAATGGCTATCCGCCCGCGGCGGCCGGTTCGCATCGCCTGTCGCTGACACCGACCATTCAGGTGGACCTGGTCTGGGCCGACGCCACCTGGGCCTGGCAGCACAGCCAGACTCAAGTGGATGCCTGGTGCCTGGACGGCTTTGCGCCGGCCCGCAACCCGGCCATGTGGCGGCCCGAGCTGTTCCGGGCGCTGGCCAGACGCTCGCGACCCGGCGCCACGCTGGGCAGCTTTACCGCCGCCGGCGAAGTACGGCGCGGACTGGCTGCCGCCGGCTTCGACGTACAGCGAAAGCCCGGCTTTGCCGGCAAGCGTCATCGCACCGAAGCCCAGTGGCCGGGGCAGTGGCAGCCACAGCGCTGGCGGCAGGGCCGCGCCCTGGTGGCCGGTGCCGGCCTGGCGGGGGCAACCACCGCCCGGGCACTGGCCGAGCGCGGCTGGCAGGTTCAGGTCGTTGATCCGGCAGGCGTGGCCCGCGCGGCGTCGGGCAACCACGCCGGCGTGGTCTACAGCACCCCCAGCCCGCACCTGACACCGCAGAACCGCTTTTACCAGTCCAGCCTGATTCACGCGCTGAGCTGGCTGAGACGACTGGGCTTTCCCGCCCAGCCCGACCAGGGCCAGCTCAATGACGTGGTTTTCCGGCCGGTAGACCAGCGCGCCCGGGACAAGCTTGCCGCCGCCATTGACAGCAAGGCCTGGCCCGAAGCGATGCTGCAGCGAAGTGAGCCGGACCAGTTCCGCCTGATCGGCGCCGGCTACCTGTCGCCACCGGCCTGGTGCCAGCACCTGCTTGACCACTCGGCCATCGCGCATGGCCTCGACCGACTGACGGGTTTCGACGCCGCCAGTGCCAAAGGCGAGCCGGTTCAGGCCAGGCTGGAAAACGGCGGGGTGCAGTCGGTCGATCTGCTGGTTTTGTGCAACGCCGAGTCGGCGGCGCGCTTGCCGGGCCTGGACTGGCTGCCGCTTAAACGCATTCGAGGCCAGGTCAGCCATGTGCGGGCCCAGGCCGCCAGCCAGGCCCTGAACCATGCGATGTGCCACAGCGGCTACTTCACCCCGGCGATCGACGGCCTTCATTGCGTTGGCGCCAGCTTTGACCTGAAAGACCCGCGACCGGTGATCAAGCCCGAGGACGATGTCGACAACCTTGACCAGCTTCGCCAGCACCTGCCCGAGGTGTGGCAACGCCTGGGCGGCGACGCGCTGGAACTGGTCGGGCAGCGAGCCGCGCTGCGCTGCCAGAGCAAGGACTTTCTGCCGCTGGCCGGGCCACTGCCCGATGCGCAGCAGGTGCCGCACAGCCATCACCTCGGCGTGATGCTCAACATCGCCCATGGCTCGCGCGGCATCACCCACACCCCGCTGTGTGCCAGCCTGTTGGCTGATCTGGCCTCGGGCCTGCCGCCGGCCGCCGATGGTGAGCTGATGGCCGCCCTGGCCCCGGAACGTTTCATCAAACGGGCGCGGCGCAAGCAACCGCGCTGGCCGGCCGCCTGACAGGTCCAGCCCGGTCGAACGGTATAATGACGCTGATCGTCCTCGGCCAAAAGCTCATCATGTCGTATCCGTTTTCGCGTCCGCGCCGCCTTCGGGCCAATGACTTTTCCCGCCGGCTGGTGCGTGAGCATCAGCTTTCTCCGTCCGACCTGATCTACCCGGTCTTCGTTCTTGGCGACCCGGCCGGTCGCGAGCCGGTTGCGTCGATGCCGGGCGTGGAGCGGGTGGGCCGCGATGGCCTGTTCCGGATTGCCGAACGCTGCCTGGCGCTGGGCATACCGGCCGTGGCGCTGTTCCCGGTGGTACCGGCCGAGCGCAAAAGCGCCGATGCCGCCGAGGCCTGGCGCGAGGACGGGCTGGTCCAGACCACGGTCAGCGCCCTCAAGGCGCGTTTTCCCGAGTTGGGTATCATCACCGACGTAGCGCTTGACCCCTACACCAACCACGGACTGGACGGCCTGATCGACGACAAGGGCTATGTGGTCAACGACGACACCGTCGAGGCGCTGGTGCAACAGGCACTGAGCCACGCCCGCGCCGGTGCCGACGTGGTTGCACCGTCGGACATGATGGACGGCCGTGTCGGCGCCATCCGCGAAGCCCTGGAAGCCGGCGGTTTCCACAACACGCTGATCCTGAGCTACGCCGCCAAATACGCCTCGGCCTTTTACGGCCCGTTCCGCGATGCCGTCGGCTCGGCCGCCAGCCTGGGCAAATCCGGCAAGGAAAGCTTCCAGATGGACCCGGCCAACTCGGACGAAGCCCTGCGCGAAGTTGCCCTGGACCTGGACGAGGGGGCCGACCTGGTGATGGTCAAGCCGGCCCTGCCCTACCTGGACATCATCCGCCGGGTCAAGGACGAGTTCTCGGTGCCGACCTTCGCCTACCACGTCTCCGGCGAGTACGCGATGCTGAAAGCCGCCGCTGCCAATGGCTGGCTGGACGGCGACAAGGTGATGATGGAATCGCTGCTGTCGATCAAGCGCGCCGGTGCCGATGCCATCCTGACCTACGCCGCGCTCGATATCGCCGAACGCCTGCGGTGAACGACACGCCAGTCAAGCTTGCGGTACTGGGCGACCCGATTGCCCACAGCCGCTCGCCTGACATCCATGCGTTGTTTGGCCAGCAGTTTGGTCTGACCATCGATTACGTCCGCATTCAATCCAGTATCGCTGCCCTGCCCGCCAGGTTGCAGGCCTTGCGATCTGCCGGCGGTCAGGGTGCCAACCTGACCGTGCCGCTGAAAGAGGCGGGCCTGGCCATGTGCCAGCGTCTCGACACCGCCGCCCGACAGGCCGGGGCGGTCAATACGCTGAAACGCGACGGCGAAGGCTGGCAAGGCTACAACACCGATGGCGGCGGCCTGTTGCTGGACCTGGCGCGACTGGGCGTGGCGGTCAAGGGCGCACGCGTGCTGATCATCGGCGCCGGCGGTGCCACGGCCGGCATCCTCGGGCCGCTACTGGCGGCCAAACCCAAGCAAGTTCATCTGCTCAATCGCAGCCCGGAACGTGCCCGGGCGCTGGTCGAGCGCTTTGCTAGCCTTGGCCAGGTGACCAGCGCAGCCCTGAACGCCCCCGGCAAGGCCGCACTCGACAATGACCTGCTGATTCAATCCACCAGCCTTGGCCATGCCGGCCTGTGCCCGCCGCTGCAGGCCGACTGGCTGAAGCCCGACGGCACGCTTTACGATTTGAACTACGGGCCGGCGTTTGCGCCGGTTGCCGAATGGTCAAGAGCACATTCAAGAACCGCCGTCGACGGCCTGGGCATGCTGGTGGGACAGGCCGCGCTGGCCTTCGAGATCTGGACAGGTCACCGGCCCGCGATCGAGCCGGTGATCGAAGCGATTCGGGGTTAAGGTTCCTTAACTGACGACCGTCACCGGCGTGTGGGTGTGGCGCAGCACCTTGTCGGAGACACTGCCCAGCAGCAGCGAGCCCAGCTTGGTCTGACCGCGGCGCCCCATTACCATCATCACGTCGCGGGCATCGTTCAGATAGTCGAGGATTTCCTCGGCCACATCGCCAATGCGGGCGACTTCCTCGATGGTGATATCGCGCTGGCTGATTTCCGCGCGGGTATTGGTGAAGGCGCTGGCGGCCGAACGGTCACGCACCGCGTTCAACTCCTCGGCGCTCATGCCCAGGGCACCGGCAATGTCGTTGCTCATCATCGGAAATACATGCAACAACACCAGCGGCACGCCCAGGCTGTCGGCCAGGCGGGCGGCCACACGGGCAGCCTTGATCGACCCGTCCGAACCGTCGGCGGCCACGACAATCTTGCGAAACTCTTTCATTGCTAACTCCCGGCGTTACTACTATTTCAGAGTCTATCCGATCAGCCAGCCGGCCTGGAAACCACTAAACCCGGCAGTCGCTGCAATCGATCGCCACGATTCGCCGTTCACCGTCCGGATCAATGACCAGGGCCGACAGGCTGCCGCCCCAGACGCAGCCGGTATCCAGGCACAGTACGGTGGGGTTCTGGAACAGGCCCAGCATCGACCAGTGGCCGAACACCAGCGTCCAGTCGCGCCAATCGGGGTGCAGGAAGTCAAACCAGGGCCGAAAACCGGCCGGCGGGTTGCGAGGGCCGCCCTTGGCTTGAAGGTCAAGCCGGCCATGGCTGTCGCAGAAGCGCATGCGCGTGAACACATTGGTGATGGAACGCAGGCGGCTGAAGTGCGGCTGGGACGGTTTCCAGCGTCTGGGCCGATCGCCATACATGTGGGCGAAGTAGTGCTCGGGCTCCTGGGCCAGGGCCTTTTCCACTTCGCGGGCTCTGGCGCGCGCCGCCTTGGGGCCCCAGCGCGGGTCAACCCCGGCATGCACCATGGCCAGGCGATTGGTCTTGCTTTTCCACATCAGCGGGCGGGCAATCAGCCAGTCGAGCAAGGCCTGGCCGTCGGGCGCATCGATCAGCACGTCGAACTCGCGGTTGCGCTTGCGTCCACGCGGCTGCTGATGGGCATAGGCCAGCAGGTGCAAGTCATGGTTGCCCAGCACAGCCGTGACGCAATCGCCCAGGCCGACCATAAAACGCAGCGTTTCCAGCGACTCGCCACCGCGGTTGACCAGGTCACCGGCCAGCCGGAGCTTGTCGGCCGCCGGGTCGAACTTGAGTCGGTCAAGCAGCCGGCGCAAGGCGCCGTAACAGCCCTGAATGTCACCGATGAAGATCTGGCGTTTCATGGGCCAGGCTCGCCCGACCGTCGGAATTCCGCAAACACCAGGGCATGGTCGTTGCGCTCATCGGCCGGACGCGAGCGTGAGGCCAGCAATCGCCACTCGGGGCCTTCGAAGGTGGGGAAGAAGGTGTCACCCTCGATGTCGGCGTCAATCAGCGTGATGACCAGCCGACTGGCCTGGGGCAAAGCCTGGCGATAAATTTCACCGCCGCCTATCACCATGACTTCGTCGTGATCCTGGCAGGCCGCCAGGGCGGACTCCAGGCCATCGGCCAGCACCACGCCGTCCGGCAAGTCGGGCTGCCCCCGGCTGATGACCACGTTCAGACGGCCTGGCAAGGGACGACCAATCGATGCAAAGGTTTTTCGTCCCATGATGACCGGGTGGCCCAGCGTGACCTGCTTGAAGTGCGCCAGGTCAGCGGGCAAATGCCAGGGCATGTCGCCATGGCGGCCAATGACGTGGTTGCGGGCCATGGCGGCGACCAGCGTGACGTTGGAGGGCATCGGAATGCAGCCAGAGAAAACAAGCCGACATGATAGCAACCCGGCTTCACCTACACTGACACCTGAATTTCACAGCAAGGATTGCCCACCATGACGACCCAGGCCTTTGGCACTCACGGCGCTGACCAGGCACTTGAAGCCATGACCATTCAACGGCGCGGCCTTCGCCCCGATGACGTGGCCATCGACATCGACTACTGCGGCGTTTGCCATTCCGATCTGCATTTTGCTCGCAACGACTGGGGTTTTTCGATCTATCCGCTGGTACCGGGTCATGAAATCATCGGCACCGTGCGCGAAGTGGGCGAAAAAGTTACCGGCTTCAAGCCCGGCGACCGGGTCGGCGTGGGCTGCCTGGTCGACAGTTGTCGCGACTGCGGTGCCTGTGATGACGGCCTGGAACAATACTGCGAAAAGGGTGCGACCGGCACCTACAACGGGCGCGACCAACACGACGGCAGCCTGACCTTCGGCGGCTATTCCGAATCGGTAGTGGTCAGCGAGCGCTTCGTACTGAGCGTTCCCGATTCACTCGACCCGGCACGCGCCGCGCCGCTGCTGTGTGCCGGCATTACCACCTATTCGCCGCTGCGCCATGTCAAGGTTGGGCCAGGCCACAAGGTGGGGGTGATTGGCATGGGTGGCCTGGGCCACATGGGCATCAAGTTTGCCCGCGCCATGGGGGCCGAAGTAACACTACTGACCCGCTCCCAGGCCAAGGCCGACGAAGCGCTTGCCCAGGGTGCCCATCACGTGCTGGTGACCACCGACAGCGAGCAGATGAAGGCCTCGGCCGAGCACTTCGATTTTCTGCTCAATACGGTGCCGGTACAGCACGACCTGAACCCCTACATGGAAACGCTCAAGCGCGACGGCACGATGATCCTGGTCGGTCAGGTCGACACCGTTGAGCCTCCGCTGCATACCGGGCCGCTGCTGTTCCGTCGCCGTGCCATCCTCGGCTCGCTGATCGGCGGCCTGCCCGAAACCCAGGAAATGCTGGACTTCTGTGCCGAACACGGCATCGAATGCGACATCGAGATGATTCGCATGCAAGACATCAACTCGGCCTATGAGCGGCTGGAGAAAGGCGACGTCAAATATCGCTTCGTCATTGACATGGCCAGCCTGCGCGCTGCCTGAGCCAGCACCTTGCCGCTCAGCCGGAAGGGCCGGCCGACGAGTATCTGACACAGTTTCGGCCCTCTGCCTTGGCCCGGTAGAGGGCTTGATCTGCTGCAGCCAACCAGGCATCCATGTCCTGGCCGGCTTGCAATACCGCGACGCCGGCCGAAAAAGAGATTTTTCCGCCGGGACTGTCCACCACATCGCTGGTTTTGGCATGAACGGCCTGAGTCACCGTTTTGACCCGTTCAGCACCAAGATCACGAAACAGGATGACGAACTCTTCGCCGCCGAAGCGGTAAAAGCCGTCATCGCGCCGAATCCGGGAAGGGATCAAGGCACCAAAGTCACGCAAGGCCTTGTCGCCGGCTTCGTGGCCATAGCGGTCATTCAGCACCTTGAAGTGATCAAGGTCCAGCATCATCA
>PWYW01000030.1 GCA_003567685.1 Gammaproteobacteria bacterium
ACGGCGGCCTGATCGGCAGTAACACGGCCCGTCGCGGTGGCGGCATTTACGTCACCGGCAGCGGCTACATCGATACGGTCAACATTCACCTCGACAACAACACGGCTACGGTCGAGGGTGGCGCGGTATACGCCGAAGGAACCGGCGCGCTGGCTGAAATCGATCGTCGGATCGCTCCTTGCCTGCCCGGGTCCGGCCTGTTTGCCCTCGAGCGCTGCTCAGTGGTATCCAGGAACAACGGTGGCAACGCCGGCGGCGCATTCTCGGCTCGAAATGGCGGGGAGATTCAAGTGCAGGGTACGCGCATCGTCGACAACAGCTCCAGCGTGGCCGCGATCGCCGCGACCAGCGGAACCGGCGGCAGCTCGTTGATCCGGATCGAGAACTCCGTTGGCTGGGGCAACCAGAGCATCTGGGGGCTGGCCTCGAACCATGGTGTGATCGAGCTGCGCTGGAGCACGCTGGCAGACAACATGGTCTCCGACGCCTTTTTCCGCACGGGCGCCAGCTCAGGTAGCGATGCCCGAATCCGCGTCTACGGGTCGATCGTGCGAGAGTCTGGTCTGACCTCCGAAATCACCGGCGCTGGCATCAATGTCATGGTATTCGACTGCGTGATCGGTTGGCAAAGCCCCGGCAATTTTCCCGGCACGAAAATGTTCTACACGGTTTTTGACCCCGAGTTTGTCAATCCGGGCGCGCGCGATTACCGGACCGGGCCGACTTCGCCAGCGATTGATTATTGCGATGACCGACGTGATCCGCCGACAAGAGACTTCAATACCGTCCCTCGTGGCACAGAGCATGCCGGCGACCCCTTTGCTTCGGATAATCCGGGCCTCGGGTTCTATGATGTCGGCGCCTTCGAAACCCGCTGGCGCCCCGACATGCTGTTCAGAAGCCGTTTCCAGTCTTCGCAATAAGCGACGCTTACGGATGAATTACCTGTCCGCCTCGCTTGTGACGGGGGCGGGCAGGTATTTCTTCTTGTCTTTCCAGCGGCAAAGATCGACCACCGGACACTGGCCGCACAGCGGCGTTCGCGCCTTGCAGGTGTAGCGGCCATGCAGGATCAGCCAGTGGTGGGCATCGACCAGGAATTGGGCAGGCACTCGCTTGAGCAGGGCCTTTTCCACCGCCAGGACGGTTTTGCCAGGCGCCAGCCTGGTTCGGTTGGACACCCGGAAGATATGGGTGTCGACGGCCATGGTGGGCTGGCCGAAGGCCGTGTTGAGCACCACGTTGGCGGTTTTCCGACCGACCCCGGGCAGGGCTTCCAGTTCCTCGCGGGTGCGCGGCACCTCGCCATCGTGATGGTCAATCAGGCGCTGACAGGCGGCGATGACGTTCTTGGCCTTGCTGTTGAACAGGCCGATCGTCTTGATGTAGTCCTTCAGGCCGTCTTCGCCCAGGGCAAGAATGGCTTCCGGCGTATTGGCAACCGGGAACAGGCGAGCCGTCGCCTTGTTGACCCCCACGTCCGTGGCCTGGGCCGACAAGGTAACGGCCACCAGCAGTTCGAACGGTGAGGAATAGTTCAGCTCGGTTTTCGGGCTGGGGTTGAGCTCGGACAGGCGCTCGAAGAAGCGCTCGCGATCCTTGGCATTCATGCGTCGGTTTCCTGAAATTTTTCCGTGGCTGTCAGCGAGGCCGGGTGCTGTTTTTGCCGTTGAACAATGGCCTGGTGCAGGGCAAGCAGCAAGCCCAAGGTAATGAACGCGCCCGGCGGCAGCAGGGCCAGCAGAAAACCCCATGACTCGGGCATCAGGCGAAGGCTCAAACCCGCCGCCCAGCTGCCGAGCAGCAGATCAGCGCCGGCCATCAGCGTGCCTTGTCCCAGCAGTTCGCGAACGCCGCCGAGCACGATCAGAATCAACGCGAAGCCCAGCCCCTGGGCAAGGCCGTCTTCCAGTGCCCTTGACGGCGGTTGGCGCGATGCAAAGGCCTCGGCGCGTGCAAGAATGGTGCAGTTGGTCACGATCAAGGGGATGAAAATGCCTAAGCGAACGCTGAGCTCGTGCAGCCAGGCCTGCATCAGCAAGTCAATCAGCGTGACCAGTGTGGCGATGATGATCACAAAGGCCGGGATACGAATCTCGGGACGGAATTGATGCCGCAGCAGCGACACGGCCAGGTTGGTCATGGCCAGCACCAGCAGAGTGGCAATACCCAGACCGAGTCCGTTGACCGCGCTGGTGGTTACGGCCAGCAGCGGACACAGGCCCAGCAGCTGCACCAGGCCGGGATTGGCCTCCCAGAGCCCTTGTCGCCAGAGTTGTCGCCGTGCCGGGTTCATGGCGGGGTGGCCTCGTCGGGAGAGGGGCGAACCCATAGCGCTTCGGGGGCCTGCCTGGCCCAGCGGCTGGCGGCATCAACTGCCTCGATCACGGCCTGCACCGTGATGGTGGCGTTGCTCAGCCCGTCAAAATCGCCGCCGCGTTTGTTGACCGCCCAGCGTTCATTGTCATCCAGACCGGCTCGACGGCCGGCAAACTGGTTCAGCCAGCCGCTGCGGCCGCGTTCGATCTGATCACCAAGCCCGGGCGTTTCCCGATGTTGCAGAACATCCACTCGCAGTACTCGCCCGTCAGGCTCCATGGCCACCAGCAGGCGAATGTTGCCGCTGTAGCCGCGCGGGGTAGTCAGATCAACCAGCAGGGCGGAGGGCTGTCCTCCCAGCCTGGCCCGGTATACGCGGGCGACGGTGCCGAGTTCGTCCAGCCGTTCGTCCACCCAGTCGCGGGTCAGGTCGTTGTCGTGGCGTTCCGGCGGCAGGGCGCGGGCCAGTTCACGCATCACCCGGGCGTCGCGTTCGCGCTCGATGCGCTCGGCGGTGCCTTCATTGACGGCCGCCAGCAGCAGCGCGGCGGCCAGCCCGAGTCCTGCGAGGGGCAGAACGCTGGTCCAGCGAATGGTATTGCGGGTAGTGCTCATGCGGGATGGCCGTAGATGCGGGGACGGGTATAGCGGTCGATCAGCGGTACCAGCATGTTCATCAACAAAACGGCGAAGGCAACCCCGTCGGGGTAGGCGCCAAACTGTCTGATTGCAAGGGTAATGATCGCGACACCGGCGCCAAAAACAAGCCGCCCGCGCGGTGTGCTGCTGCCGGAGACCGGGTCGGTGACGATGAAAAACGCCGCCATCATCAGTGAGCCGGCAAACAGTTGCTGCGAGGGCGGGAAGGCGCTGTCGGGTGAGAACAGCCAGGCAGTGACAGCGATGACCAGGGTGGTCAGAACCACAGCCAGTGGCGCCTGCCAGCGAATCACGCCGCGCGCCATCAGCCACAGTCCACCGGCCAGGTAAGCCAGGGCAATCATGCCCCAGCCGTGGCCGCCAAAAGCCGAGAAAACGGCGCTTTCACGAATTTCGCTGACGGTCAGTCGGGCCATCAGACCGGTGCGCAACTCGTCCAGGGGCGTGGCCCGACTGATGCTGTCCCAGTCGAGCCCGGTCGGCAGGGAACCGGTTGCAATGGCATGCAGCGTCTGCCCCAGGCCGGGCATCGGGTCACCCAGGCCACGCGGGCTCAGCCAGTTGCTCATGGCGTCGGGGAAGGCAATGATGACGGCAGCCAGGCCCACCATGGCCGGGTTGAACAGGTTGTAGCCCAGGCCGCCGTAAAGGTGCTTGGCGATAACCACGGCAAAGACCATGCCGGTACCCACCACCCACCAGGGCGCCAGCGGCGGCAGGCACAAAGCCAGCAACACGGCGGCCACCGTCACGCTGCCGTCAGTAATGAAAGGCCGGATCGGGCGCTGTCGAAGCTTCAGCATCAGGGCTTCCAGCGCCCATCCGAATGCCAGCGCCAGGCTGATCTGAACCAAGATGCCCCAGCCAAAAAACACGACGTGCAAACCCGTAGCCGGCACCAGGGCCAGTAGCACCTGGCCCATCTGGCCGCTGACGCTGACCGAGGGTGGGCGGTGCGGACCGCCGGCCTTGCGGGCTTCAGTCATCCTTCTGCTCCGGTCCCTTGCCCCGCGCCCGGGCAATGGCAGCCAGGATGTCATCCTTGGCGGCATCAGGGTTCTGCAAGCGTTCTTGTCGCCTCAGTCGGCGGGCCTCACGGGCGGCCGCCTGCTCGGCCAGACGGGCCTCGCGCGCTTCGAAACGCCGCCGGGCCAGGGCGGCCTGGCGTTGGTCCAGCGTTTTTTTGCGCAAAACGCTTTTTCCGTGCCGATACCAATCCACCAGCGGCAAATGGCTGGGACAAACCTGGGCGCATAATCCGCACTCGATGCAGTCGAACAACCCGAGTTCTCGGGCCGGTTCATGGCGATCAGCCTGCAGTTGGCGAAACAGCAGCTGCGGCATCAGCGAGGCCGGACACACCTCGACGCAGGCCGCGCAGTTGATGCAGGGCAGGGTGGGCGCCGTCGGCGCGATCTCAAGATCGGTCAGGGCCAGCAGGCAGTTCGTGCCCTTGCCCAGCGGCATGGCCGTGTCGTCCAGGGTCAGCCCGGACATCGGGCCGCCCAGAACCAGCCGGGCAGCGTCGGGCTTAAGGCCGCCGGCTAGGGCCAGCAAGTCCTCCAGTGGCGTGCCAATCCGGGCCAGCACGTTGCAGGGATGCTCAAAGCCGGGGCCGCTCAGCGTCACGATGCGCTCGGTCAACGGCCTTCCTTCGACCACCGCATCATGCGCGGCGGCCGCCGTGGCCACGTTGTGACAGAGCAGCCCGAGATCCTGGGGCAGGCCGTCATGAGGCACCTCCTTGCCGGTCAGCGTCTGGATCAGTTGTCGCTCGCCGCCCTGGGGATAAATCGAGGGCACGGTGACCAGTTCGACGGGCAGTTGCTCGTCGTTCTGGTTGACGGCGGCCAGTTGCTCCAGCGCTTCGACGGCATGGCTTTCGATGGCCAGCACGATGCGTCGGGCGCCGCTGGCTCGCGCCAGGATCCGGCTGCCGGCCAGAACGGCCCCTGGGCGCGAACGAATCAGTGCCTCGTCACAGGCAATCCAGGGCTCGCATTCAGCGGCGTTGATGATCAGACAGTCAATCGCTGGCCAATCGCCGCGAAGTTTGGCGGCGGTGGGAAACATTGCGCCACCCATGCCTACCAGTCCCATCGCGTGCAGGTGGTCGATCAGCGCATTGGCGGGTAGCGTGTCCCACTGTGCCAGCGGCAGGGGTGCGACGGCCTCGTCCAGGCCATCAAGGCGAATCACCAGGCAATCCTGCCCGGATCGCTGCATCAGACCGCCAGCTTGCTGGACAAGCCCTTCGATGATGCCGGAGCTCGGCGCATGGCAGGGCACTCGACGGTCGCCGCCGGCTCGCGTCAGCGGTTGGCCTTTCAGGACTCGGTCGCCAGGGCTGACCAGCACCGCGCCGGCGTCGCCCTGGTGTTGGTCGATGGGCAGATACAGCCGATCCGGCAGGGGCGCGCGGCTCAGCGGTGTCTGAAGCGCGATGGCCTTGTTGGGCTCGAGCGCGAGCCCGCCGTGAAACTGACCGTGCCTGACAAGATTGACGGGTGCAGTCATCCAGCGCGCACGGTCAATGGGATGGGCCTGGGCACGATGGCCGGCGGCGGGGCATCGACCAGGTCAATGCAGTCCACCGGGCAGGGCGGCAGGCAAAGTTCGCAGCCGGTGCACTCCTGGGCAATCACCGTGTGCATCTGCCGGGCAGCGCCGATGATGGCATCGACCGGGCAAGCCTGGATGCACAAGGTGCAGCCAATGCAGCGATCCTCATCGATGACCGCCAGTTGGGGCGGTTTGTGCTCACCGTGTGAGGTATCCAGCGGCTTGCTGGGGCGTCCAAGCAGGTCAGCCAGGGCCTTGATCGTGGCCTCACCGCCGGGCGGGCACTGGTTGATGTCGGCCTCGTCAGCGACGATCGCCTGGGCATAGGGGCGGCAGCCCGGATAGCCGCACTGAGCGCACTGGGTTTGCGGTAATGCCTGGTTGACTCGTTCAACCAGCTTGTCGCCTTGATCTGTCCATCGCCCGCTAGCTATCGCCAGCGTCAGGCCAATCAACAAGGTCAGAAAAGATAACGACAGAAGCGCGGCAGCCATGATTTCATGAGGTGGCGGGATAGCTGTCGCATTTTAGCAGTGCCGTGGCGGCCAAAACAGCAACCCCCGCAGCTGCGGGGGTTGTCGGGAATATTGTCTCAGGCGTGAGATCGGTTCAATTCCAAGGGCAACTCGGGTGTCCGATCCCATGCCGTTTGCAGCCTCCGTTGAGTTCCTCGCAAATCGGCAAGTCAGGCTCGAACTGGCAAGACATGATGTCATTGGGGTCAAGCTCGCCGCTGCCCTCGCCGTCGCCGCCCCCGCCGCTTCCGCCACCGCTTTCGCCGCCGCTCCCATCGCCGCTTCCGCCGCCGCTTTCGCCACCGCTTCCGCCGCCGCTTCCACCGCCGCTTCCACCGC
>PWYW01000034.1 GCA_003567685.1 Gammaproteobacteria bacterium
ATCGGCATCCACCCGCGCCCGACTGGCCTCGACACCGCTGTCATAGCCGGCGGCGTCCAGAAGACCGGACAAGCTCTGGGTCGTCAAGCGGCCCTGAAAACTGGACTGGATGCGCTCGTCAATGAGGTGCCAGCGGCCACGGCCATGCAAGCGCAGGTCGTCGCCGGTAACGTCGAACAATTCGATTTCCATCCCGTCCGGACCCGCATGCGACTCGGCTCGAGCCCGGCCCAGGGCAATCGCCCCCCAGCGCAGGTCTTCCACCAACACACTCAAAGGTGGCAAGCCCCGTGGGTCAATCGTGGACGTTTGCTGGCTGGCCGGGTGAAGCACCAGGTCTGGTGGCTCATCAACCTGGGCGATCGGCGCCAAGTGGAGGCGAGCCAGATCAATGGCCAGTACGCGGCCTGAATCCAGGGGCTGGGGAATGGTCACTTCACCGGCCAACTGTTCGCCGTCGAGCGAAAGCAACCAGTCCTGGGGTCGTCTTTCCAGCCGAACGGGCAGTGAATCCAGCTGCAGGCCAAAACCGGTCAGTCGTCCGACAGTTACGTCCAGGTCCAGGCCTTGAGCCGCCTCGACAGGGCGTGCACTTGCCTCGGTTGTTGATGCAGCCAGACGCTCGATCCAGTCGGCCAGCGGCAGTTCCGGAATCTGGCCACGAATTCGCCAGCCGGGCTGTTCCGGCAAGCCAGGATCAGAATCCTGCAGAGCGAGGCCAACGCGATAGCCGTCTTCGCCGCTCGCGAGCCACCGCAAACGCGCCGCCTCGCCCAGATTCACTTGCCCACCAGGAACCGTACCGCCCAGCTCGACAGCCATCAGTATCGGCCAGGCAGCATTGGCTTCTTTGGTAAGTGGTGCCGGCAAATCCAGTGCCAGGCCCGTAAGATCCGAAACCAGTTCAATCCGGACACCGCCCAGCGCCTGGCCAAGAATGTCGAGCTCCAACGTTGTCGCGCCAGCACTGAGGCGGCCAGGAGCCAAACCCAACAGCGGCCAGTCAACCAGCAACAGCGGGTCAAGTCGGGCCTCGGCACTCAATCGTGCAGGCGCATCGAAATCCGCGCTGAAAGTCAGTTCGCCATTGACCGGATGGCCCAGCGAAAGGCTGGCCGGACCGAGCTGACCGCGGTCGAACTCGATGTCTCCATGCAGATCGGGCAGACGCAAGGCCACGTTGGGCAGTGCCAGGTCAACCCCTCGAATACGTCCCTGCCCGGTCATAGCCCAGTTCTCCATGTCGGAAAACGGCAGGACCAGGTCCAATTCAACCTCGGTATTGCCCGACCAGTCAAACGGTTCAAGGCCAGCCGCCCAGCCCTCGATTGGCATACTGGCCAGGAGCTCGGCCAACTGGCCAGCCGGCGCATCATCGGCCGTGACCAACATGCGCATGACCGGCTCGGTCAGGTTACCCACTTCAAACGAGGGAACAGCGACATCCAGCGCGCCCAGCCGGCCCGATTCAACTCGACCCTCCAGGCTACGCCCGACGAAGCGCACTTGCCCGGCGAGCTGCTCACCGGCCGGCCAGTCCGGCCAGTAATCCAGTCGCTGGGCCTCGAAACTGGCTTCGGCCTGGAACAGTTCCGGCCGCATGTCGGCCGATCGCGTCCCAGCGCGCAGATGCAGCAGCACGTGCCCCTGGGCATTGGTCACTTCCGGCACCGAGGCATCCATCCAGCCGATGGCCGTTTCCGGCATGTAGCGCGGCGGCAGAAACGGCCGTGGGTCAATACCCTCAATGCGGTCGGCTTCAATCACCAGGTCAAGAAACGGTCGCGGCTGACCATCGAAGTAAACCGCACCGTTGGCGCTCGCAAGGAGTGTGGGTTTTTCGATCGCCAGTTCTTCCACCTCGATATGGCCCGGACCCAGCAGCAAACGACCACTCAGTGCGTCCAGATCAACCGGGCCCCGCAACAATCCCAGCCATTCGATCGAGGGATCACCATACGGGCGGACTGCGGCGCGGTCACCGTCGAGGGCCAGCTCAAGGCTTAGGCCACTGACACTTGGAAATCGATCAGGAACCCGCCAGGCCAGGTCGTCAAGGCGACCATCCAATTCGTGCAGGAAACCGCCGTCTCGCCATCCGACGCTGAATTGCTCTACCCGACCTGACAGATGGTCGACCGGTTCCGGCAAGCTTGCCAACCACGGTCGGGCCAACTCGAACAAGCCACCCAGTTCAAGCTGGTCGACAGCCGCGGCCCAGAGTGGGCCCGCACGACCGAACGCCAACCCGCTGACCAGGGGCTTGTCCGCCCCTTCCAGACGCAACTGCCGCAGTTCAATCGCGCTGTGCCCGTCCGCATGCTCGGCAACCCACTGGCTATGAACCCTGCGACCCTGCCGATCCAGTCCGCCAAAGACAAGCTTGAGGTCCAGACGAGCCTCACCGCTGACCTGCCAGTCAAGCGAGCCGTCCAGCGCCACGCTCAAGCCCTCCGCCCAGTCGGCCTCGGCCAGCCAGTCGGTGATATTCAGTGACTCGGCCTGAAGTTGCGCCTGCAGGCGCTGCCAGCCGCTGGCGGGATGATCGAGCAGCAGCGCCACATCAAGCCTGGCGGAATCGCGTTCACTCAACGCCTCGGCGAGCGGACTCAACTCGCCTTCAAGGAGGCTTTTGGATCCGCTGCGCTGATAGCTGCCTTCGACAAGGCGGGCACGCAATGCCGGCCCGCGAGTTGGCTTGACCCTCAGGCTGGCATCACGTATTTGCCAATCGAGCACCGGCAAAGCATCGAACAGACCGCGATCGCCCACACGACCGCCGCCCACTTCAAAGCCCCACTGACCATCGTCCTGCTGGACGAGCACGACATCCAGACCCAGCACCACGAGCTGGAAAGGATTGCGAGCCGGGCGAATCAGGTTGGGAAGATGCAAATCCAGTCTGGCCTGGTCAAGTTCCACCAGCGGCTGGTCCGGGTCGCCCACGGTCAAACCGTGCAAGGTCAGGCGCGGAGTCAGGCGGGGCCATTGACCTTCCAGGCGGTCAATGGCCACCGGCATGCCCAGGCGGTCGCTGGCCTGTTCCACCAGCCATGGCCGGATCTCATCAACCTGGGGCATCAAGGCGCGTCCGACACCCACCACGATGGCCAGCACAATCACCAGCACCGTCACGACGGCCAGCATCAGGCCGCGAAGTTGCCGAAACAGACGCTTGAACGGCCCTGCCGAGTCGACGAGCGATTCGCTCATCAGAGCAGGACGACGTCGAATTGCTCCTGGCCGTACTGTTCCTCGGGTTGGAACTGGATACTGGCGCCGAGCTGTTCGGTCAGTTCAGCGATGGAGCGGTGGTGTTCTTCAAGAATCCGGTTGACGACGGGCGGTGCTGCCATGACCCTGAGCTCGCCGGTTTCGAACTGTCTGGCGGCGCGCAGGATTTCGCGAAAGATCTCGTTGCAGACCGTCTCGACACTTTTGATGCGCCCCAGCCCCTCGCAGGCCGGACAAGGCTGACAGAGCCTGTGCTCCAGGCTTTCGGTGGTGCGCTTGCGGGTCATTTCCACCAGCCCCAGCGCCGACAACTCGGAAACAAAGGTCCTGGCATGGTCGCGCGCCAGTGCGCGCTGCAGGGTACGCATGACCTGCCGCTTGTGCTCGTCCTCCACCATATCGATGAAATCGATGATGATGATGCCGCCGAGGTTGCGCAACCTCAACTGACGGGCGATCGCCTGCGCGGCTTCGAGATTGGTCTTGTAAATGGTTTCTTCGAGATTTCGCGAGCCGACAAAGGCCCCGGTATTGACGTCTACCGTGGTCATCGCCTCGGTTTGATCAATCGCAATATGGCCGCCCGATTTCAAAGGCACTGTTCGGCTGAGCGCACGTTCGATTTCCTGCTCGGCGCCGTAAAGGTCAAACAGTGGCCCATCGGCTTCGTACTGTTCAATCCGATTGACCCACTCCGGAAAAAAGTCGGCCGCGAACTGACAGGCACGCTGCCAGGCATGTCGATCGTCGATTCGCACTTTGTCGACGGAGGCGTGCATGAGATCGCGCAGCGAGCGAAACGGCAGCGACAGGTCTTCATAGACACACTGCCCCGGCTCGGCCGACTGCATGGTCTTTTCTATACGTGTCCACAATCGACGCAGGTAGTCCAGATCCTTGGCCAGGGCCGCCTCTTCAACCCCTTCCGCGTTAGTGCGGAGAATGAAGCCGGCCTTGCTGCCTTCTCCCAGCAGCTCACGCAGCAGCCCTTTAAGGCGTTGGCGTTCCTCCTCGCACTCGATCCGCACCGACACCCCAAGGCTGTTCACCTCGGGCAATAACACCAGGTAACGCGAAGGAATGCTGAGTTGCGTGGTCAGCCTGGCACCCTTGGAGCCGAGTGGGTCCTTGATGACCTGCACAACCAGCTTCTGGCCCTGGTGAATCAGTTCGGTGATCGAGGGCACCTCGACCGGCTCACCATGCTCGTTGAGTTCCGGATGACGAGGCAGGATGTCGCTGGCGTGCAGAAAGGCCGTCCGCTCAAGGCCGATATTGACAAAGGCTGCCTGCATGCCGGGCAGCCCGCGCTCGACCCGACCCATGTAGATGTTGCCAACGTAACTGGCATCATCCGTACGCTCGAAATACAGTTCCTGAAGCAGGCCATTTTCGACCACGGCCACGCGGCTTTCGCTCAGGGTGACGTTGATCAGGATTTCATCACTCATGACGACTGGGCGAAGGCTGACTGGCTGAGGAGCGGTCAGAATACCATCGCGACGTGGGCAAGCCGAGCGGCCGCGAACTGCGCAGCACCGCGGTCATCAGCCGATCATCATCAGGCCGGCCTCACGCAACAGCTGACCGGTTTCGAACAATGGCAAACCCACGACGCCGGTGTAGCTGCCCTCGATGCGCTCGATCCATGCCCCGGCCTGGTTCTGAATGCCATAGGCGCCGGCCTTGTCCATGGGGTCACCCGAGGCCACATAGGCGGCGATCCAGGCTTCGGGCAACAGGGCAAAATGAACCGCTGTATCGCTGGTCCGGGTCAACCGGCGGCCATCCGGGCAAACCAGCGCCACCGCAGACAGTACGGCGTGATCCCTGCCCGAAAGACTGCGCAACATGTCGGCCGCCTGCTGCGCATTTTCGGGTTTCCCCAAGGTCTTCCCATCCAGCACCACGGCGGTATCCGAACCCATCACGAACTCGCTGGGATGATCAAGCGCCACGGCCTCGGCTTTTTCAAGCGCCATGCGCAGCACGTAATCGTCGGCAGACTCGCCGGCATTGCGTTGCTCGTGTATGTTGGCCGGCACCACACTGAACGGCAGGCCGAACTGCCGGAGCAGTTCGCGGCGACGCGGGGAGGCAGAGGCAAGAATCATGGAATCAGGCATTTTTCAGGCGCGGTGGTAAGGGTGGTTATTCAGGATTGTCCAGGCCCGGTAAAGCTGTTCGGCGACCATGACGCGGACCATCATATGAGGAAAAACGGCCGGACCAAATGACCACTGCTGTCGGCAGCGAGCCAGGACCTGACCATCGAGACCATTGGCACCGCCAATGAACAGCCAGACCGGATCACCCTCAAGCTGCCAGCTTGAAAGCTGGTCGGCCAGTTTCTCGGTCGACCAGGCCTGGCGCGAACCGTTTAAAGCAATGCAGTGCGCGCGATCGGGCACCCTGGCAAGCAGCCGTTCGGCTTCGGCGGCCGATTCACGACCGGCCGCAGCCTTGCCGGCCGGGGCGACCTCATGCAGTTTCAGGGAAAGATGCGGCGGCAGACGTCGGGCGTATTCCTGCCAACCCTCGGCGACCCAGCCGGGCATGCGGGTACCGACGCAGGCAAGCACCAGGTCCATCCTTCGGCGCCCGGTTCAGCCCTCGGCCGAGCGATTGGCCGGCGGCATGGACCAGAGTTTTTCCAGGTTGTACAGCGCCCGGGTTTGCGGAAGCATCAGATGGACCACGACATCAGCCAGATCAACGAGCACCCACTCGGCTTCGCGGTCACCTTCCATGCCAAGGGGGGTGACGCCAATCGCCTTGACGCGTTGAACCAGACGGTCGGCGGCGGCCTTGACCTGGCGGGTCGAGGTTCCACTGGCAACAATCATGAAATCGGCAAAGGTGTTGTGTTCGCGCAGGTCGATGACCTGAATGTCATCGCTCTTGGCGTCTTCGAGGACGGAGATCGCCAAATCTCTCAGCGCTTCGGGTTCGGGAACAGTTTGGGCGTTCAAAAAGGCCTACGTATCGTTGATTTCAAAACCGACCGTCAGTTTACCCTGTTTACAGACTGCTTTCAGGCAGGACGTAGAGACCATGCTTGCGCACGTAGGCCAGCACGGTGGCCGGCAGCAGGAAGCGCGGGTCACGACCGGCAGCCAACTGGCGTCGAATATCCGTAGAGGAGATGGCCAGTTGGGTGACCTCGACGTGACGCATCAGGCCATGCGGTGAATCCATCAGGTCACGCGTGCGGCGAACCTTGTTACGCTTGACGTACTCGCCCAGATCTTCCGGGTAGCGTGGGCGGCTGCGTGGACGGGTCATGACCACCAGGTGGGCCAGGTCGAACAGTTCACGCCAGCGATGCCAACGATTGAGACCGTTGGCGGCGTCCTGCCCGAGGCACAGAATCAGCGGGGCATCGCCGGCTTCACGACGTATGCTGGCCAGGGTATCGACCATGAACGAGGGTCCGGTCCGACGCACTTCTCGATCGTCCACGGTCAGGTCCGGATAGGGAGCCAGGGCCAGCTCGAGCATGGCGAGGCGATGGTAGGCATCGGCCCAGGTGCCTTCGCGATGCGGCGGCTGGCCGGCCGGCAACAGGCGAAAATCACTGACCTTGAGCTGCTCGGCTACTTCGGCTGCAGCCCGCAGGTGGCCGTAATGCACCGGGTCGAAGGTGCCTCCGAAAACGGCGATGGCCTGATTCCTGGTCACCCCTGCGCTCATGCCAGCGACCATTCCCGGTCAGGCTGGGCCAGAGCCACGCACAAGCGTTCCAGGTGCAACCAGAACTCTGAGCGCTGGTTGGACTTGGCCATGGAGTCCAGTTCGGCCAGCGCACCGATGGCCCGCTGCAAATGCCGGGTCGGGATGCGCTGGGCAGCCGAGCGAATCGGTTGCTCACGGCTTGACCACACTTTCAGGGCCTTGAACGCCTGGCTCTCCGGCATCTGCCGGCTAAGGGCCTTGAAGCCCTCAATCAGCTGCACCTCGCGAGCCAGCGCGAAAATGATCATTGGCATGGGCGTTTCAGATTCAGCCAGACCACGAATACAACGCAGTGCCGCCCCAGCCTGACCACTCATGACCAGTTCGACCAGGCGAAAACCATCAAAACGCGCGCTGTCACCCACTACCGTCTTGAGCTGTTCGATATCCAGCGTGGCGCCACGACCGCTGAGCAAACTGATCCGCTCAACCTCCTGGGCTGCCGCCAGTAAATTGCCCTCCAACCGTTCGGCCAGGAATCGGCAGGCTGACTCATCGGCACGAATGCCCCGTTGTCCGAGACGCTGACCGATCCACTGCGGCAAGCGGGCCGGCTTGACCAACCAGCAAGGCACGAAAACCCCGGCCTTTTCCAGGTCGCGAAACCAGGCGGTTTTTTCACTGGCAATTTCCCAGGCCTGGGCCTTGACCAGCAAGATGTCGTCACCCGGCTGCTTGACCCATTCGCGCAGCGCCGCCCCGCCCTCGCGCCCAGGCTTGCCTGACGGCAGGCGCACCTCCAGCAGTCGGCGGGTGGCAAACAGCGAAAGATTCTCCGAGGCGGCACCCAGTTCGTTCCAGTCAAAACGGCCCTCGGCATCAATCACCTGCCGCTCGCTCACGCCAGCCTCGCGGGCTGCTTTCCGGATGGCATCGGAGGCTTCCTCAACCAGCAGCAGCTCCGGTCCGGCAACCAGGTAAACCGGCGCCACACCGCGACTCAGGGTTTGCTGCAACCTTTCGGGAAAGACTTTCACCGGCTCAACCGTCGATCGCTTCCAGGCGTCGCAGCAGCTGGGCCGCCATCGAGCGCCTCAGCTCGGCGCCCAGAAATTCCTCTTCCCGGGTAGCGGCCAGAATTTCCTGTTCGTCGAAGCTGTATTCGCGCACCAGGCGGAGCGTTTCGCGGGGGATCAATACGTTGCCCTGGCGCGAGCGCAGCTCGAAGTCAACGTCAAACACCAGGGCGAACTCGCGTACTCGCGCCTGCCCGGAAATCGTCAAGGCCTCACGGCCGAGCCGTTCATCGAAGATCAACAGGTCGGCCGTGGCGTCTTCAGGCTGGTCGACCAGCTCCACGCCATTGGCCCGCAGCATCAGGCTGAGTTCACGGGCAAATGTGCTGCTGTCGTCAGGCAATTGCAACCAGGTTTGCTGCATCACTGCCGGCAAGCGAGCTTCGCCACGCAACTCAAAGCCACAGCCGGCCAGCAACAGCAGGCCGGCCAGCACCATCATGATGGTGACAGAACGGTTCATCCAGACACCACGATATTGACCAGTTTGTCGGGAACGACGATGACTTTCCGTACCGCCTTGTCCGCCACGAAACGCTGGACATTCTCTTCAGCCAGCGCGGCTTGCTCGAGTACGTCACGGCCACTGCCGGGCTCTGCCTCGATGCGACCACGGACCTTGCCGTTGACCTGGACGACGACGGTGATCGAGTCGCGCACCAGCGCCGCAGGATCCACCTCGGGCCAACCGGCTTCGAACACCGAGCCAGAGTACCCAATACGCTGCCACAAGCTTTCAGCCAGGTGCGGGGTCACGGGTGCAATCAAGCGGGCCAGACCTTCCCAACATTCCTGGACCAGCGCATGATCCTGCTCGTTCACTGGCTCGAAGCGGTTGAGTTTGTTGGAGAATTCCATCAGCGCGGCGATGGCGGTATTGAAGGTGTAGCGGCGACCAAAGTCATCGCCCACCTTGGCAATGCTTTCGTGCAGCAGCCGACGCAGTTCGCGGCCCTCGGACTCCAGCTTGCCGGGACGAGCGCCAGGACTTACCCCCCTGGCGATGTGTTGCGAGACGCCCGACCAGAGCCGCCGCAGGAAACGCCAGGCCCCTTCCACACCGGCATCCGACCATTCCAGCGATTGCTCCGGCGGCGCGGCAAACATCGAGAACAGCCGAACGGTATCGGCACCGTATTGATCAACCAGCGCCTGCGGGTCAACGCCATTGTTCTTGGACTTGGCCATTTTCTCGATGCCGCCGGGCTCGACCGGTTGGCCATCGCTGCGAAGCGTGGCGCGAGTGACCCGTCCCTTGTCGTCGCGCTCAAGGTCAACGTCGGCCGGGTTGAACCACTGGCGCCGGCCGCTCTCGTCCTCGCGGTAATAGGTTTCGGCCAGCACCATGCCCTGGGTCAACAGGCGGGCGAAGGGCTCATCGACGCTGACCAGCCCTTCGTCACGCATCAGCTTGGTCCAGAAACGCGCATAGAGCAGGTGCAGGATGGCGTGCTCGATGCCGCCGATGTACTGGTCGACCGGCATCCACTGGCTGGTCGAGGCATCGACCATGGCCTGGTCATTGCCCGGGCAGGGGTAGCGCAGGAAATACCAGGACGAATCGACAAAGGTATCCAGGGTGTCGGTCTCGCGCCGAGCCGGCTTTCCGCACTTCGGGCACGGGACGTTGAGGAAGTCATCGCAGCGATTGAGCGGGTTGCCCGAACCGTCCGGGACCAGGTCTTCGGGCAGGCGCACCGGCAGGTCTTCTTCCGGCACTGGCACGTCGCCGCAGGAGTCACAGTGAATGATCGGGATTGGGCAGCCCCAGTAACGCTGGCGCGAAATGCCCCAATCACGCAGGCGAAACTGGACCCGAGCCTTGCCGGCAGCATTTTTTTCCAGATCGGCAACAATCGCGTCAAAACCAGCCTGGCAGCTCAAGCCCGAGTAGCTAGCGGAGTTGACCAATTCACCATCCTTGGCAGCATAGGCATCGTCCCAGGCCTGGTCGTCGAAGCCCTGGCCATCGGGCAGGCTGATCACCTGGCGAATCGGCAGATCGTATTTCAGGGCAAACTCGAAATCGCGCTCGTCATGGGCCGGCACGGCCATGATCGCGCCTTCGCCATAGCCCATCAGCACGTAGTTGGCGACCCAGATCGGCAGCTCGTCGCCGGTCAGTGGGTGAACCGCCTTGAGGCCCGTGTCCATGCCCAGCTTTTCCTGGGTGGCGATGTCGGCCTCGGACACCCCGCCCTTCTGGCATTCGGCGATGAAGGTGGCCAGTTCCGGGTTGTTGCGCGCGGCCTCTTTGGCCAGCGGGTGCTCGGCGGCCACCGCCATGAAAGTGGCGCCCATCAAGGTGTCCGGGCGCGTCGTGAACACCTTGATGGTGTGCTCGCCACAGGCGAAGCTCACTTCCGCGCCTTCGCTCTTGCCAATCCAGTTGGCCTGCATGGTACGAACGCGTTCGGGCCAGCCGTCGAGCTGGTCCAGGCTTTCGAGCAGTTCGTCGGCGTAATCGGTGATGCGCAGGTAATACATGGGGATTTCGCGCTTTTCGACCAGCGCGCCGGTGCGCCAGCCGCGCCCGTCGACAACCTGCTCGTTGGCCAAAACGGTCTGATCAACCGGATCCCAGTTGACCACGCCGGTTTTCTTGTAGGCAATGCCGCGCTCAAGCAGCTTGAGGAAAAACCACTGGTTCCAGCGGTAATATTCCGGGTCGCAGGTCGCCAGTTCGCGTTCCCAGTCAATCGCGAAGCCCAGGCTTTTGAGCTGGCCGCGCATGTGGGCGATGTTGTCGCGCGTCCACTTGGCCGGCGGCACCCCATTGGCCATGGCGGCGTTCTCGGCCGGTAAACCGAAGGCATCCCAGCCCATCGGCTGCAGCACTTGCTTGCCCTGCATCATCTGGTAGCGCGAAATCACGTCGCAGATGGTGTAGTTGCGCATGTGACCCATGTGCAGCTTGCCAGACGGATAGGGGAACATGCTCAAGCAATAAAAACGCTCGCCGTCACCGCGCTCGGCACGATGCGCACCGGCTTCGTCCCATTGTTTCTGAATGGCCGGCTCGAGTGCGGCCGGATGGTAGTTCTCTGACACGCTGTCAGTCCCGTTGTCTTGAGTAAAAAGGTCAATCGGGGCGGCACGATACTGCCCCGGAATCTATCGCGTTCGAGTTATTTCAGCGCCGGCGACCCGAACCCCGGCTTCTCGCCTCTCCAAGGTTCGCTGAAAGCGACAGGATCATCGACGGGGCTCACCTTCGGGATCGTCGTAATCGGCGTCATCCGAATCAACGGCCTCGAGTTCGGAAAAGGCCGATTCGGCGCGCTGCATGGCCGCTTCGGCACGATCACGCCAGGCTTCCCACTGATCGTCACTGAATTCGGACGCCCTATCCAGCGCCTGGCGCGCGCGACTTCGTGCGTCAGCTGCCGTTGCTTGCGCTTCCTTCCATGCGTCCCGGCTCTCGCCGCGCGCCGCCTCAGCGGCCCGCTCTGCATATTCGGCGGCGTTGGTAGCCAGTTCGGTGGCCCGTTCCCAGGCCTGCTCAGCCAGTCGTTCATCCGTCGCACCGGCGTCATCAGCCACCGACTCCGACTCTTTTTCAGCGCTGGCCGTTGGCTCCGGCGCATCCAGATCGTTGTTTGATTGATCAGAACAAGCCACCAGTACCAAAGCGAGCAGAATGGCCATGGGGTACAGAATACGCATCATCTCGGCACTCCTCCAGGAGTTCTCATCACAAACCAGAAGTGTAAACCCTGTGCACGGGGTTGTCTGGCCTGCTAACGTTTATTCAAACGCGTCCAGGGGGATAATCGAACCAAGTCTCATGAACAAGACAGGCCTGAACATGAATTCCAGACAACTGATCATGGCGTTACTTCTTGCCGCCACCCTGCCCCTTCTCAGCGGCTGCGGCAGCCGACAAGTGCAGGACTCGCTGGCCGGCTCCAGCGCCCAGCGACTGGTCACGAAAGCCATCGACGAATTGGTCACCCAGTTGCCCGAAGACGATTTTGCGCCGCTTCGCGGTCAACGACTGTGGCTGGACAGCCACTTTTTCGCTGCCAATGATCTACAACGCTATGCCGACAGAAGGTTACTGGTCGAACTCGCCCGACGTTGGGCTATCGAACCCGCCGAAGAGCCCGGCCAGGCCGATGTCGTGATGACCGTTTTCTACACCAGTCTTGGAACTGACCAGGGACACCTGGGGTTTTCAATCCCGCTGGGTGTGGTGCCCGGCGTTGATGACAGTACACGCATCAATCTGATTACCCTGGAGCAATTCCATGGCATTGCCGAGTTGTACTACTACCTGGGCCCCCGCGGCACAGAAGCACGCGGGCCTCTACTACAGGCGCGTCAGCGTAACGACGCTCTTGGGCTGCCAATCATCACGATCCCGATTTCGACCGTCGATTGATCAGTGCAGTCTGATCCGATTCTGATCGGTCGAGTCTTTCCGGGCATTCAGTCACCGGCGCGTCGGCGGTCCAGCAAGTCCAGCAACTGTTCAATGCTTTCCACTCCAGTCAGCGCCTGCCGAAAGTCACCGGCCAGGCGTTTGCCCTCTTCGACCCCCCACTGGTCGAAGGCATTGACTTGCCAGATCACCGAGAGCCAATACACCGCATGTTCGAAGGCGGCCAGCAAGTAACCCAGGTTGCGAGCCGTCAGCGCCTCGGTCAGCAGCAAGGCCACTGGGCGCGAGCCGGGCGACTGTCGCCACGTTTCGGGGTGATTGGCACCGTGGACGAACGCCGTGGCCTGGGCCAGAAAATGGGCCAACTGCCGGCGCTGCCAGTCAGGCCAGGCGTCGGCATCCTTCAAACTGCCCACAAGCAACAGGGGATGGTCATCGGCACCCTGATGCAGGGCTTGAAAGATCGAATGCTGGGCATCGGTTCCCACCCCAGCAGCAATCAGCGGGACATGGGCCTTTGCCACTGGCCGACCGTCCAGCCCAACCCGCTTCCCGAGGCTTTCCATCAACAGCTGCTGCAGATAAGCGCCGAGCAGGCGAAGTCTGGGCTCATAGGCCACGACTGTCAGGTCTGTCAGGCCCAGACGGTTGGGTAGAACATGAACGAGCACGGCCAGTCGACGCATCAAGGCCGATCGTTGATCAGGCGCCTGGAAATCATGATCGGCGTCGGCGGCTCCTGCCAGTAAATCGCGGAAGGCATCCGGACCAATGGCTGCGGCGGCACTCACACCCACCGAGGACCAAAGCGAATAGCGACCGCCCGTCCAATCAGGAAAGGGGAGAACATGATCAGCACGCAGACCCCGTTCAACGGCCCTTGATGGCGAAGCCGTGGCTGCCCAGCAATGATCTGCCGCCTGATCACCCATCCAGGTCATTACTTCATCCGCCATGACCAGGCTCTCTTCGGTCAGCATGGATTTCGAGGCAAGCACCAACGCCGTAGTGCGCCGGTTCAAGCCTTGCAGCAGTGATTTCAATCGACGGGAGTTGAGTGTGGACTGCCAGTGAACCTTGACGGCGGAATGGTCCGAACTCAAGGCATCGGCGACCAATCTGGGCCCAAGGGCAGAACCACCAACGCCGATATGAATGATGTCGCGGTAGCCCGATGAGCCGTCAAACCATTGCCTGGCAAGCGCCAGAAACGCGTCACGATCAGCCAGTAATCGACGATCCGGGTCGGCATCCGGATACCGCCCTGGGTCAGGGGCGCGCAGCGCCATATGCAATGCCGGGCGATCCTCGCTTGGATTGACCGTCAATCCGCCGAACAAGCGCTCGATCGCGGCATCCGCATCAGCGCCGGCGAATTCGTTGTCCAGCGCCTGCAGCGCCCGGTCATTGATTGGCAATCCGGCCAGGTCAAGCGTCCACCCACCACCAGACGACCGAAATCGCTTCCCGCGATCAGGGTCCTTTTTGAAAAGATCGGCAACGGCGGGGGTGTTGTTTTTTTGCAACAAACCACCCCTCCTAGTGTTCGAAGCCGCCCTGCTCAAGCAGCCTGTGCGGGTATCGATCCAGCTGTTCGCTGGATGACATTGTGCTCATCCGGATAGACAAGCCGCGGCGCGTATCGGTCGGCCTCGGCCTGTTCCATGCCCGCGTAGGCTGCAATGATGATCAGGTCGCCCTCGGAGGCCTTGTGAGCAGCAGCGCCGTTGACGCTGATGACACCACTGTTGCGCTCGGCCCTGATCGCGTAGGTCACGAAGCGCTCTCCGTTGTTGATGTTATAGATGTGAATTTGCTCATACTCACGGATACCGGCCGCTTCCAGGAGCGCCTCATCGATGGCGCATGAACCTTCGTAATGAAGCTCGACGCGGGTGACGGTGGCCCGATGAATCTTGGCTTTGAGCATATTGACAAACATGAGCTGACTACCTGGTTGACGAGCAAAGTCGGTACATGGGCGCGATGTGGGCGAAAAAAAACCCCTCCCCTTGTCAGGGAGGGGCAATTGGTCGGAGTGATGTACCTCGCTTCGCGCCCTGCGATCCTGGTTTCTCGCACGCGTTGCGGGAATACCAAGATTGGTGGTAATCCTACCACAGCAAAGACTGACTTGGCAAACCCCTAATTTCCGGTCATCGGAGGCTGAATTACCGTCATTTCAGCCAGCCTGTCGTGCCCCAAATTGTTCACGACCGCTTCACCGCCTACCCGGATACTCAGAACCGTGTTCGGAGCGGTCCCTCCAAGGCCCTGACTCCCTCCCCCGCTCCGGATGCGTTCGTATGGCCCCTGACCACGGCTCCCGGTCAGGGGCTTTTTTCTTGCGCCACGTCACGATCGTACAATCAAACGTGAACGAACGCAAAAATCAAGGCCTTGGACAAGGCCACGATCGAACGAAACGGGAGAATGGTCATGAACACCCAAGCGATAAAAACGGCGCGAGTCCTCGGTTGGGGCGGGATCTTGCCCTTCACGGTCTGGCCCCTGGTCAGCTGGCTCGACGGGCCCGACTGGCTGAACACCCTGCTGGTGACCTACGGGGTGCTCATCCTGGCCTTCATGGCTGGCACGCTGTGGCTCCGGCATTTGCTCGTGGAACAGATGAAGACCGGCATGCTGATCGCCTCCAATGCATTGGCACTGTTGGCCTGGCCATCAATTCTTATGCCGCTTCACTGGGCCGCTGCCTGGCTTGCCGTGCTGTTCGCCACGCACCTCGTACTGGACGAGCCGTGGCGCTCCTACGGCCATCCAGGCTGGTATCGACGGTTGCGCCTCGGATTGAGCAGCGTGGTGATCGCCCTGCTGTTGCTGTCGGCATTGATCGGGTTCGGTCGTGTCCTCTGAGGTTGCACTCGACATCATTGGCCTGGGTCGCAGCTTCATCAGCGGGTCCAGTCAGGTAGAGGTTCTCAAGGGTCTCGATCTCAGGCTTGACCAGGGCGAGCGTGTCGCCATCATGGGAACTTCCGGGGCGGGTAAAAGCACCTTGCTGCACCTGGCTGCAGGAATGGACCGTCCAGACCGCGGAACCGTAACACTGGCCGGCCGCGATCTTGACAGGCTGGACGAGCCCGCACTGAGCCGGCACCGCGCCCGGCATGTCGGGCTGGTTTTCCAGGACTTCAATCTGATCGACAGCCTGACCGCGTTCGAGAATATCGAGCTGGCCCTGTGGCTGAACAGTCGACGCCAGGCCAGCGACCGAGTTCGCAGGCTGGCTCGACAGCTGGGCCTCGACGACCTGCTCGAACGCCTGCCCTCGCAGCTTTCAGGCGGCGAACGCCAGCGGGTCGCAATCGCCCGGGCGTTGATCCACAAGCCGACACTGGTGCTGGCTGACGAGCCCACCGGCAGCCTCGACGAGGAAACGGCATCGGATGTCCTCGACCTGTTCGACCAGGCATGCCGGGACACAGGCTGCGCCCTGCTGATGGTCACGCATGACCGCGAGGCCGCCAAGATCTGCGATCGCCTGACCCGCCTTCACCTGGGACGACTGGAGGCGGCCTGATGCGCCTGCTGCTGCAATTCTCGCGGCGCTTTCTCTATCGCCATCCCGGTCAGCTTCTGCTGGCCCTGACCGGTATTGCTGCCGGCGTTGCCGTCGTTACCGGGGTGCTACTGCTGCGCGACGTGTTGCTGGGTACGCTCGACGATGCCAGCAGTGCGCTGAGTGGCCGTGACGTCGTTCGCATCGAAACGCCTTCAGGCACGCTGGATGAAGCCGCTTTTGTGCAGTTGGCGGCCCATCCCAGTGCGCCCGACCTGGTGCCGGTGTTGAACACCCGGGTCCGTATAGGCAACGAACCGTTCGAGCTGCTGGGTCTCGACCCGTTCAGCCTGGCAGATGGCGGCCCGATGCGCGTCAGCGGCCCAGCCACCGGCGCCCTGCTTGGCCAAGGCCACGCCGCCCTGGTCAGTCCGCGCACGCTGGCCAGCTTGCAGCGCAGCATCGGCGAGGCGGTGACCGTTCGCCACGCCGGGCAAGACCTGACGGTCACACTGATTGGCACGGTGGACGGCGGTCCGGCGCTGGACAATCGTTTGATCATGGATCTGGCCGCTGCCCAGGATTTGCTGGGCCGCCGGGGCGAGCTGTCGTGGATGGAAATTGATGCCGGGCAGGTCGAGCGGCTTGAAACAGCCATTCCGGATGGACTCAGACTGAGCCGAAGCGAAACCCGGCGCGACAGCGCCGCGCGATTGACCCAGGGCATGCGCAGCAACCTGACCGCACTGAGCCTGCTGGCCTTGCTGGTCGGCCTGTTCGTGGTGTACTCGGCCTTTTCCTTCCTGCTGGTTCAGCGCCAGGGCCAGATCGGCATGCTTCGAGCGGTTGGGGTAACACCGGGCCAGCTGATCCGCCTGCTGTCGATCGAAACGTTGATGCTGGCTGGCCTGGGCGGGCTAATCGGCCTGGCCGCCGGCCTGCTGTTATCCGAGGCCCTGCTGGGACTGGTTCGGGCGCCGTTGGCCGAACTCTACGGCCTGGTCGCCGGCCGCTCACTGAACCCATCGCTGATGATGCTCGGCCTGATCTGGCTGGCCACCCTGATGCTGGCGCTGATCAGCGTGGCCGGACTGCTGAAGCGGGCGCTGGCCATCCCGCCAGGGCAGTTGAGTCGTCAAGAGGATGCCGCGGGTGGCGTGCGAGGCTGGCGGCCATTCCTGCCCGTCATGGCGCTGCTGCTGGTCGGCTCTGGCCTGATCCTGCTCAGCGAATCCTTGCCGGCCGCGCTGGCGGCCCTGTTCCTGTTGCTGGCGGCCTGCGCGCTGCTGGTGCCTGTTGTCGGCCTATGGTTGCTGGGCGCGCTGGCCCGGCTGAGTCAACGACGCCTGCTGGGGCGCGCCCTTGGCATGCTTCAGTCGGCTCGCCAACGGCTGTCACCGGCCCTGGCCGCGCTTAGCCTGGCGCTGGGACTGAGTGCGGGCATCGCCATGATGGTGCTGGGCTTTCGGGCCAGCGTTGACGATTGGGTTGACCGCCTGCTCCGGGCACCGGTGTACTTGACCGCCCAGAGCGGCATCATCGACCAGGGCGTCGTCGATGCAGTGCAGGACTGGCCGGAAGTGGCCGAGCTGTCCAGCGCCCGCGAACGGACGCTGAACGATGGTCGCCGCCTGATTGCCTATGATTTACCAGAGGCCGCCTGGGCCGGCTTTGACTGGCTGGCGCCGACCGACGGAGCGGACTTCGCCGCCTTTCGCGAAGGCCGGGGCGTGCTGGCCAGCGAAGCCATGGCCAGGCGGCACGACCTGGCCATTGGTCAGGCCGTTGATCTGGTTGGGCCGGATGGCGTCCAATCATTCCCGCTGCTGGGCATTTACCGCGACTATGCCAGTGACCGGGGCGCACTGGCGCTGGATGCCGGGATGTACCGGCGCTGGTTTGATGATCATCAGCGCGACAGCCTGGGACTGTATTTTCAGCCCGGGGTGACTGCCATCGAGACCGGTCGCCTCGATTCCCTGCCCGGCCGCTTCCAGCTGACCCGTCGCGAGCAAGTACGCGAACAAACCATGGCCGTGTTTGATCGGACTTTTCGCATTACCTGGGCGCTGGCCGTTCTGGTTGCCATCATTGCGGTGATTGCCCTGACCAGCGCCCTACTGGCCCTGGGTCTGGAGCGCCGTCGCGACTACGCTACGCTGCGCGCTCTCGGCCTGCCGCCGGCCGGCCTTTCCCGCTGGGTCGTCAGCCAAACGCTCGGTCTGGCCGCCGTGGCCGCCGTGCTGGCGATCCCGATCAGTCTGCTGATTCACTCGGTGCTGTCGCTGGTCATCCAGCCGCGTGCCTTTGGTTGGAGCGTTGCCTTCAGCCTGCCCTGGCAGGTCTGGTTGTTGTTGCTGCCGGTTGCCCTGGTCTCGGGCTTGTTGGCCGGGCTGTATCCGGCCCGGGTGATCAGCCGTCGCGATCCGGCACCGATGCTGCGAGCACGGGCATGAAACGAGACGTGTTGATCCTGTCATTGCTGGTGGCCATTCTGGCCGGCTGGCTGGTCTGGCAGACCCGTGAGCCGGCGACACCCACCGGCCAGCTCAGCCTGGGCAACGTGCTGGGCGGCAGCGGCGAAGGCTTCCGGCGGGTCACTGGCCCCGTGCCGTTCGAGTTCCCGCGCGATCACGGCAGCCATCCCGAGTACCAGAACGAATGGTGGTACTTCGTCGGCAATCTGGCAGCGCCCACTGGCGAGCGCTTTGGTTTCCAGTTCACGCTGTTTCGCTTCGCCCTGGATAGCGGACCGGCTCTCGACTCGGACTGGCAAACCGACCAGGTCTGGATGGCCCATCTGGCCATGAGCGACGCCAGCGGTGGACGGTTCTTCCAGCAAGAGCGCTTCGCCCGCGGCGCGCTCGGGCTGGCGGGTGCCACCGACAAGCGCTGGTGGCTCCGGGACTGGTCGGTGGAAGCCACTGACCAGGGCTGGCAACTGGACTTGCAGACCGACGATTTCGGGCTTGAACTGGACCTGGCACTGACCCGCCCGCTGGTCTTTCAGGGCGACGCCGGTTACAGCCGCAAGGGGCCGGACCGGGGCAACGCCTCGCGCTATTATTCGGCCACCCGTCTGGCGGCGTCGGGCCGGCTTCGAACCGAACCACGCGGGCTGAACGGTCAATGGGTCGAGGTTGACGGGCTGGCCTGGCTGGATCGCGAGTGGGGGTCGGGCCAACTGGCCGACGATGTCAGCGGCTGGGACTGGTTCTCGCTGCAACTGGACGACGGGCGCGACCTGATGGTGTACCGGCTGCGTCATCCGGACGGCTCGGCAACCCGTTTTTCAGCCGGCGCGCTGGTGGCGGCCGATGGGCAGACGGCCCGGATTCTTGGTCACGAGGATTTCCGCAGCACGCCGTTGCGCTGGTGGCGTGACGATCAGGGCATACGCTGGCCGCTGGCCTGGCGTATCGAGCTGGCGGATGAAGGGATCGACTGGCAGGTGGACGCCGTCTTCGACCAGCAGCGCTGGACCGCATCGGTTCCGTACTGGGAGGGAATGGTGACGGTTCGCGAGTATCAACAGCCCGAGATCATCGGGCGCGGTTACATGGAGCTGAGCGGCTACGCAGACTAAACCCGACTTTTAACGCGGCAATCAACAATCAAATAGATTGCTGCGTTAATGCCCGGCCGGTACGGCCGGGACCGCGAAGCGAAGGCATTTGCGGACATATGCCGCAAATGCCGTGCAACGAATACCGTAGGTATTTCGTTGCCGGGTTAATGAAAACCGCCCGGCAAGACCGGGCGGTATTCTTTAGCCAGCAATGGTTAACCAGCACTAGCGATCAATCAGCCTTGATGAACACCTGACCGTCGCGCATCACGAAGCGCACGTCCATCAGCGACTCGACATCCTCAAGCGGGTTGCCCTCGACGGCGATCATGTCGGCGATAAAGCCGGGGGCGACCTGACCCAGCTCGCCCTCAACGCCCAGCAGCTCGGCACTGTGAAGCGTGGCGGTTCTCAGCGCATCCGCCGGGCTCATGCCCGCCTCGACCATGAACTGGAACTCGCGCGCATTGCTGCCATGCGGACAGACGCCGCAATCGGTACCGAAGGCAATTTTCACGCCGGCCTGGTGGGCTCGGGCAAACGTGTCCTGAATCAGGGGTCCAATCTCGGCGGCCTTGGCCGCCACCAGCGGTGGGAAGTAACCGTCGATTTCGGCCATCTCGGCGACGAAGCGGCCGGCGGAAATGGTTGGAACGTACCAGGTGTCGTGTTCAATCATCAGCGCGATGATCTCGTCGGTCATGTAGGTGCCGTGCTCGATCGAGTGCACGCCAGCCAGGATGGCTCGGCGCATGCCCTCGGTACCGTGGGCGTGGGCGGCGACGTGCATGTCATAGTCGCGCGCAATATCAACCACGGCGGTAAGTTCCTCGATGGTGAACTGCGGATTTTGTCCGCTGCGAGCTACGCTCAAGACGCCGCCGGTGGCGGTGATCTTGATCAGATCGGCACCGTCCTTGTAACGCTGGCGAACGGCCCTGCGAGCGTCGGATTCGCTGTTGATGACGCCGTCGCGCGGCCCGGGGTCGCCGGCCAGGTCACGACGCCAGGCATTGGTCGGATCCGCATGGCCGCCGGTAGTGGCCAGGGACTTTGCGGCGGTAAAGACACGCGGTCCGTCAACCAGGCCGGCGCTGATCGCCTCGCGCAGCGCAATCGACACGTTGAAGCTGTCGCCCAGATCCCGCACGGTGGTAAAACCTGCCGTCAGGGTGGTGGCAGCGAAATGCGCTCCGCGAAGCGCGATGTCGCCCTCATTCAAGGTGAATCGCTCGATATAGGCTCCCGGTGACGACTCGAACGACAGGTGCGTATGCATGTCCATCAATCCAGGCAGGCAACTCAAACTGGAAAGGTCAATCAACTCCATGCCGTCGTCCGGTTGAGCATGGCCGTCGAGCAAACGCCCGAAATGCCCGCCTTGAATCACCACAGTGGTCGGACCAAGCGAACGGCCCTGGTCCACATCAATCACATCCCCACAGTGGATCCATTGTTCGGCGGCCATTGCCGCGCCGGCCAACGGCAGTAGCGCAGCCGCGCTGAGCAGCTTCCATGTCATGACTTTCCTCTCCTTGTTGCGATCGCGCCTTGAGGCGCTGTTGCTATGTATTTTTGACCCGGCAACCAAACAGGTTGCCGGTTTAATAGATCCGGTTTCAAACCAGCCAACCGGCAAGCAGCATCAGGCTCATCACCACCAGCCACAGCATCAGCATACGCCATACCATCTGATGTCCAAGCAGCAAGCCCTGTCGCTGATCGACTTCTGGCGGCACAAAGGCTTCGGCCGTCCTGTCGAGCAGGGATGGCCATAACCAGAACCCTGGTTGCACCTCGGCATAGCGTTTGCGGGCCTGGTTGACACGATCCAGATCACCGCACAGCCCGGCAGCCAGTACCGTCAGAACCAATGTCGGCCAGTCCAGAACCAGCCGGAGCCGGACCAGCCAGCCAATCTCTGCTTTGGTCAAACCATCGATCTGCAACGCAGCGCGGTTAAAGCGGTACAACAAGGCACCGGTCGGGCCAAGCACCACGAACCAGAACAGGATGCCGAACCACCGCGACAGCGCCGCATGCAAGACCGCGGCGCCCGCCGCGACACCGTTAGAATCGGCAGCAAGGCGCATGGAACGACGCGCTCGCAAAACCAGGGCCGGGTCAATGTGAGCTTCGCCCTCAGCGCGCAGGGCCTCCACGTCACGATCCAGGTCACGTGGCCCAAGGGTGTAAAGCAATACCAGCAGACTGAACAGGAACCACCCGGGCAACCCCAGCCAAAACCCCATGACCGCTCCGCCCAGCCATGCCAATAATGGGGCCATCAATAGAACGACCGCCAGGGCCAACCATTCCACGCCCGGCCAGCGCGCGCGCAGCCGGCTGATCAGACGGGTAAGCCAGCGAAAATCACGAAATCGCTTGATGCGAAAGAAGAAGTGGCTGATCAACAGCCCAAGCAGCACAATGACGATTGTCATGGGCCAGTCAGGCTCTCGCCAGGGTCAGCCAAGGCCCTTGTCAGGCCAGGCCGAAGGAGGAACCGCAACCGCAAGTGGTTGCAGCATTGGGGTTTCGGATGACGAAACGGGCGCCCTGCAGGCTTTCACTGTAGTCCACTTCAGCGCCCTCGAGGTACTGGAAACTCAGCGGATCGACAACCAGACTGACATCGTCGCGAATGACTTCAATATCGCCATCATCGCTTTTTTCGTCGAAGCTGAAGCCGTACTGAAAGCCGGAGCAGCCCCCGCCGGTAATGTAGACGCGAAGTTTGAGCGCCGGATTGCCTTCTTCGAGAATCAACTCCCGAACCTTGCTGGCCGCGGCAGCAGTGAACAGCAGTGGGTCGTTGGCGAACGTCATGGGTGCGCACCTCCTGGTTGTATCGTGACGGTGCCGAAACACACCATCTGACCGCGCGGAACTCGTGCAAGTTGCGCGCTGCTTTCACAATTCTAGATTGTGCCGCAAATCGGGGCAATCAAGCCTCATTGAAGCCCCATAAAAAAAAGCGGCCACTAGCTGGACCGCTCCAATCGACATGCCCCAAACCGGATGGTGGTGCGCCTTGTTATTGATCTTTTCGGGTTTTTTTGTGAGTTTTTTGTAAAGCGCGTTGGGTTTATACCCTGCCCGCACCACATGCGTCAAGTTGGCGGCCCGGCAGAACAGTTCATGACGTTGCCCACTCCGCACGTACTAAGACCTTCGACGAAGGTCTTAGTAAACTATCTCCGACCCGAATCGCTGAGGAACACCACCATGCTCTGGCTGGAAGCCTTTCACATCATCTTCGTCGTGACCTGGTTTGCCGGGCTGTTCTATCTACCGCGTTTGTTTGTCTATGCGGCCGAGAACCCGAGCGGTTCGCGCTTCGAGTTGCTGCTGGTCATGCAGCGTCGCCTGATGGGCATCACCCACATTGGCGGGGCGCTGGCCGTGGGTTTGGGCCTTTGGCTGCTGCTGTCGATGCCCGGTTACCTGAGCCAGGGCTGGATGCATGCCAAGCTGACGCTGGTCGCCGGGCTGATCGGATACCACCTGTGGCTGTCGGTGCTGGTCAAGACCTTCGCCCGCGGTGAAAACCGTCACGGCTCGCGCTGGTACCGGATTTTCAACGAGGTGCCAGCGGTCTTCCTGATCGGGATCGTGATTCTGGTGGTCGTCAAGCCGTTTTGAGCCCGGCCCCTCTGGACCGTCGGATTACCTGATTACGTCGATGACTCAGCCATTGCGGTGGCCACATGTCTGATGAATTCTGCCAGGAAATTTGGCGCCTGTAGAGGCCCCGGGCATCCGGTGGCGCCAGGTGCAGCAGGCTGAAAGATCGCAGGGGGCGAACCCGCCTTTTCCACTTAACCATCAGCGGGGAGTGGTGTTGGCTGATGGCGAGCGCTGGCGCGCGGCGGCGGGCACGGTGTTTCAGCTGTTTCAGGCACCCGGGACCCAGCCAGAAACCACGAAACCTTGATGGCCGTGACGGAATTCATTGGCAACCAGGCTCCCTTGAACCCGCAGAATTGACGCCGCCGGATAGCGACAGCGCTCGCCAGCAGCCGGCGCCGCTCGCCGCCGGCCCCTGAAATCCAGGGGTCCGCATCGATGGCTGAGTTCTCTAGGTAATCAGGTCGGATTAAATCCGGTCTTTCAGGTCGCGGGCCACGTAAAGTGCCGCGATGCTGCGGCCTTCGGTGCAATCAGGACGTCTGACCAGTTCGGCCAGGTCTGCCATTGGCCAGCGAACCACCTCGGGAGGTTCGGGCTCGTCGCCGGGCAGCGTGGAGGGATAGAGATCCGTAGCCAGGACGATGTGGGTCACGTGGGTCATGTAGCCTGGCGCGAGGCTCAATTGGCCCAGCCGGCGCAGCTGGCGGGCGGCATAGCCGCACTCTTCCTGCAGCTCGCGATTGGCCCCCTCAAGAATATCTTCGCCGGGCTCGAGCCGTCCCTTGGGCAAACCCCATTCATACTGGTTGAGCCCACAGGCGTATTCGCGGATCAGCAGGACATGGTCATCGTCAATCAAGGCAACCACGATGACCGCACCCAGGCCGCGGCTGAGCAGCCGTTCATAGGTTCGGCGCTCGCCATTGGCAAACTCCAGCTCCAGCTGTTCAACCTTGAACAGGTCAGCCGGACGCCGCTCGCGGCGCTCGTGGATACGAGG
>PWYW01000011.1 GCA_003567685.1 Gammaproteobacteria bacterium
GCATAAGTATTGCCTCATTCAGGGCTCCTGACGGATTCGCCTGCAAGGCAAAGTGGCGAAGGCATAGTTGTTCTACGTCGAGCCACTTTAACGCCGCAGGCGGATTCGTCAGGAGCCCCCTCGGGCTTGCCTCTCGGCGTCCGTGGACTGCGTTCTCGGCGCTTGATGTAGGGTGGCTACACTGGCGCGCCGACGCCTTGCCACAAACGCCGAGAGACAAGCTGAATGTGGCAATACTTATGCAGGTACTAGTAAGCATTTGACACCACCGAGCTTCGCAAGTACTTTTGACAGTTTGATAACTTTCGCGCGGAGCAGCGGCACCCCACCATGCGTATCGTATTTCTTGGCCCTCCCGGATCGGGCAAGGGCACCCAGGCCACCCTTTTGAAAGAACGCCTTGGCGTTCCCCATATCTCGACCGGCGAGCTGCTCAGGGCAGCGGTTGCCGCCAAGACCCCGCTGGGCCTTCAGGCCAAAGCCGCCATGGACGCGGGCGAACTGGTCTCGGACGAGCTGGTACTTGGCCTGATCGAAGAAAGAATGGCCTCGGACGACACCGCCAAGGGCTACATCCTTGACGGCTATCCACGCAACCTGGCCCAGGCCGAAGCGCTGGACCAGGTGCTGGGTTCATTGAACCGCCCGGTCCAAAAAGCGCTGGCGCTGATGGTTGACGAAGAACAAATCGTCCAGCGCCTGGCCAAGCGGGCCGAAATGGAAGGTCGTTCCGACGACACCGAAGAGGTGGTTCGCAACCGGCTGGCCGTTTATCGCGAGCAAACCGCCCCGGTGGCCGACCACTATCGCGCCAAGGGCATCCTGGTGGATATCGATGGCGTTGGCACCATCGAGGAAATCAACCAGCGCCTCCAGAACGCGCTGGATTAAATCGTATTGGCGGGCGGGCGTTGTCCCGCCCGTATCAGGACGCGCATGGCCTCGGTGCCATTCACAGGCTGGCAGCTGACCAGCTCATGCCCGGTCTGATCACAAAAAATGGTCAAGTCCAGTTCTGCCAGCGGGTCGGTCACGATCAGCTCCAGCAGTTCGCCGGGCACCATGCTGCGCAAAGCCGCTCGCGCCTTGACCACCGGAAGCGGGCATAATGCGCCGGTCAGATCAAGCCGTTGCCTGATCTCGCCGGTGAACGGGGCATCTTCGGGCCCTGATGGGGAGGACTTTTCGACCATGTTGAACGTCTCGTGCTGAATCTGTTTTCCAGGCTGGCGGCCATCGTGATGCTGAAACTCGGCCCGCAGGATCTGCCGGCCGGGTCCAACGTCGTGGTGCTTTGCGTGCTGGCCTATCTGGCTGTCACCACGATCAGCCTGACCGCTGGCGAAACGCCAGCCCAGCTACCGCTGGTGTTGCTGCTGGCCGTGGCGCTACCGATTGTGCTGTCGCGCATTGTACTGGGCCTGCGCGGCCACCTGGCCCGCTGGCCACAAACGTTGAGCGCCCTGTTTGGCACCAGCGCACTTCTCTCGCTGCTGACGCTGCCCATCAATCTGAGCGGTTCGGGACAAGCCTCCGGACCGGCGGCGTTGCTGATGCTGCTGGCGTTTTTCTGGTCGTTCTCGGTTGACGCCCACATTTGGCGGCACGCGCTCGAGGTGAGCTTTGCTGCCGGTCTGGCGCTGGCCGTCACCCTGTTCGCCATTTCTGTTTTCACCATATCAACCCTGGCAGGTCCGTTTTGAAGATTCACATTCTGGGTATTTGCGGCACGTTCATGGGCGGCCTGGCCGCGCTGGCCAAGGCCGATGGCCATGAGGTCACCGGGTCAGACCTGAACGTCTACCCACCAATGAGCGATCAGCTCGAAGCCTTGGGCATCACCCTGACCGAGGGCTGGGACCCGGCCCAACTGGAACCGCGGCCCGACCTGGTGCTGATTGGCAACGCCCTGGCCCGCGGCAACCCGGCCGTCGAAGCCGTGCTGAACGCGCGAATCCCCTTCACCAGCGGTCCGCGCTGGCTCGGCGAGAACTACCTGGCCGGGCGGCGGGTACTGGCGGTGGCTGGCACGCATGGCAAGACCACCACCGCCAGCATGCTGGCCTGGATTCTCGACCAGGCCGGGCTGGAGCCGGGCTTTCTGATTGGCGGCTTGCCGCTGAACTTCGGTGTCTCGGCTCGAGCCGGCGGCGACGTATTCGTTATTGAGGCCGACGAGTACGACACCGCCTTTTTCGACAAGCGGGCCAAGTTCGTGCATTACCGACCACAGATTGCGGTACTGAACAACCTGGAGTTCGACCACGCCGATATTTATCCGGACCTGAAGGCCATCCAGACTCAGTTTCATCACCTCGTGCGCACCATTCCCGGCAACGGCCAGATCATCCTCAACCAGGGCGACGGCGCCCTGCGCGACGTGCTCGAGCGTGGCTGCTGGACACCCACCACCGGCTTTGATCTGGACGATGGCCAGGATGCCGACTGGCAGGTCAAACTGCTTGAGCCAGGTGCCCGCAAACTGGCTTTCTTCCATCAAAACGAAGAATTGGCCCAGCTCGAATGGCCACTTAGTGGTCGACACAACGCGCTCAATGCACTGGCTGCGGTCAGCGCGGCGGCGGCCGTGGGCGTCGATCCAATTGCGGCCATTGGCGCGCTGGAAACCTTCCAGAGCGTCAAGCGACGCATGGAGTTGCTTGCCGAGGTCAACGGCATTCGGGTGTATGACGATTTCGCCCACCATCCAACTGCCATTCGACTGACCCTCGAAGGATTGCGGCGAAGTGTGGGCAGCGCCCGGATCCTGGTGGCTCTGGAACCGGCCAGCAACACCATGCGCGCGGGCCATCATGCAGACGATCTGCCTGCCGCGCTGGTGCCGGCCGATCATGTCTGGCTGAAAACCTCCGAAGCGATGGACTGGGACCCGCTGGCGATTTTGTCGAAGCTGGACGGTGCCGGACGCCCGCGTCGCCAGACCAGCAACCTGATCCAGGACCTGCTGGATGCGGCCAAACCGGGCGACCACGTGCTGTTCATGAGCAACAAGGGCTTTGGCAACGCGCCCACGCGCTTTGTCGACGGACTGAAGGAAAAACACGCCTGACTGGGATCAAACCCCACAGGCCGCGCGAAGCGCTGGGTGCTAGTCGATAGCGCCGAGCATCCGGTGGCGCCAGCTGCAGCAGGCTGAAAGATTGCAGGGGGCAAAACCCGACCTTCCCCCTAAACCATCAGCGGGGAGTGGTGTTGGCTGATGGCGAGCGCTGGCGCGCGGCGGCGGGCACGATGTTTCAGCCGTTTCAGGCGCCCGGGACCCACCCTGAAACCGCAGAGCACTCAATGGCCTCGATGGTATTCGTTGGCACCCAAGCTCCCTTGAATTCGCAGAATCGACACCGCCGGATAGCGCCAGCGCCCGCCAGCAGCCGGCACCACTCGCCGCCGGCCACTTCAACCGATCAAGAAACGCTCCGCGTCTTTGCGCAAAAACGAGTCTTGCGGTGGTAGGTTTAAAGCATGACTGAGACACTTCCACTATTTCCACTCAACCTGGTGCTGTTTCCTGGTGCGCGCCTGCCGCTGAGGATTTTCGAATCGCGCTACATCGACATGGTGCGCGAGTGCATGCGCAACCAGACCGGCTTTGGCGTGGTCTGGCGGATGGACACCACGTCGGAGAGCGGCCACGGGCACGCGCTGGTTGGCACCGAAGCCACCATTGAAGATTTCTCCATGCTGGAGGACGGCCTGCTGGGCATAGAATGCCGCGGGCAACGGCGCTTTCGCATCCAGGCTACTCGCGCTCGCGACAACGGCTTGCTCATTGGCGAGGTCGAGTGGCTCAAGGATCAGCCGGCGGCCGCCATTTCGGCTCACCACGCGGCGTTGCAGTCGCTGATGCGCGAAATTCAGCAACACCAGGAACTGGCCGGGCAAATCGATGCCGATGCCGACGATGCGATCAGCCTCGGGCTGGGCCTGGCGTCAGTGCTGCCTATTGATCGACCGCGGGCCCAGAATTTACTGGAGATGACCCATCCGGAGCAGCGCCTCGACGCCATCATGGCTATCGTCGAACACAATCTTCAGAGTGAGGACGGCGAAGGCGGTCGCAGTGAGGGGTCGGCGTAAATCGCCGATGAATCGCCTTGCCGTCGGTTAAGCCATTGAAACAAGGCCTCCTCCAGCGCCTGGCCAGCGGCCTCCCGCCCGGCGTCGACCTCAATCCATCGGACCAGGATCAACCCGGATTGGGGCTTTACCTGCCGCAGCTGACCCAGCCAGATCGGCGAGCCGGATTCTGCCAGCCGACCACCCGAAAACCAGAGTCGTAACAGGAACACCCGGCCATCCTGATCGACCCTGCGCATCATCAAGGCTTCCGGAAGACCGCCGAAATCGCGGCTGAGATGAGGCAGCTCATCGACCGTTGGACGCGACACCAGCAGTGACAACAGTGCGCCGCTGTCCGATCGCCCGGTTGGCTCCCAGTCCGCAGCTTCAAGCGCGGACTTAAGCGTCTGCAATTCACCGGCAATCTGGACATCAAAGCGCGTTCGCTCTGGCCGACCGATGCGGCTGACGCGGTCAGGCAGGCGCTGCCAGTCTGACAGCACCCAATCAGCCGGTGCCAATAACCGCTCCGGCTGGGCAGGACGGGCAAGGTCGGCACGTCCATCGTAGGCCGTTGGCACCTGGGCCACGGCAATCACGACGAACAAGGCATAGAAAGCGAGGGCCAAGCCCAGCGGCCGACGCCGACGTGGGGCTCGCTGGCGATAGGCAATGCCGAGCAGGGCGACCCAGGCCAGTCCCAAAGCCAAGGCTGCCAGCAAACCTGTCACGGAGGCCAGACCCAGGTAAACGTGAGCGAAGCCGGCCAGGCTAAGCACCGCCGATGAAAACAGATAAGGCCATTTGCGGCGTCGCGGCTCCAGATCCTTGGCCAGCATGACGGCAAAGAAGCCGAAGACCATGGTTGCCATGGCAAATCCCCGGTGCGGCACCTCGCCAATGGTCGGCATGAAGCTGGGCTTGTCGACCAGCAGGCCCATCAGCGCGTGCAGCCCCTCGATAAGGAGGAAGCCGCCCAGGGACAGCACCAGCCAGTGCCAGGCGGCCTTGTAACGGCGAATGACCAGCAGCAACACCAGCAGGCCCGTGGCCAACAGGCCCAGGGCCGGACGTTCTGCGGCCAGGCTCAGGGCAACAAAGAAGGGGTCGGCAAAGTGGTTGCGCAAGCTGGCTGCCCAGCCGGCCATCTGCTGCTCGGCGTCCCAGGTAGCACTGGCAAACGGGGCGGCAATCAGGGCGCCGACCAGAACGGTAAACGAGACTAGCAACAACAGTCCCAACATGGCGACCGAAATCACTTCACGGCCGCGCGGGTCCAGCAAGGGCTGAAACAGTCGACCGAGAAGCCGGCTCTCGCTGCTCCAGCGAATCAGGCCCCGCATCCACCAGGCGCTGCGGCGGGCGGTGAAGCCATAGACCAGCCGCGTCAGCCACAGCACCAGCCAAACGCCCATCACGGTAATCAGCAAGAGCACCGCCAGGCGACCGGCAAACTCGGCGGCCAGTTCCAGCGAGGCCCCGAATACCATGCCGGGCAGCAAGTACAACGGCGCCCACAGAATGCAGGCAGGCACGGCAAAGGCCATAAAGGTGGCCGGGCGCAGCGTCATCATGCCGGCCACCAGCGGAATAACCGGGCGAATCGGGCCGATGAAGCGGCCAATGAACACCGCCTTGCCGCCGTGACGGGCAAACATCAACTGTCCTGCCGTCAAAAGATCCGGGCGACGACTGAGCGGCCAGAGGCCCGGGATGCGGTGGCGGAAGCGTGCGCCCAGCCAGTAGCTCACCCCATCGCCCAGCAGAGCACCCCCTGAGGCGGCCAGCCAGCAGGCCAGAAACAGCGCGGCATCCATACCGATGACCGCGCCAACAAGAAACAGCAGCACGATGCCCGGCACCAGGATGCCGACGAGAGCCAGCGATTCCAGAAAGGCAAAAACAAAGGCCAGAACAACCAGCCAACCGGTGTTGGATTCGGCAAACTCGACGATCGCGCCCAGGAGCCCGTTATCCATTCATGTCACCGCCCGGAGCCGTTGGAATGCTTCACCAGCGGGTAGCATAATGCCTTGAAATCTTTTCTTGGAGTTCACGCAATCCATGACCCAGACACTTAAGGGCAAAACCCTGTTCATTACCGGCGCGTCTCGCGGCATTGGCAAGGCCATCGCGCTGCGAGCAGCTGCGGATGGCGCCAACCTCATCATCGCCGCCAAAACCGATCGCAAGCACCCCAAGCTGCCCGGCACCATTCACGATGCCGCCGCCGAAGTGGAAGCTGCCGGCGGGCGCGCCCTGGCGATGAAGCTCGACATCCGCGATGAAGACGCCGTCGCCACGGCGATGGCCCGGGCGGCCGAGCACTTTGGCGGCATCGACATCCTGGTCAATAACGCCTCCGCCATTTACCTGGCACCTACCGACCAGGTTCCGATGAAACGCTTCGACCTGATGTTCGGGGTAAACGTTCGCGGCACATTCGTCTGCTCGCAGGCCGCCCTGCCCTACCTGCGCCAGGCCGACAACCCGCACATTCTGAATCTGTCACCGCCGCTGAACATGGACAAGAAATGGTTCGCCCCGCACGTGGCCTACACCATGGCCAAGTACGGCATGAGCCTGTGCGTACTGGGCATGGCCGAAGAATTCCGAAAAGATGGCATTGCCGTCAATGCCTTGTGGCCAAGAACCGTGATCGCCACCGCGGCCCTGGCCATGCTGGGCGATGCGGTGAAACCCGAGCACTGCCGCAAGCCCGAGATCATGGCCGATGCCGCCCAGTGGATACTGAGCCAGCCGGCAAAAGCGGTGACCGGCAACTTCTTCATCGACGACGAAGCGCTGACCCGGGCCGGCGTGACCGATCTGGATCAATACGCGGTCAAACCGGGCGCACCGTTGTTGCCCGACCTGTTCCTGGACGGGCCGACGTTGCCGGGGTATTGATTGTTAAGGGAGACGGGAGAAGGGAGAAGGGAGACGGAAGATGGGAGGGGAGAGCCGGGAACTTAGATTCTCTGCAATCGACGAACCTGCCAACCGCAAGTCTGAGTTCCCGGATATCGCTGCGCAATTCCGGGATAACAAGGCGGCGTCTTCCTTCTCCCGTCTCCCTTCTCCCGTCTTCCCTCTCTAGCGATTGACCAGCGCGTCAGCGCTGGTCAATCGAAACATAATCCCGTTCCGCCGCACCCGTGTAGACCTGGCGCGGGCGGCCGATGCGGTGTGGGGTAGCAGACTGCTCCAGCCACTGGCTGACCCAGCCGACCGTCCGGCCGATGGCGAACATGGCGGTGAACATGCTGGTCGGAATACCCAGGGCCTTGTAGATGATGCCCGAGTAGAAATCGACGTTCGGGTACAGTTTGCGCTGCACGAAGTAGTCGTCTTCCAGGGCGATCTTTTCGAGCTCCATGGCCAGGTCCAGCAGCGGATCCTTGATGCCCAGTTCGTCGAGCACTTCGTGGCAGGCCTTGCGGATGATGGTCGCGCGCGGGTCGAAATTCTTGTACACGCGGTGGCCGAAGCCCATCAGGCGGAAGGGGTCGTTCTTGTCCTTGGCCTTCTTGACGAACTCACCGACGCGGCTGACATCACCAATCTGGTTGAGCATGTTCAGGACCGCCTCGTTGGCGCCACCGTGGGCCGGGCCCCACAGCGCGGCAATGCCGGCCGCGGTGCAGGCGTAGGGGTTGGCGCCCGTTGAACCGACCAGGCGAACGGTCGATGTCGAGGCGTTCTGCTCGTGATCGGCGTGCAGGATGAACAGCAAGTCCAGCGCCTTGGCGGCCACCGGGTTGACCTCGTAGTTCTCGGCCGGCACCGAGAACATCATGTGCAGGAAACGCTCGGAGTAATTCAGCGAATTGCTCGGGTAGGCGTTCGGCCAGCCCATGGAGTGACGGTAAGCGGCGGCCGCAATGGTCGGCATCTTGGCAATCAGGCGCTTGGCGGCCAGATCGCGCTGCTCGGGGTCGTTGACATCGAGCTTGTCGTGGTAGAACCCGGCCATTGAGGCCACCACGCCCGACAGGATGGCCATCGGGTGGGCGTCGTAGTGGAAGCCGTCCATGAAGCTGTTGATGCGCTCGTGGACCATGGTGTGATAGGTGATATCACGCTCGAAACGGGCGAACTCGGTGTCCTTGGGCAGCTCGCCGTACAGCAGCAGGTAGGCCACTTCGAGGAAGCTCGATTTTTCGGCCAGTTGCTCGATCGGGTAACCGCGGTAGCGCAGGATGCCTTCGCCGCCGTCGATATAGGTGATATCGCTCTTGCAGCTGGCCGTGGCCCCGTAACCGGGGTCGAAGGTAAACAGCCCGAGTTCGGGGTGCAGGCGGCTGATGTCGATGGTCGGGTCACCCTCGGTGCCGGATACCACCGGCAGATCCAGGGTTTTACCGGATTCGGAATCAGTCAGGGTCAGTTTGCGCTCGGCCACCGGAACTCTCCTTGGCTAGATAAAGGTGGAAATTCAGACGAGTCGTCTGGCGGCGTGCCGTTGCTGCGAGGCTTCTTGGCCGGCTGCCAGTACGAAAGCGTATGTTTCAAACGTTTGATTATCTCATAACCGGCAATGATGACGCATCCACGCTGAGCGCGGGCTGACTCATACTTTCGTCGGCCGCACCACGCCTGATCGGACCCGGCTCAATCCAGTGCCAGTGGCGGCCAATCGCTGGAATCGATGGTTTCGCGATAGGCGTGCCAGGTGGCATGGCCCAGCAGCGGCATGATCACCAAAAACGCCAGCCAGGCGGTCAGCGCTGACAACCCGATCGCTGCCACAATGATCACTGCCCAGACCAGCAGTGTCAGCTTGTTTCTCAGCACCGCATGGACGCTGCTGATGACTGCCGTCACGGCATCGGCCTCGCGGTCCATCAACATCGGCAGGCTGAAGGCGCTGACGGCGAATACGACCAGGCTGAACAGGGCCCCGACCGCACTGCCGGCACTGAGGAACAAGGCCAGATCGCGCAGGGCCGGCTCGCTGGTATCAGGGAAGAAGATGTACATGGTGTTGGCGGCTCGCGCCCAGACCAGCAGCACAATGACCAGAATGACGGCAAACACCAGGGCCGAGCGCACCGCCTTTGCGGCGTCTCGCATCGCGCCCAGCATGCTCACCGGCTGGTCCAGTTCGAGACGACGCGATACGGCATATAGCGTCAACGCCAGCCACGGCCCGACAAAGACGAAACCCGAAACCAGGCCCAGGTAGAGTCCGACATTGCCAAACTTCCAGGCAGCCAGGCTGATCAGCCAGCTAAGAAGAACCATCAGCAGGCCAAAACCCAGGCTTTGTCGCGGCGCAGCTCGAAGGTCGGCCCAACCCAGGCGCAGCCAGCGCCATGGCGCAGCCGGCGTCAAGTCGCGGCACGGTGCCAGGAAGGGCAATTCTGACGGGTTCTTGTCGGTTGATTGGTTCATCGCCTTCCTCCCGTTTGCCGTCGATAGTGCCCTGAATCGCAAGCGCCATGCAAGCGCCATCCAACGGCTACGCTCGCGTGGTTACCGTCGCTACCCAAGACCTTCGTATTCAAAGGTCCTGGCAGGTCAGATCAGTGGCAGGCGGTCTTTATGACCCTCGCGCAGAACCGGCCTTGCCTGGCCAATGAAGCGTTTCAGCGTCGGGTCATCGACGGGCTCCCACGGATAGGTGGTCGCATTCAGAAACGCCAGAAACTGAGCGTGCTCGGCTTCGGGCACCAGGAACCCGGCCAGGACTCGACCGTACGCTGCCCCGTGGTTGCGGTAGTGAAAGAGACTGATGGACCAGCGCCCGCGCAACTCCGCCAGAAACGCTTCCAGTGCGCCCGGGCGCTCCGGAAAGCGGAAGCGATAGAAATGCTCCGGCAGGCTGGCCGGACAAGCGCCTCCCACCAGGTGGCGAAGATGGTCACGGGCCAGCTCGTTGTCGGTCAGATCAACCACGTCGTAACCGGTCTGGCGAAGGCGTTGATAAAGCGCTTCACGGTGGCCGCGCCCGTTGGTCAGCCGCAACCCGACAAACACCTGGGCGCACTCGGTAGAGCCATGGCGATAGTTGAACTCGGTCAGCTCGGGCTGCCCAAGCGACCGGCAAAAGTCCAGGAAGCTGCCTGGCCGCTCGGGAATGGTGGCAGCAAACAACACCTCGCGACCGGCGCCAATCTCGGCGCGCTCAACCACATGGGCAATGCGTTCCAGCCCGATATTGGCCCCGGAATTGACGGCGACCAGGCAGTCGCCCTCCCCGCCCTGGCGACGATATCGGGACAAACCCGCCAAGGCCAGGGCGCCCGCCGGTTCAATGACTGCGCGCGTGTCTAGGAAAACATCATGAACACTGGAGCAAATTTCATCAACGCTGACGGCAAGCATCTCGTCGACCAGCGGCGCAGCCAATCGGAACGGCCACGCGCCCACCCGTCGCACGGCCACGCCATCGGCGAACAGATTGACAGGACCAATATCCACCGGCTGCCCGGCACGCAGTGCCGCCGCGAAACTGGCCGCACCGTCCGGCTCGACACCAATCACGCGGGTCGTCGGCGAGACCGTCTTGATGACGGCGGCCATACCGGCCAGCAAACCGCCACCGCCCACCGGAATGAAGACCGCGTCCGGGCGCTGCGGTAGCTGTCGCAAAAGCTCCAGCGCCACCGTCCCTTGGCCGGCAATGACGTCCGGATCATCGAACGGGTGGATGTAGACCGCACCGCGCTGTTCGCATTCCAATCGCGCCCTGGCCTCGGCAGCATCAAAGGCATCACCGTCCAGAATGACCTGGGCACCGAGGCGGCGTACCGCCTCAACCTTGATGCCCGGCGTTGTCCTCGGCATGACCAGACAGGCCCGCATGCCGAGGCGCTGCGCCGCCAGCGCCACGCCCTGGGCATGGTTGCCGGCGCTGGCTGCAACCACGCCCTGCCGACGTTCTTCGGGGCACATGCGGCTCATACGGGCATAGGCACCGCGCAATTTGAACGAAAATACCGGCTGCAAATCCTCACGCTTGAGCCAGACCTGGCAGCCCAATTTGTCGGACAACAGACTGGCCCGCTGCAGCGCGGTTTCCTCAGCCACGTGGTGAACCGGTGCCGCCACCACCCGGGCGAAAAGGTCGGCAATGTCCATCGTCAGGAACTCGCGCGACGCATCAGGCGCTCAGCGCGGCAGGCTGGCCGCGCCCGTATCGCTGGTCAAGCTGACGGTCCAGTTCAGCTCGAACAGCAGCGCCGGCGGCCCGTGTGCCCAGCCGACCGCCCACATCCACGGTGGTCTGGCCCGACTCAATGCATCGGTCAACGGCCGACTCGAGCAACCGGGCCTCGTCTACCAGGCCCAGCGAATGGTCCAGCATCATGGCCAGCGACAGCAGCATGGCAAAGGGGTTGGCGCAATCCTGGCCGGCCAGGTCGGGAGCAGAACCGTGAATGGGCTCATACAACCCCGGACCGGCGTCACCCAGCGAAGCCGAGGGCAGCAAGCCCAGCGAGCCGGTCAGCATGGCCGCTTCATCGGTCAGGATGTCGCCGAACAGGTTCTCGGTCACCAACACATCGAAGTCTGAAGGTCGGGACAACAGATGCATGGCAGCCGCATCCACCAGCAAGATGTCCAGTTCCACATCGGGAAATTCCCGGGCGATCAGCGACTGGGTGACCTTGCGCCACAGGCGAGACGTGGCCAGGACATTGGCCTTGTCGACCAGCGTCAACCGACGGCGCCGCCGACGTGCCAGCGATGCGGCCTGTCGAACAACTCGCTCTATTTCGGCACGACTGTAACGACAAACGTCTTCGGCCGTATCGGCCATTTCCAGCTTTCGGCCGAAATACAATCCACCGGTCAACTCCCGCACAACCATCAAGTCCACGCCCGCCAGCCGCTCCGGCCGGATCGGACTGGCATCGTACAAGGCGGGATGCGGCTTGACCGGTCGCAAATTGGCGAACAGGCCAAGCGCCTGGCGCAGCTGCAGAAGGCCCTGTTCGGGACGCACCGAAGCGTCGGGATCGTCCCACTTTGGCCCGCCAACCGCGCCAAGCAGGATTGCATCAGCCGCTCGGCAGCTGGCCAGCGTATTGGAGGGCAAGGGTTGGCCAACGGCGTCAATGGCCGCGCCGCCAATCAGGCGCTTGACCAGGGTGAACCGATGACCGCAACGATCGGCCAGTTGATCGAGAACGGCGACCGCTTCGTGCATGATATCGACGCCAACCCCGTCCCCGGGCAGAATCACAATGTTGGCCTCCATCAGGACGCTCCCGCCTGGCTCACCTCATGGCGAGCGATCAGGTCCGTCTTCGCCAGCAGATAACCCAGGGCATCCACGCCTTCCATCAGGCAGGTCCTGGCAAACGGATCCAGATTGAAACCATGGCTGGCACCATCGGGCAGGGTTACCCGGCAGTCCTCCAGACAAATGTCCAGTTCCACGCCAGGATGCTGGCGCAGCCACGCCACCACCGGTCGCCCAAGCTCGATAGCGAGCAGGCCATTCTTTAGCGCATTGGCCCGGAAAATATCGGCAAGGCGAGCGCTGATCACCGCCTTGAAGCCGAATTGCTCCAGCGCCCAGACGGCATGTTCGCGCGACGAACCGCAGCCGAAGTTGTCACCGGCCACCAGGATCTGGCAGTCGCTGGCACCCGGCGCATTCAACGAGCAGTCGGCCCGGAGCCGGCCATCGGCATCGAATCGCCAATCGGCAAACGCCGCCTTGGCCAGACCCTCGCGCTGCGTGGTAGTCAGGAACCGTGCCGGAATGATCTGGTCGGTGTCGATATTGTCCTGGTCCAGCACCAGGGTCCGTGACTTGAGTTTCTGCAGGGGCTTCATGGCCTGGCCTCCATATGGCGCGGACTGGGAAAGTGAATGCAGACTTCAGGTTCCCCATCGAGAAACCGTGGGTCGGCGATGCAACCCCGGACGGCACAGGCAGCTGCCGTCGCCGGGCTGGCCAGGAAGGTGCGGCTACCCGGCCCCTGTCGGCCTTCAAAATTTCGGTTGGAGGTGCTGACTGCTGTCTGGCCGGGTGCTACCCGGTCGCCATTCATGGCAATGCACATCGAGCAGCCTGGCTCGCGCCATTCGGCTCCGGCATTGATGAACCCCCGGTCCAGGCCTTCGGCTTCGGCAGCGCGCCTGACCTGCTCGGAGCCTGGCACCACGAGCATACGCACGCCAGGCGCCACCTGACGGCCGCGGATGATGTCGGCCGCAGCGCGCAAGTCGCCGAGTCGGGCGTTGGTGCAGGAGCCGATGAACACCACGTCCACCGGACGGCCCTGCAGGGTTTCGCCGGGTTTGACCTGCATGTACTCCAGTGCCCGCGCTGCCGTGCCGTCGGCCGGCATTGGAACCGGCTGGTCGACGGCAACCACCATGCCGGGATGGGTACCGTAAGTCATGGTGGGCGCAACGGTCGTTGCATCAATCAGAATTTCACGGTCGTAGACCGCGCCGGGGTCACTGGCCAGCGAGAGCCAGTCCTCGGCGGCTCGCTCGAACTGCTCGCCCTGGGGGCAGTGGCGCCGTCCCCGCAACCAGTCGATGGTGGTCTGGTCGGGCGCAATCAGACCGGCCCGGGCGCCGGCCTCGATCGCCATATTGCAGACCGTCATCCGGCCTTCCATGTCGAGACTCCGGATAGCGCTGCCGGCAAACTCGATGACGTGACCGGTACCGGCATCCACGCCAACCTTGCCAATGATGTGCAACACCAGATCCTTGGCGGTGACGCCCGGGCCCAGTTCACCTTCAACCCGGATGCACAAGGTTTTGGGTTTGCGCTGGAGCAGGCATTGGCTGGCCAGCACATGGCCCACTTCGCTGGTGCCAATCCCGAAGGCCAGGGCACCGAATGCCCCATGGGTCGAGGTATGCGAATCGCCGCAAACTATGGTCATTCCGGGCTGGGTCAGGCCGAGCTCGGGTGCCATCACGTGGACCACGCCGCGATTCGGACTGTCCCAGTCATGCAGCACGATTCCGTGGCGATCACAATTTTCCATCAGGGTTTGAACCTGCTCCCAGGCTTGCTCACTGGCGTAGCGCCGCTGGCCCTGGAGATCCGCCGACCAGGTCGGCGTGGAATGATCCATCGTGGCGACCGTGCGTTCGGGACAACGGACGGTCAATCGACGCTGCTGAAGCTCGGTAAACGCTTGTGGGCTGGTCACTTCATGAATCAGGTGCAGATCAATGTAAAGCAGCGCCGGCGCATCCGCGGTTTCGTCCTGAACCAGGTGCCGGTTCCATACTTTCTCAAACAGCGTTTGCGACATGGGGAAATTCCTCTTGTAACGATGATTGTTGCCGGGAAAAATGGGTCAGCCAGCCAAATCGATCGGCATGACGACCTTCGAACAGTCCGAAAAACTGGTCCTGCAACTGGCCAGTAATCGGGCCACGGCCACCGGCCCGGACGGTGATACCGTCAACCGACCGGACCGGCGTGATTTCGGCTGCGGTACCGGTAAAGAAAATCTCGTCGGCCAGGTAAAGCATTTCGCGCGGCATTGGCTGCTCAACCACTCGATGGCCCAAGTCACCCGCCAGTCGAATGACGGTATCGCGGGTAATGCCGCCCAGGATCGAGGCGGCCACTGGCGGGGTATAAAGCACACCATCCCTGGCCAGGAACAGATTTTCCCCCGCCCCTTCACTGATCAGCCCGTCATGGGAGAGTGCGATGCCCTCGCCATAGCCGTGGCGTTTTGCCTCGCCGCTGATCAAGGCGCCGGACAAGTAATTGCCACCGGCCTTGGCCAGCGCCGGCACCGTGTTGGGTGCCGGGCGTTGCCACGAGGTCACCGCGGCATCAACACCCTGCTCCATGGCCTCTTCACCCAGGTACCGCCCCCATGACACCGCCGCCACCACAACCTCGGTCGCAACGTCATCGCCGGCAACCAACCCCAGGCTGCCATAGCCACGAAAAACAATCGGCCGGAGATAGGCGGCCTCAAGCCCATTCTCGAGGACAACCGAGCAGCAGGCCTGCATCAGCGTTTCCGCATCAAAGGGCATGGGAATGCGGTGAATACGCGCCGAATCGAACAAGCGCTCGATGTGTTCTTCAAGCCGAAAGGCCGCCGGGCCTTCAGGGGTGCGATACACGCGAATACCTTCAAACACGCTCGAGCCGTAGTGCAGCGCATGACTCAGCACGTGCACGGTGGCATCGGCCCAATCGATCAGCTGGCCGTTTTTCCAGATGTACTTCGATGCCTGTATTGCCATGATCCGAATTCCTTCTATGCGTTTGTTTGACGGGTATCAGCCACTGGCCGATGCACGTGGCGAAGCGTGACCGGGGGTAGCCGCCGGCTGCACCCAGGCCGGGGCGCGACTGCCCTGCTGGCGACTGACCCGGTTGATGATTTCGAGGAACGCCTGGGCACAGGCCGCAACGATGTCGGTATCAACACCGCGCCCGGCCTGCAGCACGCCGTCGATGCGGGCAGTCAGCTCGGCTTCACCCTGGGCATCCTCCCCCTCGCTGACCGAGCGCACGCGCATCGAGACGAGTTCAAAATCAATCGCGGTTGCCCTCGCCATGGCCTTCAGCAACGCATCGACCGGCCCGTCCCCGGTGGCGGCCTCGCGCACCGAGCGACCGTCTGCACCCATCAGGGCCACCGCCGCACTGGGAATCTGGCCCTCGCCCAGGCTGCTGGTGGTATGCAGGCTCTGCAAGCGCCATGGCATATCCGTTTCGCCCGCCTCTCCGGCCAGCAGCGCTTCGATGTCGGCGTCGAAAACCTGCCGTTTGCGATCAGCCAGGTGCTTGAAACGAACGAACAGCTGCTCCAGCTCCACGTCGGTAACCGTGAAACCCAACTGACCAACCCGCTCGGCCAATGCATGGCGCCCCGAGTGCTTGCCCAGTACCAGCGTTGATCGATGGATACCGACTTCCTCGGGCCGCATGATTTCGTAGGTCTCCCGATTGGCCAGCATGCCGTGCTGATGAATGCCGGCCTCATGGGCAAAGGCGTTGTCGCCAACAATCGCCTTGTTGGCCGGCACAAAGCTGCCAATGATGGCCGCCAGCTGGCGGGAGGCGGGGTACAGACCACGGGTATCGATCGCGGTTTCGACGCCGAAATGGTCGGCTCGGGTCTTCAGCGCCATGACTACCTCCTCAAGCGCGCAGTTGCCGGCCCGCTCGCCAATGCCATTGATGGTGCATTCCACCTGCCGGGCACCCGCATGCACCGCCGCCAGCGAATTGGCCACGGCCATGCCCAGGTCATCGTGGCAGTGGGCGGAAATCACCACCTGGTCAATGCCCGGCACCCGGGATCGCAGCAAGGCCACTCGCGCGGCCATTTCGGCCGGCGTGGTGTAACCCACCGTGTCGGGGATATTGACCGTGGTCGCACCCGCTTCGATGACCGCCGAAATGACGTCGACCAGGAACGCCGGCTCGGTGCGCATGGCATCTTCAGCCGAAAACTCGACATCGCGGCAAAACTCTCGGGCGAGGCGAACACCGGCAACGGCACGCTCCACCACCTGGTCGGGACTCAGTCCCAGCTTGTGTTCGCGGTGGATCGGACTGGTCGCGATGAACACGTGCAATCGCTTTTTCCGGGCCGGGGCCAGTGCCCGGGCAGCCTGGGCAATATCGGCCTCATGGCAGCGCGCCAGCGAGCAGATTGTCGGGCCTTCAACGGCGCGTGCCACCTCCTCAATGGCTTCAAGGTCGCGGGGCGAAGCGGCCGCAAACCCTGCTTCGATGATGTCGACGCCCATCTCCGCAAGGGTGCGCGCCACCCGTAACTTTTGCGCAACGGTCATGCTGCAACCGGGCGATTGCTCGCCATCGCGCAGCGTCGTGTCGAAAATCAGTACGCGGTCCTGGCCTGGAGCGCTCATCGTCTGGCCTCGGCTGGAACGGCGCTCATCGACGGGGTGGCCTGCGACGCCACCATGGCGGCCATGCCATGGACGCCCAACGGCCAGGGCTCGGCAGCCGCTCGTTCGACGCGCTCAACATCGTGGAGCCGTCCAATCTGGCGGGTCAGCAGGTCGACGCAGCGGCCATCCCCAACCACCGAGCAATGCAGCCGCTGGCCAAACTCGACGGACTCAAGCCGCATTTCAGTGACGCTGAAGCCACGACGCTGGATCAGGCCCAGCGTTCGCAACAAGGCGCCTTCGGCGGGTTTCAAATGAACTTCGATATGAGCAGTCATCGGGCGTCTCCTTCCATCATGTCGGCGTTGTTGCAGCCTGGGGCTACCAGGGGCCAAACGTTGGCCCGAGGATCGATTCGAACGTGCAGCAGCGACGGGCCCGGCTCATCAAGGAGCCAGTCAATGGCGTCCTCGACCTGGTCGCGGCGATCGATGCTGCGAGCCTGCAAGCCAAAGACCCGTGCCAGGGCGGCGAAGTCGGGGTTGTCGGACAAGTCGATTTCCGAGTAATTACCGGCAAAGAACAGCTCCTGCCATTGGCGCACCATGCCCAGCGAGCTGTTGTCCAGGAGGACGATCCGGACATCAATCCGGTAGCGGTTAAGCGTGGCCAGTTCCTGGATATTCATCATGATCGAGCCGTCGCCGGACACCACCACGACGGTTTCCTCCGGGCAGGCCAGCTTGGCTCCCATGCCGGCGGGCAGGCCATAGCCCATGGTGCCCAGCCCGCCCGACGTCAGATGGGTGCGGGGTCGGCGAAAGCGACAGTGCTGGGCCACCCACATCTGGTGTTGACCGACATCACAGGCGATCGTCAGGCGGTCATGACCGCGCTCACTCAGGGTTTTCAGCAGGGCCGGGGCATAGATGAATTCACCCGGCGCGTCGTAGCGCCAGGCGTGCCGTTGCCGCAACTCGCGGCAGCGCTGAAGCCAGGGCTCGATTGATGGCGCGGGCAATGATTGCCAAGCCGCAGACAAGGCCTGGAGGTTGCTTCCCAGGTCACCTGCCAGACCAATATCGGCGCGGCGCAGCTTGCCAATTTCAGCGGCGTCACCATCCAGGTGCACGACCCGGGCATGCGGCGCAAACTCATCGAGCTTGCCGGTTGCCCGATCGTCGAAACGGGCACCGGCCACAATCAGCAAGTCCGATTCCTGCACGGCAAGGTTGGCCGCCTGGTGCCCGTGCATGCCCAGCATGCCCATTGCCTGAGGATGATCGGTCGGCACCGCGCCCAGACCCTTCAATGTCGCCACGAAGGGAAAACCGGTCTGATCAACCAGCTCGCGAATGTGGCCTTCGCAGGCGGCCAGCTCAATGCCACCACCGAGGTAGAACAGCGGACGCCGGGCGCCGGCCATGAGTTGGCCTGCCTGCATGACCGCCGGCACCGCCGTGGCCGGCCGGGGCGGGAAATGCGGCAGGGTCAACGACGGCGGCACCTCGACCACGGTCACGTCCTTGGGCACATCGATAAGCACCGGCCCCGGTCGCCCTTCGCGCGCCAGATGAAAGGCCTCAGCCAACACGAAGGGAATGTCTTCGGCCCGACGAATGATGTAGCTGTGCTTGACCACCGGCAAGGTCATGCCGAAAACGTCCACCTCCTGAAAGGCGTCGGTGCCCATCAAGGCGTTGGGAACCTGACCGGTGATCGCGACAACCGGAACCGAATCAAGCATGCTGTTGGCCAGGCCTGTCACCAGGTTGGTTGCCCCCGGGCCAGACGTGGCCATGCAGACGCCCACCCGGTTGCTGGCCCTTGCATAGCCATCGGCAGCCAGGGCGGCACCCTGTTCATGTCGTGTCAGGATGTGGGTGATGCCCGACTGTGGCAGCGCATCATAGATTGGCATGATCGCGCCGCCGGGGTAGCCAAACACCACATCCACACCCAGTTCGCGCAAGCAGCGTACGAACAGATCCGCACCACGATGGGTGGTTCGTTTCGACGGCCTGCGTGCGGTTGTCGTGGCGCTGTTCATCGTCACGACCCCTCAGGCGGCGCGTTCGGTGGACGGCTTGCCGGCAGGCTCCGACGCATCAGCGACCGGCGGCTGCAGCCAACTCATGCGTGAACGCAGCGCGCTGCCGACCTGTTCGATGGGATGCGCGGTACGCGCGCGCATCAGCGCCCGATGGCGGGGCAGCCCGGCCTGGTTTTCCAGAATCCAGTCGCGCGCGAACTCGCCGGTGCGGATTTCCTCCAGCACGACCTTCATCCGCGCTTTGGTGGATGCGTCGATGATGCGGGGCCCGCGGCTCAGGTCACCAAAGGCCGCCGTGTCCGAGATGAACTCATACATCTTGGCCATGCCACCTTCGTGCAGCAGATCGACAATCAGCTTCAGTTCGTGCAGACACTCGAAGTAGGCGACTTCAGGCTGGTAACCCGCCTCAATCAGGGTTTCGAAACCCTGAATGACCAGTTCGGCGGTCCCACCGCACAGCACCACCTGCTCGCCGAACAGGTCGGTTTCGGTCTCCTCGGCGAAGGTGGTGTCGATGACCCCTCCCCGGGTGCCGCCAAGCCCATGGGCGTAAGAAAGGGCACGCTCGGCAGCCTGGCCAGAGGTGTCCTGGGCCACTGCGCGCAGGCAGGGCACCCCTCGCCCCTCTTCGAACTGCCGGCGAACCAGGGCTCCCGGGCCTTTTGGCGCCACCATGATCACGTCAATGTCCGCTCGCGGCTGAATGCAGCCGAAATGGACGTTGAAACCATGAGCAAACAGCAGTGCCGACCCTGGCTTCAGAGCGGCTTCAATCTGCCCATAAACCTGTGGCTGGGCCATGTCAGGCGTCAGCAAGGCAATCAGCCCGGCTTCGGCAGCGGCGGCAGCGGGTTCAGCCACGCGGAAACCCTCCTGCCGCGCGCGTTGCCAGCTGGCACCGTTCTTGCGCGCACCGACCACCACGTCATGCCCCGAGTCACGCAGGTTTCTGGCATGGGCACTGCCTTGGCTGCCGTAGCCGATGATGGCGATGGAGTGGCCAGCCAGCGCATTGTTTTGGTGGTCTCGTTCTGTCCAGATCTTCATGAGTCAAGCTCCTTGGGAGGTTTCAGAGGGAATCGCCACTGGCGCAGCCTGGCCGGCTTCCTTCGCCGGGACCGCCGGCCTGGCAGGCCGTGTATCAAAGGGAAATGCCGTGGTCGCACCGGTCGACGCGCTGGAAACCTGGGCGATGTAGCGGGCGAACACGCCCTGGGTCGCGACAGGCGGCCGCGGCTGCCAGGCTGCGCGCCGGGCCGACAGATCGGCGTTGGTCGAAAGCTTGCGGGCGTCGACATCGATGCTGACCTGATCGCCTTCGGCGAGCAACGCCAGGGGGCCACCGTCGGCTGCCTCGGGGCTGACATGACCAATCATGAAACCGTAGGTGGCCCCGCTGAAACGTCCGTCGGTCACCAAGGCAACCGACTCACTCAAGCCCTGGCCAACCAGGGCCGCAGTGACCGCCAGCATTTCTCGCATGCCGGGCCCGCCGCGCGGGCCCTCGTACCGAATGACCACCACGTCCCCCGGCTGAATCAAACCGGCTTGCACGGCGGCAAAGGCGGCTTCCTCACCGTCGAAAACCCGGGCCGGACCGCTGTGCTGGAGACGACCATGCCCGGCCAGCTTGATCACACAGCCTTCGGGGGCCAGATTGCCGTACAAAATGCCGAAGCCGCCGCGTGGCTTGAAGGGCGCCGCCACCGAACGAACCACCTGCTGGCCCTCGCTGGCCTGCGCTGTCCGACAGGCTTCCAACAGCGATTCACCCGTGCAGGTCATGGCGTCCTTAACCTTGCTGGCGGCCGCCAGCTCCTTGACGACCAGGGCCGTTCCGCCGGCGGCGTACAAGTCCGGCGCCATGAAGCGTCCGCCCGGCTTGAGATCCGTGATGACCGGTGTTTCGCGAGCGATCTGGTCGAATTCGTCGATGGCAAAGCGCTGGCCGGCCTCCCGGGCGATAGCCAACAAGTGCAGGATGGCGTTGGTCGAGCCGGCCGTTGCGGTCACGATGGTCGCGGCATTACGCAGGCTGTCAGCGGTGATCAGCTGCCGGGCGCTTACACCCCGGGACAGCATGTCCATGACCACTGCGCCACACCGCCGCGCCTGGGCAGGTTTCTCGGGGTGCACGGCTGGTACGTCGTTGGCACCCATCGGCGACAAACCGAGGACGGTCAGCGCCTGGGCCATGGTGTTGGCCGTGAACTGTCCACCACAGGCACCTGCCCCGGGGCAGGCGGCGTTTTCGACGCTGGTCAAGGTCTCCTCGTCGATCTTGCCCGAAGCACAAGAGCCGACGGCCTCGAAAACGTCCTGGATGGTAATGGCCAGGCCGCGATGTCGCCCCGGCATGATAGAACCGCCGTAGAAGATCAGTCCCGGTCGGTCAAGGCGAGCCAGGGCCATGGCGGCAGCCGGCAAGGTCTTGTCACAGCCGACGACCACCACGACCGCATCGAGGCAATGGCCGCGAACCGCCAGCTCGATGGAATCGGCAATGGTTTCGCGCGATACCAGCGAGGCCTGCATGCCGTCACTGCCCATGGCAATCCCGTCGGTGACGAGGATGGTATTGAATTCAATCGGGGTACCGCCGGCTTCCCGCACACCGGCCTTGACCGGTTCGGCAAGCTCGCGCAAGTGCAGGTTGCAGGGAGTGACTTCGCTCCAGGTATTGACAATCGCGACCAGCGGACGGTCAATCGCTTCATCGCTCAAACCCGTGGCCTTGAGCATGGCGCGCGCCGGAGCACGGTGTCGTCCTTTCTTGATTTTGTCGCTTTCCATGGCTGTATGTATTTTCAGTTCCTGAGCTTGGATACAAAAAAACCCCGCTCCTTTCGGTAGCGGGGTTCTGACGGTCTTTTTGGCTGGTGGTGATTGCGCTAGACGTACCCGCTACCTGTGGCAGGAATAATGAGTACGAGTACGAGTACGAGCACCAGGCTGGCAACCGGGGCCATCAGTGAGGCGCGACGGGTTAGGTCGTTTTGCGCAAAGGTGGACTGGGTGGTTGCCGCGTTCATGGCCCGAGACTAGATCGGTCGGGAAACGGCTGTCAAGCGATTTTTGACATTTTTTTCACGCTGGACCCGATGCCCGCTAGCCCGGATAATTCATGAACTCGCGCGATGATCGCGCAGGATAGTGTTCGCACAGTGGATTTTCCGATGGAGGGCCGTATCGAGCCATACGGCCGACTGAGGAAAATCTGCTGTGCGGACGCTAGACTAGCGAGGGCGCGCGCATGTTCATGAATTGTCCGGGCTAGGCTCAAGCATCGATAAATTGTTCGGCCTGGCCAATCCAGCGACTGATCAATTCATCGCCCTGGGCACGATCAAGGCCAGCCGCCAGGGCCTCGACCTGATCAAACAAGTCCGTATCCCGCGCCAGATCGGCAATACGAAACCGCAGCATGCCGGTCTGGCGGGTTCCCAAAACCTCACCCGGCCCGCGCAACTCCAGATCCTTCTCGGCGATCACGAAACCGTCGGTGGTTTCGCGCATTACGCCGATGCGCGCCTGGGCCATCTGGCCCAGCGGCGGCTTGTACAGCAACACGCAGGCGGCCTGGTCGCTGCCACGACCGACCCGGCCGCGCAGTTGGTGCAGCTGCGACAGGCCCAGACGCTCGGCGTTTTCAATGATCATCAGGCTGGCATTGGGCACGTCCACGCCCACCTCAATGACCGTGGTAGCCACCAGCAGGTCCAGCTGGCCGGCCGAAAACTCGGCCATGACCGCCTGCTTTTCGGCCGGCTTCAAGCGACCGTGAATCAGCCCGACGCGAAAACCCGGCAAGGCCGCGGTCAATTCGGCCGCCCGCGTCTGGGCCGCTTCGGCTTCGAGCAGCTCGGATTCTTCAATCAGCGGGCAGACCCAATAGGCCTGGCGGCCCTGGCCCAGGGCATGACGCAAACGCTCGACCACTTGCTCGCGGCGAACCTGGCTGGCCGCCACCGTGGTAACAGGCTTGCGGCCGGGCGGTAATTCGTCGATCACCGATACGTCCAGCCCGGCATAGGCGGTCATCGCCAGAGTGCGCGGAATCGGGGTGGCCGTCATGACCAGCTGATGCGGCAAGCGGCCGTCGCGCTGGCCCTTGGCCGCCAGCGACAGCCGCTGGTGGACGCCAAAGCGATGCTGCTCGTCAACGATCACCAGCGCCAGCTTGCGAAAGGCGACCTGTTCCTGGAACAGGGCGTGGGTACCAATGGCGACATCGGCATCGCCCGTCAAGGCCTCCAGCGCGGCTTTCCGGGCCCGACCCTTGACCTTGCCGGCCAGCCAGACGGTTTTCAAACCCAGTGCCTCGAGCCAGCCGCTCAGGGTATGAAAGTGCTGCTCGGCCAGAATTTCGGTGGGCGCCACGATGGCCGCCTGGTAGCCGGCGCTGGCCGCGCTCGCCAGGGCGGCGGCGGCAATCACCGTCTTGCCCGAGCCGACATCGCCCTGCACCAGCCGGCGCATGGGTTGCTCGCCAGCCAGATCGGCCGCGACTTCGGCAATCACCCGCTGCTGCGCGCCGGTGGGTGCAAACGGCAGCAAGGCCAGCAAGCGCGGCACCAACTGCCGGGGATCATCCAGCGAAAAACCGCGCTGACGTGCGCGAACCCGGTTGACCCGTGCCAGCGCCAGATGATGGGCCAGCAACTCTTCCAGTGCCAGGCGTTGCACCGCCGGGTGCTGGCCGTCAGCCAGCCCGGCCAGGTCGTCCTTGGGACCAGGCGCGTGAACGCGCAGCAGCGCAGATTTGAGATCCAGACCGTCACTGATGGTCCCCAGTGGGTCGGCCAGACGAATATCGCCGGCTTTCAGTCGGTCCAGGGCTTCGGCGATCAGCCGGCTCAGGAGAGCGGGCGACAGCCCCTGGGTGCAGGGATACACCGGTGTCAGCGAGTCGGGCAACGGCGGGGCCGCTTGCCCCGGTCGCAGTTCGGTGACCTGCGGATGGGCCATTTCCAGGCCCTGCGGCCCAGGACGGACCTCGCCAAAGCAGCGAAGCCGCGCGCCCTCGCGCAACAGGCGCACCTGGCTGGGAAAGAAGCGAAACAGGCGCAGGTTGATTTGCCCGCTGTCGTCGGCCAGCACGGCCGTCATCATCGGCCGCGGGGCGCGCCGAACCTGCTGATGCACGATGCGTCCCTCGACCAGGGCGGTCTGGTTGGGCAGCAGGCGGTTGAGCGGGGTAATCTGGGTGCGGTCCTCGTACCGCAGCGGCAGATGGAACAGCAAGTCCACCTCGCGCTCCAGCCCCAGCGCCTTCAGGCGAGAAGCGATCTGCGGCCCGACGCCGTTCAGCGCCTCAAGCGGGCGCTGGCCGCCCTGGGCGGAATCAGCCGGCGCCACGATCCCCGGTCAACACCATGACCGCGTCCATTTCCACCGGCACGCCCTTGGGCAGGGCCGAAACCTCAACGGTGGCGCGGGCCGGATAGGGCTCGCTGAAGCGCTCGGCCATCAACTGATTGACCACGCCGAACTGGCCCAGGTCGGTCAGGAAAATGTTGAGCTTGACGATGTCGTCCAGGCTGCCGCCGGCAGCCTTGGCGACCGCCTCGAGGTTGTCGAAGACGCGCTTGACCAGGGTTTCGAAATCCCCCTGAACGAGCTCGCCGGTTGATGGGTCGAGCGGGATCTGGCCGGATACGTACACCGTATCGCCGGCGCGAACGGCCTGCACGTACGGACCAATCGCGGCCGGAGCCTCGGCGGTGTGGATGGTTTGTCGGCTCATGCCGTCAATCTCCTAACAATGTCAGTGGCAAAACGGAAACGATGCCGAGCCCTTGGCTCAGGCCATCTCGCGGCTGATCTTGAGCACGTGCGGGTTGCGCTTCAGGCGGCGCATCACCCGGGCCAGCTGAATACGCCCGGTCACCGACAGCACGAACGAGAGGCTGGCGGTTTCGCGGGTGGAATCCTTCTGCTCGACCCGCTCGATATTGGCGCCAATCTGGCCCAGCGTGCTTGATATGGAAGCCAGGACACCCGGACCATTGATCGTGACCAGGCGCAACAGTACCGAAAAATGGCCTCGTGTCATTGGCTCCCAGGTCACATCAATGCAGCGATCCGGCTGGTTTTTCTGCAGCCCCGGCACGTTCGGGCAGCGTTGGCGGTGAATAACGATGCCCTTCCCGGCCGACAGATACCCCATGATTGGGTCACCGGGAATCGGATGGCAGCAGCTCGCATAGGTAATGGCGCTGCCCTCGGTGCCGCCAATGGTCAGCGAGGTCACCGTGTCGGCAGTGGCACGGCGACGTTGGGTAAGCGGCAGCAGTTTGTGAGCGACCACGCCGGCCAGCATGTCGCCGCGGGCGATACGAATCAGCAAATCTTCCATGCGCTCGAGCCCGCGCTTGGCCAGGTAGCGATCCAGCCGACGTTGACCGATCTGTTCCAGCGACGTGCCACGCCGGGCAAGCGCCTGGTCGAGCAATCGGTCGCCGATGGCCACTGAATCGGCCTGCTCAAGATTCTTCAGGTGTGACCGAATGGCCGTTCGCGCCTTCGAGGTCACCACGAATTCGAGCCATTCCGGCTGCGGTGCCGAGCCTTTCTCGGTCATGATTTCAACCGTCTGGCCGTTTTCCAGTCGCGTACTCAGCGGCGAACGCTGGCGGTCAATGCGGGCGGCGACGGCCTGGTTGCCCACATCGGTATGGATGGCGTAGGCGAAGTCCAGCGCCGTGGCCTCACCCTTGAGGTCAATGATCTTGCCGCGCGGCGTGAACACGAAAATCTCGTCGGGAAACAACTCCGACTTGGCGGCATCCAGGAATTCATTGGAATCCGTGGCGCGATACTGGCTGTCAACCAGCTTGAGCAGCCATTCGCGCGCTCGGGTGGCCGTGGCCCGATCCGGCGTCGCCTTGTACAACCAGTGGGCAGCGGCCCCCTTTTCCGCCACCAGATCCATTTCCTCAGTACGAATCTGGATTTCGATGGGCACATCGAAGGGCGAAGTCAAAACGGTATGTAGCGATTGGTAGCCATTCGGCTTGGGCAGCGCAATGTAATCCTTGAACGCGCCGTGTTTCGGCCGATACAGACTGTGGGCGACGCCCAGCGCCTGGTAGCAGTGGGGCTCGGAATGGGTAATGATGCGAAACGCGAACAGGTCCGAGACTTCCTCGTAGGACAGGCTCTTGTCACGCATTTTCGAATAAACGCTGTAGGCCGTCTTGGTGCGGCCTTCCACCCGGCACGGGATGCCGGCCTCGCTCAGGCGTTTCTTCAGTTCGGCCGTGATTTTGTCGATCACATCCTGACGATTGCCCGCCACCCGGGCGATGCGCTGGCTGATCACCTGATGGCGACGCGGGTAGCGGTTGGCAAAGCCAAGCTCTTCCAACTCTTCCTTGAGTGCATTCATGCCGAGCCGCTCGGCAATCGGGGAATAGATTTCCAGGGTTTCGGAAGAAATGCGCCGTCGCGAATCCGGCGACATGTGGCCGATGGTGCGCATATTGTGCAAACGGTCAGCCAGTTTGATGAAGATCACCCGCAAATCGCGGCTCATGGCCAGTAACAATTTGCGGAAACTTTCCGCATCGGCCTCACGCCGGGTGCGGAACTTCATCTTGTCGAGCTTGGTCACGCCGTCGACCAGGCGAGCGACGTCGCTGCCGAACTCGGCTTCGAGATCGTCCGAGCCCAAGTCGGTGTCTTCCACCGTATCGTGGAGGATGGCCGCCACGATGGTCTGCTGGTCCATCCGCATGCCGGCCAGGATCTGGGCGACGGCAATCGGGTGGAAGATGTAGTCCTCACCGGAGCGGCGTTTTTGGCCGCTGTGGGCTTCCGCGCCTACTTCGTAGGCTCGCAGCACGCGGGCCACCTGCTCGGGCTCGAGGTAGGTGTTGACCAGGTCACGCAGCTGGCGGACGGCGGTCGGGAGCATTTAACAGGCGCCGGTCGGGCCGGGCAGACTAATCAGTCGTCGTCTTCCGGCGGCGGCGGCACATCGGCCTGCATGGCCGCCAGGCGAGCATCCAGTTCGGCCTGCAGGTTGCCAATGTTGTCGTCGTTGACTTCGCCATCAGCAATTTCGCGCAGGGCGATCACGGTGGGCTTGTCGGACTCTTCATCAACCAGCGGGTCGGCGCCGTTGGCAATCATGCGGGCGCGCTGGGCGGCGGTTACTACAAGCTCGAAACGGTTCGGAACCGCCTCGATGCAATCTTCTACGGTGACACGTGCCATGGTGGCGTACTCCTGAAAACGGGATTCGGTGCGGCGGTCTCAAGCATCAGACCACCAACGCAACACTATATTCTACGTCGAGAGCGGCTTTCTTCCAATAGCGGTGCCAACGCAATGCGCTGCCGCGCCAGGCGCAGTGGCCAGGCCCTGACCACGGCAATCAGCTCGTCCAAGGCCTGCTCGAAAACGTCGTTGACGACCAGCCAGCGAAACCGGCTGCACGCCTCGATTTCCCGACTGGCTTCGGCCAGGCGACGCCGGATGACCTCCGGCGCATCCGAGCCCCGCTGTCGCAGTCGCTCGGCAAGCACGTCGAGCGATGGCGGCAAAATGAAGATCGAGCACACCTCCGGGAACTGGCCGGCTACCTGGCTGGCTCCCTGCACATCGATCTCAAGCAGCACATCGCGACCAGAGGCCCACAGGGCTTCAACCCGAGAGCGGCGTGTGCCGTAGTAGTTGTCATAGACCTTGGCGTATTCAAGGTAATCACCAGCGTCAATGCCGGCCTCGAATTGCTCGACGGAGATGAAATGGTACTGCTCGCCGTCAATTTCACCGGCGCGAGGCGACCGGGTGGTGTCGGACACCGACAAGGCAAGGCGCGGCTCGCGGCGCAGCAGTTCGCGCATCAGGCTGGTCTTGCCGGCACCCGATGGCGCGGCAATCAGGTACAGATCGCCGGCGGAAGGCTCCGGGCAATGGCTGGGCGATTCGGCTGACTGGCTCATTCGATATTCTGGATCTGTTCGCGCATTTGCTCGATGAGCACCTTGAGCTCGACCGCCGCCTGGCCGGTTTCGACCATGGCGGCTTTCGAGCCCAGGGTGTTGGCCTCACGATTGAGCTCCTGCATCAGGAAATCGAGGCGTCGGCCAACCGGCTCATCCAGGGCCAGCACACGCCGAATCTCAGCGACGTGGGCACGCAGTCGATCAAGCTCTTCGTCAACGTCCAGCTTCTGCAGCTGGAGCACCAGCTCCTGCTCGATCCGCCCCGGCTCGACAGGCTCGCCGAGGGCGGCCAGGCGATCACGAAAACGCTTGTCCAGCGCCTCGCGGATGGCCGGCAGATGCGCCTCGACCGCGCTCACCTGAGCCTCAATCCCCTTGAGACGGGTTTCAATCATGTCGGCAATGGCTGCGCCTTCCTGCTCGCGGGCAGCAATCAACGCGGCGATGGCCTCGTCCAGCAAGGTCATGGCCATTTCACGTTCGGCCTCGAAATCCGGTCGCTGCTGCTGCACCAGGCCTGGCCAATTGAGCAGGTGAACCAGGTCGGGCTCGGCCGCACCGCCGGTGTGTCCGGCGAACTCGCGCACCACCCGGCCTAGCGCCGAAGCCAGCTCCTCATTCAGTTCCACCCGGGCCGAGGCAGCCCCCGGATCCAGCTGGAAGCGCAGATTGGCCTCCACCTTCCCGCGGTTGATGGCGTCCTTGAAGCGCTGGCGCACCGCCGGCTCCAGGCTGCGGAAGTCTTCCGGCATACGCGGCGAAAGATCGAGAAAGCGCTGGTTAACCGAGCGCAGTTCCCAGCTCAACGTTCCCAGCGGCGTTTGCCGGGAACACAGCGCATAGGCGGTCATGCTTCGAATCATGGCATCCTCTTGCGGATCGATTGCCCGATCGGCCGAGGCCACCAGACAACCTGTTATCAAGCCGCCCATGGTAACCTTGCCGACCCTCGAATAGAAAGGAAAACGCGCGCCATGAGACCTTCGGGACGCCGTCCGGATCAGCTCCGCGACATTCGGATCCAGCGCCATTTCACCCGCCACGCCGAAGGCTCGGTGCTGGTCAGCTTTGGCGACACCCAGGTTCTGTGCACCGCGAGCGTGGAAGAGCGCCTGCCACCCTGGCTCCGAGGCAAAGGCTCTGGCTGGGTGACGGCCGAATACGGCATGCTTCCGCGTGCCACCGGCAGCCGTAACCAGCGCGAGGCCACCCGCGGCAAGCAAAGCGGCCGCACTCTGGAAATCCAGCGCCTGATTGGTCGCAGCTTGCGTGCCGTGGTTGACCTTGAAGCCCTTGGCGAGCGCTCGCTGACGCTGGACTGCGACGTAATCCAGGCCGACGGCGGCACCCGCACCGCGTCGATTACCGGGGCCTATGTGGCACTGGTCGATGCGGTCGATAAACTGATCGACGCCGGCAAGATCAAACGCAATCCAATTCACGGTCACGTGGCGGCCGTGTCAGTGGGCATGCTGGGCAGCGACCCTGTACTGGATCTCGACTACGCAGAGGATTCCACCGCCGATACTGACCTGAACGTCGTCATGAACGAGGCCGGTGGCTTCATCGAGGTGCAGGGCACGGCCGAGGGTCATGCGTTCCGCCGCGAGGAATTCAACGCCATGCTCGACCTGGCTGACAGCGGCATCCGCGAACTGGTCCGTCTGCAACAGGAGGCCCTGAATGGTGCTTGAAAAGCTGGTTCTGGCCAGCGGCAATGCCGGCAAGCTAAAGGAGCTGGCCCATATGCTCAAGCCGCTCGACACCGAGGTGGTTTCCCAGCAGCACTTTGACGTTCCCGAGGTAGAGGAAACCGGGCTTACCTTCGTCGAGAACGCCCTGCTCAAGGCCCGCGAGGCCGCCAGGGTCAGCAATCTGCCCGCGCTGGGTGATGATTCCGGCCTGGTGGTTGATGCTCTGAACGGCCAACCAGGCATCTATTCGGCCCGATTTGCCGGCGACAAGGCCAGCGATGACGACAACAATAGCTTGTTGCTGGAAAAACTGGCCGGCCTTCCCGCCGAGCGCCGTGGCGCTTCGTTCTACTGCTGTCTGGTGCTGCTGCGTCACGCCCGTGACCCGGCCCCGCTGGTCGTCACCGGCACCTGGCACGGCCAGATCCTGGAAGCGCCGCGCGGCCAGCAAGGGTTTGGCTACGACCCCTTGTTTCTGGATATCCAGCTGGGCGCCACCGCGGCCGAACTGAGCATGGCCGAGAAGGCCCGCGTGAGCCATCGAGGGCAAGCCCTGGCAAAGCTGATCGACGCGTTGACCAATTGAGTTTGGCACCCCGTTCCTGAGCCGGGATAACCAAGCCCAGGGCGTGCGAAAATCCCACCATGCTGCAAACCCCGCCCCTGTCGCTGTACATCCACATCCCCTGGTGCGTGGTCAAGTGCCCGTATTGCGACTTCAACTCGCACGCGGTCAAGGGCGACCTGCCCGAGCAAGCCTATATCGACGCCCTGCTCGACGATCTGGAGCTGGACCTGCCCAAGGTCTGGGGCCGCACCGTCCACAGCATTTTCATCGGCGGCGGCACGCCCAGCCTGTTCTCTGGCCAGGCCATGGACCAACTCCTGTCGGGGGTTCGTGCGCGCATCCCGCTGGCCCCGGACGCCGAGATCACCATGGAGGCCAACCCAGGCACCGTCGAGCATGACCGTTTCGAACACTACCGCGCTGCCGGCATCAACCGGATCTCCCTGGGCATCCAGAGTTTCAACGGCCAGCACCTGAAAACCCTTGGCCGGATTCACGACGGTGAGCAGGCCCAGCGCGCCGTCGAAGCGGTCAAGGCGGCCGGTTTCGAACGTTTCAACCTGGATCTGATGTGGGCCCTGCCCGGCCAGACCGTCGACCAGGCCCTGGCCGATGTCGAACAGGCGCTGGCCTTTTCGCCCGGCCACCTCTCGCACTACCAGCTCACCATCGAGCCCAACACCGTGTTTGCCGCCCGCCCGCCCGTCCTTCCGGAGGAAGACCTCGCCTGGGATATCCAGGAGGCCTGCGCCGAGCGCCTGTTGCAGGCGGGCTTTCAGGCCTACGAGATTTCCGCCTGGACGCAGGCCGGGCAGGCTTCGCGCCACAACCTGAACTACTGGCGCTTTGGCGACTACCTGGGCATCGGCGCCGGAGCCCATGCCAAGATCACCCTGCCGGCCGAACAGCGCATCGTGCGGCTGCGCCGGAAGACCCTGCCGCATTCCTACCTGCAGGCCGCCAGCCAGCGCGGGTTTGTTGCCGAACAACGCGAACTGGCCAGCGAGGACCGCGGCTTCGAATATTTCCTCAACCGTTTTCGCCTGGCCGAACCCTGCCCGCTTGACGAATTCGAGGCGCGTACCGGCCTGACGCGCCAGGCCATCGAAGAACCGCTTGCCCGGGCCGAGGCACTGGGACTGGTCGAGATTCATGAGAACCAGGTTCATCGCACCCTGCGTGGCGCACAATACCTGAACGATCTGCAGGCGTTGTTTCTTCCGCAACAGTAAGGAATTGAGGCGACCGCCCGGTTTCAACACGCTTGAACTCGGGCAAACTCCGGCTCGGTTCTGTATTCTTGGCGTCCGAATCCGTTCAATTCGCCCGAGCCGGTATCACCATGCAATCGATTGTCGCCATCGGCACACTGCTGATCGGAATCGCCATCATCCTGGCCGGCAACGGCCTGCTTGGCACCCTATTGGGTGTTCGCGGCGAAATCGAAGCCTTTGCCAGCGGCACGCTGGGCCTGGTGATGTCGGGCTACTTCGCCGGCTTCGTGATTGGCACCTTCTTCATCCCGAACATGATCCGCCGGGTCGGCCACATCCGGATGTTTGCCAGCCTGGCCTCGATTGCCTCCGTGGTCACCCTGATGCACGGCCTGCTTATTCACCCCGTACCCTGGTTTGGGCTGCGCGTGCTGGCAGGCATTTGCGTCGTCGGCATTTACATCGTCATGGAAAGCTGGCTGAACGAACAGACACCCAATGACCAGCGTGGGCATGTGTTTTCGGCTTATATGACCATCACGCTGGTCGGCCTGGGCGCCGGCCAGTTATTGCTGCTGGCCGGCGACCCCCAGGGTCTCTACCTGTTTGCCATCGCCGCTATTCTGTTCTCGATTGGCCTGGTTCCTGTGGCCCTGACCCGGGTGACCGAACCCGGAGTGGCCGAGTCCCAACGGCTGGGGCTTCGGGCCTTGTACCGGGTTTCACCGCTGGGCGTGGTCACCTGCGTGTTTTCCGGCATCGGCTCCGGGGCCTTTTGGGGCCTGGGGCCGGTGTTCGCCTCGGGGGTCGGTCTTGATTCAGGCGGCATTGCCGGATTCATGGCGCTGTCAATCCTGGCCGGCATGCTGGTGATGTGGCCCGTTGGCCGACTATCCGACCGCTTTGAGCGCCGCCAAGTGCTCACCTGGGTGTGTTTCCTGACGACGCTGGCCGCCATTGCCGCCTTTTTCCTTCTGCGCATTCAGACCGAATGGATCCTGCTCGGCGGCTTTCTCTGGGGTGCCTTTGGTTTCAGCATCTACGCACTGGCCGCGGCTCACACCAACGACCACGTCGAGCCCTCGCAGATGCTGGAAGTCAGCTCCAGCCTGCAACTGTTGTGGGGCAGCGGTGCCATTGCCGGGCCCATCGTAGCGGGCTATCTGATGCAGTTCATGGGCCCGAAAACCTTCATGCCCTTCCTGGCCCTGGCGGCACTGGCCCCGGCCCTGTTCGCCCGCTACCGGATGACCGTCAGCGAGCCGGTGCCGGAAGAAGACCAGGGTGACTGGGTGCCGCAATTTGCCACCTCGCCTGTCGCCCTGGAAATGCTGCCCGAAGCCCACGAAGACGACGCCTCAGCCCCAGCACCGGCTGGCCGGGAAGCCGACTCCGAACAATAGCCGCCAGACGACAAAAAACCCGCAGCCCTCACAGGACTGCAGGTTTCTCGCGTTCGTTGCTGCTGGATGCCCCGGCCCGCGCGGCGCGCAGGGCCCGAAGCACGACAATCTTACTTGCCGCCGTAGCGCTTCTTGAACTTGTCGACGCGACCACCGGTATCCATGATCTTGTGCTTACCGGTGTAAAACGGGTGCGAGGCGCTGGAAACTTCCACCTTGACCAGCGGGTACTCGTTACCGTCTTCCCACTTGATGGTTTCCTTGGTCTGAACCGTCGAACGGGTCTTGAAGATCAGATCGCTGGACAGATCCTGAAAGATCACGTCCCGGTAGTTCGGATGAATATCGGCCTTCATGGCGGTTTTTCCAAAAAGTAAAAGCAAGCCGCGTATTGTGGCCAAATTCAATACCAATTGCAAGCCCTCGCCGTGACCAAAACCCGCTCAGTCCGAACGCCGTTCGGGCAGGGTCAATTCCGCCCTGAACCATTGCTTGTCAGCGCTCAATTTCAGATAGGCATCGTCATCGTAGGCCAGGGCCAGTCTTTGGCGAATATTGTCAAGCGCCAGAGATCCCTCTGCCGAAGACGCTCGAGCATCTGGCAGCGGATTTTCAACCACGAATCGCCAACGGCCAAAACGCCGCCGCTCGGCACGAATTTTCAGGATGCCCGGCTTCGAGCAGCGGGCAATACCATGCACAATGGCATTTTCCACCAGCGGCTGAATCACCAGCGCCGGTAAAGCGATGTTGCCCGGCAAATCATCGGGCAGAGACCAGTCCACTTGCAGCCGGTCACCCAGTCGAAGCGCTTCGATGCGAAGGTAGCCCCGGACCAGCTCCAGTTCATCCTCAAGCGTATGAGAGCTGGCCCCTCTCAGCGCCGTCCGCAACAGATCCGACATGTCCAGCATGGCTTGCTCGGCTTCGGCCGGCCTCTCGTGAACCAGTTCGGTGAGGGTATTCAGCGTATTGAAAAGAAAGTGCGGTGCTATCCGGGCCTGCAGGGCATCCAGCCGACGTTCGGACTCCGCCGCCTGACGGTCACGCCATTGCTGCTGGGCGGTCATGTAGAAAACCAGCAGCGAGGCGACGACGAGTCCCGCCAGGCCATTTCGAAACAGCCACCAGCCTTGAAAAGCGCCGGTCGGGGAAAACTCCGAACGCATCAAAAGAACGCTGAGCACCAGAACCAGTACAGGCAGTAAAACGATCAGCCAAACTCTCAGGTCAAGCGCCCAGTCGGCCGGCTTGATCCGACTGACCAGCCACCAGAAAAAAATCAGGGCGCTGGCAATCCAGAGGCAGAAGAGCGCATGCAGGGCAAGCACATTCAACCAGTCCTCGGATCGCGAGGTTGCGACCAGGGAAGTCAACAGGCTGACCAGCAGTGCGAAAAAGAACAGCAGCAGCGCCCCGCGAAGCGTAAATGGCCAGTCGCCTGATGCTTGCATTCCAGCCTCCGAAACCTAAGACGGATTCGTCCCTAGTGTACCGTGTCGTTAATCCTGCAACTCTCAGAGAGTCGGAAAGCGCTTGGCAGTGGAGCAACTGACATCCCCGTCATGTCACCCCGGAACTCATGGGGTGAAGGCCAGGAGTCACGGGGCACGACGGTCATCAGTCCTCAACCCACCATGCCAGAGGAGCAGGAACGTACGACCTTCGAGCTGCTGCCAGCGCTGATCGCTCGGATTCGGTCAACGGCGACAAGAACCACCCATCCAGCCCCCCCGAAGCCGCCGACAAGAGCTCCATATTGCGATCCCTGCCGCCGCTGTAGCGCGACAGCGGCGCTTCATACATTAGGAACGGCCAATCATCGCGGTGCGTGCGCGCGCCACCCGCGAGGGCCCGGATGCCCTCTGGAGCAAGCCAGATGCGCGCGAGCAAATCCCAAACGTCGGCAACAGCCAGGGGCGAGGCGGCGAGGTCCTGCTGCAATTCAGGCTGCGCGAGCATTCGCTGCTCGATCGTTGCCGGGTCAATCTTGATGGGCTGCATGGAACCGACCAACAACAAATCCGCGCCCACAATGGTGACAGCACCATAGCTGTAGGGAAACACTTGGTTGAATGTGTGCATGACCGCCTGGAGGTTGTCGGCACTGATGTCGTAAAGCTGAATCCACTGGGCAAACACGCCGCCATCGGTCAGGGCGCGCGCGCCAAGCCGGTAAAACTCTTCCGTGAACAGACTGGCAACTCCGGCAATCCACGGGTTGGAAGGAACGGAGACAATGACGTCATACTGCGATTCAACCAGCGACAGGTAAAACCGCCCGTCGATCACGCGAATTGACACATCAGGGTTGTCATGAATGCCATGATTGACCTCGGCAAACAAGCGAGCCCCTTCGACCATTGCCGGCTCAATTTCAAGCAGGGTGACCGCATTGACCGAATCGTGCAGGGTGGCCGCACCCGCGGTCACGCCGGTTCCCATACCGACGATGGCAACCTGTTCCGGCTCGGGATGCAGCAACAGCGGCAGGTGCGCGCTGAGTTGCTGGGTGGGCATATCACCCCAGGACGAGCCATCCACCTTGCCATTGGTCGAGATGAACAAGTGACGGGGCAGACTCCAGCGCTCGCGGGAAACCGAAATGGTGGCCGTGGGCCCATCCCGGTAGAACAGCAAATCAAATTGGTCGGCAAGGTGGTCGGCCAGCTGGTCTTGCGATACGCCGGCAAAGCGTTGCGCATATTCCGAGATGCCGGCCGACATCAACTGACTATTCCAGGGCGGCGTCGACCACCAGCCGAACGAAAAAACCAGCAGCATGCCGAGGCCAGCCGACAATCGCTGCCGCACCCGGGGCAAGCGCGGCAGCGCCAGCAGCAATGCGTAGCACAGCAGCCCGATTGCCAGCACCAGGGTGGGGGGGATGCCCAAGGTGGGTATCAACCAGAGGCCGGCCAACAAGGCACCGATGACACAACCGAACGTGTTGGCCAGGTAAACCCGACTGGTCACCAGGGCGGTGTCGGGAGACTCTTCTAGCACCTGCCTGAGCAACAAGGGGAACAAGGCACCCATCAGCAGGGCGGGCATCAGGAACAGGCTGGCGGCGGTACCTGCTTGGAGCAGGAAAACACCCAGCGTTTGGCCGAGCGAGTCGGGCTCGAACGCCTGCAGAAACCAGCCGGGCACCAGCGGCAGCAGATACAAGCTCAGGAACAGCGCCAGCAAGGCAGCAAACCCGAGCAAGACGTACAACTCAACCGCGCGTGTTGGCCATCGCTTCAAAGCCGACGAGGCAAGCCATGCCCCCAGGCCTAGCCCGGCAAGGAATACACCCAACACGGCAGAAAACGCGTAAGCGCTGCCGCCGACAACCAGGACAATCGTCCGCGTCCAGGCAATCTGGCAAATCATGGAGGCCAGGCCGATGAGCGCGGACATGGCCATCCACGGCAGTGCCGTCAGGCCGTTGCGCTCGGTTGCCGCGCGGGCAACATCTGTCAAGGCTCCGCCATCAAGCGCAGGGTTGCGCTCCCAATAGCGCGCGAGAAACCATAAGCACAGCCCCAGCAGCATGTTCACCAACCCGGCCAACCACAACAGCGGGCTCATGGCAAACGTCGGCAGCAAGACAAAACCGGCGAGGAAAACGCCGGAAACCGCGCCGACCAGGTTCAAGGTGTACCAGGAAATCACCTGGCCAGGAGGGCGCCCGGCCACGTGGACGGCAAAGCGAGCCAGCAAGGGCAAACTGGCGCCCATCACCAGCGTCGGTGGCAGCAAGAGAAGGCCACCGGCAACAACGCGGAGAATCGTCAGCGACGAGCCGTCGCTGCCCAAGACCCCTGCCACCGCCACCAGCCCAGCCGAAAGCCAGCCGATCAGCCAGGGAGTGAGCACCACCCAGGCACCCAGGCCGATTTCAAGCAATGCATAAATACCCAGTGGTCGGGCGAGCCGGTCACCCAAGCGACCGGCCAGATGGGCGCCCAGACCAAGACCGAACATGAACAGGGCCACGACCACTGCAACCGAGACGGCGTCGGAACCAAACAAGGGCACCAGCTTGCGTGCCCAGATCACCTCGTACGACAGCGCAAGCGCACCCGATACGACGATGAAGGCACCAATCAGCGCGAAGGCAGCCGCTTCTGTGAAGCGGCTGTTCAGGTCACGCATTTGGTCAGAGACCAACGATTCGCTTTACCAACCGCCCATTGCTACCAGCAGTCTTCAACGGTCACGTCCGCCCCGCTGACTGTTCGTACACCTTGGTGGTTGAGAGTGAGAGTGCCGCAACGATCGTTGTTCTGGCCGCCCAGCGCCTGCGGCGTTGCGGTGATGTCAAAGGTACCTGCCGTCGCCGCAACCGTGAACTGGTAGCGTTCGCTTTCCGACAATTCCTCATTGAAGGCGGCTACCAGGCCACAGGCGTTGTAGGCATTGGCCCGCGTCCGACAGCGCTCGAAGTTCTGGGCCAGCGTATTCATCTCGGTCTGAACGGCGTTTCGATGCGATTGCTGTACGTAGCGCTGATAGCTGGGATAGGCAATCGCGGCCAGGATGGCCACGATTGCCACAGCGATCATCAACTCGATCAGTGAAAAGCCCGGCTGGCGGGAGGCGATCTGGCTCGACGCTCTCATCGGTTTTGTCTCCAGTTCAAACGCTCGCCGAAGGCTCGGGGCAGAGCATCCTGGTCAAACTCGGGGTCATCGATATCAACCAGCGTCGAGCCGTAACTGATGGCCGTACTGGCCTCGACATCGCCGTCAACGGTCTCCACCCGGGTAACGTAGGTCGCGGTTACCGGCGCACCTTCCTCGGAGCCAACCAGGGGTGTAAAACCCTGACCGCTCGGGAACGCACCGCTGGCTTCACGCAAGTTCATCATGTACACGTTGCTCCTGCCACCGACCTCACAGGGGTCGTCGTTCGGACGGAAGCTGGTAAACAGCAAACGGCCAAGGCGGAAATCTGGCGTAAACAGGGCGCGAGCTCCATTTTGCCCGCCGTAGTCAAGCGCGGCGTACCAGCCGTTATGGACGAAGCCCTGGTTATTGCGCTCGAACAGATTGAACTCACCAGCCGAACCGCCGGAAATTGCAGTGCTGCGGTTGACAAGGTCGCTCTGCTTCAAACCACTGGCTGAGGGCCCGGCTGCACCACCATCGCGAATGACGTACATGTATTCGCTGGGCGCATTCTGGATATTGTCATCGCCCAATTCAAAGTACTTGCCGGTACCGAAGACGACGATGTAGCCGTTGCCCTCTTCCGGGTAAATGGTCTGGGGCTGCATGGTAATCGGGCGATCACCTTCGAACACGCGTTGCACGGTCACGTTGCTGCTCAAGCTCTCGCCAAGATCGAAGCGCCACAGGTTGCCGCGCAGGTCGCCGGCATAGGCCCAACGGTCTGTCGTACCGCGATTGAGTACATCGCGCGCCACCCGCGGCGCTGACAGACCGTTGTTGCCCTGGTTATTCACTTCCACGGTCTGGGCAACCGACCCGGTGAAGAGATTGATCTTCACCAGGCTGGCCCGCCCACGATCCGAGCCGTAGCCGTTTCCGGCGACCAGCGCCCAATCGCCATTTTCCAATCGGGCTACCTGGGTCGTTCCAAAGGTGAAGCCAAGGCGATCCTCCTGGCCTGGCGGCAGATCGTCTGGCCCAATCTCCCACATGAAGGACGGATTTTCAGGGTCGGTCACGTCAAGCGCGTAAATCGATTTCCCACCGGCACCCAGGGTGCCAACCAGGATCTGGCGCCAGCGCTGGCCCGCCGGTCGAGAGGCCTGATAAGCATCGAAGAGGCTAAGGTTCCCATCCACGGTGTACTGGAAATCCCGGGTGGCCATGCGGTACAGGTTGGGAAAAACGCCTCGCGGCACGTAACCGAACAATTCCTCGCCCGTGTCAACGTCGAAGGCATGAAGTACCCCGAGGTTACTGCCCACGTAGACAACGCGGGGCAGGTCTTCCTTATTCTGGACAAACTCGGCATACACGCTGCCGCCGCCCTGGCTGGCCGGCAACTGCGCCCAACCCAGGTTGCGAACTCGCTGCAGGACGGGCGCGCTACCGGCAATCGTACCGATGCGCGCATCGCCTCGATCAAAGAAGCTGACACCCAGACCCTGCATGTTATCGAGAACATCGGCAAAACCGCCGCGTACGTAGCGAACCACGTTTTCCGCCACGGTCGCGTTCGGGTGAATGCTTTCCAGAGCTTCCTCCGACAAGCCGCCGGCACCCAGATTGAAGGAAGAACCCGCGGTCAGCAGATTGCGCATGGCGCCGGACGGCATCTCTCCGTTGGCCCGCCAGATCTCCTGTTCGGACGGCAGATTGGGGTTACGCAAGCCGATCATTTCACCCGACCAGTTGGATGGATCACTTTCAAACCGGAAACCGATGGCGTCATCAATCTGTACGCTGCCACTCACCTGCGAGCCGACTTCAATCTCGGAGTCGGCGATGATCTGCTGGAACAGATTATTCATTGCGGCTTGAAGAGAGTCTCGGTCATCCGCCATCAGCGCCTGGTCGGTACGTCCGGCGGTAGCCAGCACGTCCAGCGGATCGGCAGGCATATTCGGCAAATTGTCCACGCCCGGCGGCAGGGCAAATCCAACGATGTAGGTGCGCACACCCTCTCCCAATGCTTCCTCAGTGTCCTCATACAGATCGCTGATGGCGTCGCGGGCCTCAAGAAGCGCCGCAGCCGGGTTGTCGCCAAGGAGTGTGCCATCCGCCCTGACCGTAGGCAGCCCATCGGTGATCCAAATGTTGGCGTTGATACCGCAGGACGTGGGAAGCGGTGGCACGTCCTCGTTCCAGCCCTGGTCTGCACCAAAACTGGCTGTGGCATCCCCACCCGCATTGATGAAATAGTCGGTAGCAGTCCGCATCGTGCCATCAAGCGGGGTCAAGCCAGACGCAATCAGCGGCCAGCTTGGATCGACCAGAACATTACCGTCACCGTCCTCCCAGTCATGCCGCTGGGGCTGCAATTTGGCAACCAGAGCATCCCAATGAACGTTATCTTCCTGGAGGTTGCCAGTATTGCCTCGAATAGGAACGTGTAGATAGCCAAGGCCAGGCGAAGTATTACTCCGCCATTCGAGCTGATTCAGCTGCGTGAACAGTATTCTGTCGCCCCATTCAGGGATGCCTCGCTGACGCATGCTGTCTGTCCGGGTGATCCTCCAGAACTGATTTGCATTTTGGTAGCGGTTGCTGAACCAAAAGCCACTGTCAGCGTCCTGTTGCCTGTCGCCAGCACCCGGCTGGGAAATGTGCATGTTTCTGAACAACCAATGCGCTTTGTCGCCCGTTCCGAAAAACAATCCACTCCACAACGCGAAGGTGGTTAGATCTGACTCAGGGGTCCCGAAGTCCTCATCACGATGGTAGCCAGGTGCTGCAAAATTGTAGAAAACCCACATGCCATCGACAAAAGGATGCGGCTCACGGAACCGCTTGGTATTTGAGGTCAAGCTGCCGGTGAAATTGGGATCGTAAAAGGGCGGATTCGGAGTGGTGGCAAATCTGACATCACCCGGACGGTGAACCAACCGCCATAGCACGGTACCTGGCCCCGTGTCTTGAGAGTCTGGACTGGCAAATACGTCATTCCGCCAAGGACTTGGGGGGTTCTGCTGGTAAGAAAGCAGGCCCATATTGACCAGTCCCCGATAGTTTTCAATCAGGTCAAGCCCAACCCCTTTCACAATGCTCGCCTTGCTGAAAGGCGACCGGGCACCCGCTGGGCATTCGTCCGGGTCCATGTCGGGTCCTGGCACACAATTATCCCAGTCAAGGGCAACGCGACCCAGGCTAAGACCTTCCTGCATACTCTCCGACGTATCGGGAATCAGCAAAATGTTCGGCTGGAAGCTGCTGACGGCCAGCGTCAACGGGCGCTCGGCGATCTGGGTGGCGGCCAGGTTGGTCGTGCCGGTCAGCCAGGCGAACGAGGCAAACGCGAGGATGATCGCGGGCCGCAAGCGACCAAACGGCTTGCGCAACACAGGCAGGTTTTCGGGAGTGGTTTTCATGGCAGGGTCTCCAGCCAATGGCAATTTTTGAGTCGTATTGAAAAAAATCATGAGCATCCGCTACGGGCTAGGCGGCGTGGGCGGCGGCGAGGTCAGCGCCGCCGCATCCGGCCCCAGGTACATCGCCTGGACCAGTACGAACGACGTGCCGTCAGGCGCTCTGCCTTCGGCAAAAAACAATCGCGTTTTATCGCCCTCGGTTCCCGATACGTTCGACCCGGTGGTTCCGCTGACGGTCGACGACGCGGTAATCCCCGATGGTGGCGTGCAACGCCCCATCTGCGCCTCATTGATCAACACCGTGTAGCGGGCACGCGACTGGCCCGGCTCGTTATCCGGGGTAGAAATGATCCACTGCGCACCGCCAGCTGTAATGGCTTCAACGCAGGCCGGCGACGCCGACACCGATGCCGCGCTGCAGGACAGCGTCTCCAGATCCGGGCAGGCCGCAGGCCAACTGGTCAGTTCGTCCACGTTGAACGTGAGCGGCGGCGCACTGCCCTGCCTGAGTGCCTGGCTGTAGTCGCGCTCGGCGGTTCGAAGCGCCAGCTCGGCCAACTGGAAGGCTTGCTGTCGCTGGTCGAAATTGCCGGCCATCCGTTCCTGCAAGCCGGTATCCCGCATGGCGGCTAGGCCCAGCAGGGTGAGCACCAGCAGGAATATGAGAGAAATGATCAGGGCCGAGCCTGATGTTCGCTGCGCGGTCAATGGGTTGCTGTGCATGATCAATTCACCGTGATGGCATTTCGGATGGCAACGGTGTTCGTGTACAGCTGCCGGACACGACGATCGTTGATCTCGAACTCAAGGCCATTGTCGAGCACCAGGGTTTGCTGCAGCTGGCGAGAGTCGACCTGCTCGGGGGATCCCACGATCAGGTGCATGGCGACACCGCGCACATCCGCCCAGCCTGAACCGGAAGGCAAACTATCGGCGGCATACAAGTTGGTATCGCCTGCCACGCGATAGAACAACTGGAGGCTTTCGACGCCTTCAACCAGCTCTTCGACCTGGCACCCATCGCCCGGGCAGTTCGATGCCCGGTAAAGTGCCCGGCGCTCGTCATCCGAGGCACTGGCAGCGACGAAGTAATACAGAGAGGTCGGCCGGTGCAGCTCCATGTCGCTGCCGTAAACCGTGAGCCACTCACCGCCCGTCTTCTTGTTGCCCGACCCATTCGAGCAAACTAGCGTGTCGGCCTTTTGTTTTGCCGTATTGATGCAGACATCCATGAAACCCTGCTGGCAATCGACAACGGCAAAGGGCTGACCCTGGCCTACACCATGATCGGCTGACTTCGAAGCATCAGGTGGTTCACAGGTTTGCAGGCTTGTACTGGTTGTGTTGTTGTTCTTCGAGGGACAGCCCGTCACGTTAGCCGCCGGGTCGGAGGTGCGAATACCCAGCACGTCTGAATCGGGAAGCGCAGGGTTGTCGAAATCCAGAAGGAAGCCCGGGAGTCCCGAGCTGCCGTCCGACCAGTTACCTGTCGTGGCAGCGGTATCCGCTGGGTCGAAGGTCACCGTGTCATTATTTCCTGTACCGGTGAATTCCCAGCCCCGGATTCCGATATCGAACCCCAGCAGCTCGCCAATTCCTCCGGCAGCCGGGTCAACCCACACCTTGGTCTGCAATGGCTGGGTGCCGCCGCAGATGGCCCCCGACCCGGCCATGCGGATATCGCGATTCATGACTTCCAGCGCGAAGCGCGCATTCTCTTGCACTCTCGCCAGCCCGGATGTGACGGTATAGGTCACTCTTGTGCCGATGAACAGCTGGATCACGGCAGCCACGACCAGCAGGCCGAGGACCAGGGCAATCATCAGTTCAATCAACGACAGGCCTTGCTGGCCGGAACGATTGGAAAAACGTTTCATCACAACAGGCGTCCTCTCACTCGAACGGCATTGGCGCCGACATCAAAATCCGGCGTGTTGCCGGCGTCCAGGTCAAGCTGCAGCGCTTCATCCACCCAGCTGACGGTAACGATGATGTCCCCGCTCTGGATAGCCATCGCCAGGGTGAAGTTTGACGGGAACCGATCCGCGTAGCGTGCAGCCAGGGCAGTCTGAATGGGGTCTCGCACGGAGGCCGGTACGGTGCCGCCCTGGATCACCCGGCCGTCAAGCGACAACCTTGCCTGCTCGAGTGCGTCATAGGCAATGACCGACGCGAGGGTATGGTGGTGCGAACCCTGCGAATTCTGGATGGCGATGCCTTGCATGGCGACCACGCCCAGCAGGCCAACGGCAACCACGACCAGGGCGATCATCACTTCCAGCAAGGAAGCGCCTTGCTGCCTGTTAAGTTGATTTAGAGGTTTCATTCGCATCCACCGGTTGGCTGAACCACCTGGGCTCGTCCTGAGCGCCCCAGAATCACTTCGCGACGAAAGGGCCTGCCCGCTGGACAATCAACCGGCTGCAATTCCAGAACGAACGTAAAGTCGGTGCCGCCAACGGCCACGTTGCCAAGCGGCAGGAAATCCACATGGTTGTCCGAGGCGGTGTCATCCAGGTCCTGGCCCAGGGCGATGGCCGAGGACAGTGGCTCCCAAACGCGCAAAATCTCTCCTTCACCCGGCCCTTCCTGCAGGCGGATGACCAGACCGCCCCCCCAATCATCATCACCGGAACAGTCGGTGAATGCGGCGTTGGCCGGGCACAGACGAACGATTGCCGATCGGGCTACCGCCTCGCTCCGTGCATAGGCCATGGCAGTGACCAGGCTGTTGGCAGCGCCACTGACCCGGTTGTTGTTGATCACCGACCGAAAATTCGGTACGGCCACCGTCAGCAGGATCGCCAGTACGGCGATCGTGATCATTAGCTCAACGATCGTGACGCCTGCCGCTCGGCTAGCGTTCATCGCTGACTGTTTTTTCGGTAGTGAGGCCACGGACGTCCCTGATGTTTTCTCGCACCATAAAGTATCTACAAGTCTGGCGACAGAGCCCAGCCTTTTCCGATGGACGGCCGAATCCGGCGACGAACGGTCATGGCCCTGCACTAAACTGTGGATTCTCTTGTCACGTCATCGCTTCATGCCCCAGCTTTTTCGCCTGGCCAGTGGCCACCCTGAAACCAGCCGTGCGGCTGAAGCGATTCTGCAAGCCGATGGCAATGCGGCCGATGCCGCCATTGCCGGAGCCCTGGCAGCCAGCGTGGCTGAACCACTGCTGTGTTCCCTGGGGGGCGGCGCGCACGGGCTGATCCAGCGCGAGGGTCGGGCGCCGGTGGCGCTTGATGCCTTTGCCCAGACTCCCCGGCAGCGCCAGCCGGGCGAACTGGATTTTTTCCCCATCCTTGGCAACTTCGGCACGGATGTGCAGGAATTTCATGTCGGCATGGCCTCCATTGCCACGCCCGGCGTCATTGCCGGTCTGTTTGCCCTGCACGAACGCTTCGGGCGCACGCCATGGCCGGTGCTGGTTCAGCCGGCTGTTCGCCTGGCGCGACAAGGCGTCCGCCTGAATCCGACCCAGGCCTTTGCCAACCGCATCCTCGAACCGATTGTTCGCAGCACAGCCGAGTGCGCCGCCTTTTTCGGCCTGGCTCAGCGTGATGACCGCTTGCCGCCGGAAGGCAGCCTGCGCTGCAGCCCGGCCCAGGCCGATTTCATCGAGGCGCTGGCCAGCGAGGGCCCGGCACTTTTCTACCAGGGCGAGCCCGCCCGTCACCTGGCAGAGGCCTGCATGCAGCGCGGCGGTCATCTGAGGCTGAAAGATCTGTCTGGCTACCGGCCACGCTGGCGCCGGCCTTTGCGCTGGCAATACCGGAGCGCCACGCTGTGGTCAACACCTCCGCCGGCGTTCGGCGGCATGATGCTCAGCCTGGCCTGCCAGCGTCTCGAGCATCATCTGGTGCCCGGCATACCGGTCGACTCACCGGACTTTCTTGCCGCATTGTGCCAGGCCATGGAAGAGTCCGAAAGCTTGCGCAGCCAGCTTGAGCAAAGCGAGCTTCTGGCTTCGGAATCCGCCCTGCGCGCCGCTTTCCGGGGGCTTGACCTGTCCACCCGAATCAGCCAGCGCGGCACCACCCACATCAGCATTGATGACGGCAAGGGGATGTCGGTTGCGCTGACGCTTTCCAATGGAGAAGCGTCCGGTTACGTGCTGCCGGGTACCGGCATCTTGCTGAACAATATGCTTGGCGAAGAGGACATCAATCGAGGCGGCTTCCATGCCTGGCCCAGGAACCGCCGACTGGCCTCGATGATGGCACCCACCTTCGTTCAACAGGGCCGTCAACGATGGATTCTGGGCAGCGGCGGCTCGAACCGAATCCGTACAGCCCTGGCCCAGGTCATCAGCCGGCTGGTGGATTTCCGGCAGCCGCTGGCGCGCGCAGTCGAGGCGCCACGCGCCCACCTCGAACGCGGTTTGCTGTCGATTGAAATGCCAGCCGGTGAGTGGCCAGCGGCAAGTCGCGACTGGCTGTTCCGGCATCACCACGATGCCCGTTGCTGGCCTGAACGGAACATGTACTTTGGTGGCGTGCAGGCCGTGGGCCCGGGCGATGCCGTAGCCGATTCGCGTCGCGATGGCTTGGCACTGGATGGCCAGAAATCCCGCCAGGGCCCGACATGATCTTGACGGCACCGTTGTCTACTAAGGTAATGTCAGTCATACGAAAGTGTGGAGAACGCCATGAAACGACTGCTGATCTCAAGCCTTGTCGCACTGCTTGGCTTTGCGTTGACCGGTTGCGCCAGCACCCGAACGGCCGGCGATGCGACCGAAACACGCCAGGCCAGCCAGCGCAGTGAAATCGACTATCGGTACGTCAATCGCGTGAACCGGCAGGCACAACGCCAGGGCACTCGCGTTCAGTGGGTCAACCCACCGAGGCGGGTACAGACTCCCAGCCTGGAGTTCAACATAACGACATCCGAACCGGAATCCGAGCGCGACCCGAAGTGATCCAGGTTATCGCCTGATCACAACTCGATCGGGTCCATATCCAGATGCCAGCGAGCCCTGCGCGCGCTTGGCAGATTGGCCAGCGTGGGCACGACATCGGCCAGCCGATTGACCAGTCGCGCTCGTCCGTCGGCCTGCAACCAGCACTGGAATCGCCAGTAACCGGCCCGCCGGCTCATGATGGCAGGGATAGGCCCGATGGCCTCGATCCCCGGTGCGCGAATGGCCAAGGCCGCTTCCCTGAGAAACGTTTCGGCATCGCCGGGCCGGTGGGATTCGGCCCGCAACAATGCCAGGGGGCCGGCCGGCGGCAGGCGGGTCTGATGACGCTCTTTCAGCAAGCGATCGGCAAATTGCAGATAGTCGGCCCGCAACAACTCACTCAGCAGCGGATGTTCCGGGTTGCGCGTCTGAAGCAGAAACTCTCCCTGCAAATCACCGCGACCGGCCCTTCCGGCCACTTGGTAAACGGCCTGGCCCAGGCGCTCCGGGGCGCGAAAATCGCCACTGAACAGTGCCTGGTCGACATCGAGCACCACGGCCAGGGTCACCCCAGGCAAATGGTGTCCCTTGGCCAGCATTTGGGTCCCGACCAGGATGCAGGGCCCTCCTGATCGAACCCGGTCGAGCAGTTCGTCAAAATCATGCCGGCCGGTCATGACGTCGCGATCAGCCCGAAAGACCGGGAATCCGTCGAAGCGCCGCGCCAGAGTCTCTTCCAATTGCTCGGTCCCGGCACCGAGGGCGCTCAGGCGGGGTGAACCGCATTCGGGGCAGCGACGGGGTTGGGGGCGGCTGGCGCCGCAGTGGTGACACTGCAGGCGCGACGGATGTTGATGCCAGGTCATGTGTGCATCGCAGCGGTGGCAATCGGCCTGCCAGCCGCAGCTATCGCACATCAGCACCGGCGCATAACCACGCCGGTTGCGATAAACCAGCACCTGACCACCGGCCTTCAAATGGCGCTCGATAGCGGTGATTGCCCGGGCATCGAGGGCTTCGGACTGGCCACGCTGGTCCAGCACCTGCCAGCGAGGCTGGCGCGCACCACCTGCGCGCTGGGTCAGCTTGAGCAGCTGGTAACGTCCTTGGTCGACATTATTCAGGCTCTCCAGCGACGGCGTGGCCGAGCCCAGCAACACGGGCACATCCAGCATGCGCGCGCGCAAAACCGCAATATCTCGTCCCTGGTAGCGTGCACCCTCCTGCTGCTTGAACGACGCATCGTGCTCCTCGTCGATGACGATCAGGCCGGGCCGCCGCAGCGGCATGAACACGGCCGAGCGGGTACCCACGATGACCTCTGCCCGACCCTCACGCGCAGCGTGCCAGCAAGCCAGCCGCTCACCTTCGCTCAAGCCTGAATGGTAGGTCCAGGCGCGACGCCCCAGGCGCGCCTCAATGCGGCGGACCAGCTGGGCCGTCAGGCCAATTTCCGGAATCAGAATCAGGATCTGGCGTTGCCGGCTCAGCAAGCGGCGCGCCGCCTGCAGGTAAACCTCGGTTTTGCCGCTGCCGGTCACCCCGGCCAGCAGCAGGGCAACGAAACCGTGCCGGGCTCTCAGCACGGCGGCCAGGGCAGTTCGTTGCTCCTCGTTAAGCGCCGGCCCTTGCTGAACGGGGCGATGTTCTGGTGGATCGACCGCCTCGATGAATTGCAATTTCATCATCGTCGCAAGCAGCCCGGGACGCACCCCCTGGTCGACCAAAGCCTGGCGGGGCGTTGGGCCACTTTGCAGCAGGGATCGAACCTGGTCGCGGGCTGGGGCCCGACTGAAATCCGCCTTGTGCCCCGTCTCGGTCAGTGCCAGGCCAGTTGGCGAAGGCGCCCGAAAGGGCTGGGCCCGCCGAAGCGCACCCGGGAGCAGCAGGTTGACGGCCTCACCCGGCGGAAACTGGTAATACGTCCGCGCCCACTCGACAACCGCATGCAAGTGATCGTCGATCAAGCCGACATCCAGGACCTGTTCCATGGATTTCAGCCGCGAGTGCTCGAGATCGGCATCGGCCTTGCCCCAGACCAGGCCGATCAGCTTGCGCCGGCCAAAGGGCACCAGCACGCGACTGCCTGCCGGGGGGGCGGGTTCGCCCGGAGGTGGCAGGTAATCAAAGCGCCGCCAAAGCGGCGCAGGAATGGCAACGCTAACCGCCGCGGGCTCCCTGGCGGCCATCACTCAGACCGTTTGCATCATGGATCGCCGGCGTCAGAGATCCAGACCAACCGCGCTTTCAAGATCGCCGCGATGGGCAAGGCGCTGGGTGTCGCGGTCAAGATCCATCAAGTCGACCAGGATGCGGGCGGTCTCGAACAGGAACAGGTCACGCTCATCCTCTTCGGTCGCCTCATCATCGTCGTCGCTGCTGGCCTCACCGTTCAATACATCGGCAAGATCAGCAGCCGGATGGCCGAACCGTGCCGCGCGTCGGGCCTCGGCCGCTTCCATCTCTTCACGCCGAAGCTCAAGGTTCAGAGACACCGTCGTGCGCTCGGATTCGCGCTCCCAATCGGCCATGTCTTCAAGCAGTCGGATCAACTCCTCGTCCTGGGTGAGACGCTGCTCGTGCCGTTCCCGCGCTTCAACGATCAAATCCGTCAGGTCGGCTACCGGCAGGAAATCCGTGGGGTCAATCTCGCCCCAGGGCAAGGCGAACTCGAGAGCGCTCTCGCCAAAGTCTGCCGGGTCACCCGGCGTCGGCAGGATGATGTCCGGCACCACCCCCTTCGACTGCGTCGAACCACCGGCAATGCGATAGAACTGGGCCATGGTCAGGCGCACCTGGCCAAGGCGGGAATTCTCGCTGCGGGAAAACTCGTCAAGATCAATCAGGTTCTGAACGGTGCCCTTGCCGAAAGTGGTCTCGCCGACAACCACGCCACGACCGTAGTCCTGGATGGCGGCAGCAAAAATTTCCGAAGCCGAGGCACTGCGGCGATCCACCAACACGGCAAGCGGACCATCCCAGGCCATCCCCGGCTCTCGATCTCGCTCCAGCGACACGCGACCGCGAGAATCACGCACCTGCACCACCGGACCCTCGTCAATGAACAAGCCGGTCATGGTGGTGGCTTCGACCAGCGCGCCGCCGCCGTTGCCGCGCAGGTCGACGACCAGACCGTCGATGCCTTCTTCCTTCAGCTCGTTGATCAGGCGACGGGTGTCACGGGTACTCGATCGGTAGTTGGGCTCATTCCGGGCACGGCCCTGGAAATCGACATAGAACACCGGAACCGATACGACGCCGATGCGACGGACGTCCGAACCATCGGGCACTTCGATAATTTCGCTACTGGCAGCCTGTTCCTCCAGCCGTACCTGGTCACGAACAATATCGATTTCACGAGTTGGTCCGCTCAAGCCGGTTTCGGCCGGCAGGACCTGCAAACGCACCACGGTTTCGCGCTCGCCACGGATAAGCGCGACCACGTCGTCCAGCCGCCAGCCGATCACTTCGACCATCTCGTCATCACCCTGGGCAACACCCACCACCCGGTCGCCCGGCTGAAGACGGCCATCCAGATCGGCCGGGCCACCGGGGACGATCTCCATGATGGTGGTGTACTCGGAATCGCGCTGCAGCATGGCACCAATGCCGTCGAGCGACAGGCGCATGGAAATTTCGAAATTGTCAACGCTGCGCGGCGACATATAGGCCGAATGCGGCTCGATCGAGCGCGCATAGGCGTTCATGAAAAACTGGAAGACGTCTTCGCTATTGAACTCCCGGATGCGCCGATACAGGTTGGCGTAACGGTCGGTCAGCGTCTCACGGATCTGTTCTTCGTCCTGGTCGGCGAGTTTGAGCAGCAGCCAATCGTTCTTGACCCGCTTGCGCCAGATATCATTCAGCGCCTCACGGTTCGGCGCCCAGTCTGCCTCGCGACGGTCGAACTCGAATTCTTCATCAGTCGTGAAGTCAAAGCCGTCGTGAAGCAAGCCGATCGCAAACTCGGTGCGCTCGCCCACCCGGCGCAGGTAGCGGTTGAAGATATCGAAGGCCGGGTCCAGATCGGCCGCGGTCAGTGCGTCGTGCAAGTGATCGCGATACCGTTCCATCTCGGCGATGTCATTGGCATCGAAATAAAGGCGGTTCCCATCCAGCACCCGCAGGTACTGGGTGAACATCCGATCGGACAGATCGTCGATCTGTTCCTTGCTGTGATAGTGATAGCTGCCGATGAAACGGGTCGCCAGGCGGCTGGCAAAAAAGTGTTCTGTTTTTGGCGCCAGGCGTTGCGTGTCCGGCTCGACGATGTTGGCCTGCGTCGGGCCAAACAAGAGGGCGAACGGCGTCAGAACAACGGCGAACAAAAGGGCGATAGCGGTTCTTGACGTTGGCTTTTTCATGATGGCTATGACCAGCCTTGGCGGCATTGGTTTGATCGAGTATTGCCTGAGTGCTCAAACCCTCTGTTCATTCAGGCGCGACAGCGCTGACGGGGCAGTATCTTCAGACTTTTCCGCATGGTAGCCCAACAGGGTGCAAATTGCTGTCGTCAGAATTTCAGCCGTTTCCTGCCAGGTAGTGCCCGGTCGGTGGTCGACCACCCGGGTCATGGCCAGCCCGGCATAGCCACAGGGATTGATCAGATCAAACGGCGCAAGGTCCACATCGACGTTGAAGGCCAGGCCGTGATAACTGCGCTGATGACGGATTTTCAGGCCAATCGACCCGATTTTGGCCGCGCCCACGTACACGCCGGGGGCGCCGTCGCGCCGGCAGGATTCAATGCCCCAGGCGGCCAGCACGTCAATCATCGCTTGCTCGAGACGATCGACCAGGCAACGCACGCCCAGGCCACTGCGCTTGAGGTCAAGCAGCGGATAGGCCACCACCTGGCCCGGGCCGTGATACGTGACCTGGCCGCCACGATCAGTCTGAACGACCGGGATACGACCGGGATTCAGCAGGTGTTCGGGCTTGCCTGCCAGCCCCTGGGTAAAGACCGGCGGATGCTCGACCAGCCATAGCTCGTCTGCGGTGTCCGGCGTGCGCTGGTCGGTGAAATCACGCATGGCCTGCCAGACCGGCTCGTAATCGCGGCGCCCGAGGTAGCGCACGCGCAAGGGCTTGTTGTCGCCATCGGCCTCGGTGGCGGGAACACCCTGAGTGCAGACAGTGCCGGCCTCGGTCGATTCGCTCAAAGCGTCATCACCACGACATCGAGGGCTCGCAATTCGGTATACAGCCCCTCCAGGTGCTCGCGCGACTGCGCATGCACCGTCACGGTGATGCTTTCGAAACGCCCGTTCCGGCTGGGACGAACACGCACGTCGTCGCGATGATTGAAATCGCTGTGGCGGGCAACAGTCGTCAGCACCGTCGTCCGCGCCTCGGCACCGGCCCGAACCATGGCCTTGACCGGATAGCTGCACGGAAAAGTCAGCCCTTGTTGATCGGTATCCTGGGTACTCATAGCAATGATCTGCGGACTCAATTGCTGCCGAACAAGCCCCCGAACCAAAGACGGACACTGTCAGCACTGCGACCGAAGAAACCGGCCTGGTCGATTGCCTGGTGGGTGACCAGATCGCGGGCAGCGACGGTTTCCCCGTCGAGACGAATGGCCAACTGACCCACGCGCTGGCCGGATTCCAACGGGGCTTCCAGGGTACTGTCCAGCATGACTTCGGCCTGGAGGGCATCATAACGGCCGCGAGGAATGGTAACGAACAGAGGCTCGACCAGCCCAAGGCCAACCTCGTCGTCACGGCCTTTCCAGACCCGCTCGCGACGCAATTCTTCCCCGGCGTCGTACAACTGGTAGGTCTCGAAGAAGCGGAAACCATAGTTCAACAGGGCCTGGCTGGCAGTGGCGCGTGCTTCTTCGCTATCGGTACCCATGACGACGCTGATCAGGCGCATGCCGTCCCGGCTGGCCGAGGTCACCAGGCAGTAACCAGCAGAACTGGTGTGCCCGGTTTTCAGACCATCCACGGAAGGATCACGCCACAGCAAACGGTTGCGGTTGTGCTGGCGGATATCGGCATAAGTGAACTCACGTTCGGAATACCAGCTGTAAAACTCCGGAAAATCGTTGATGATGGCCGCCGCCAGCAAGGCAGAATCCCGGGCGGAGGTAAACTGGTCGGGATCCGGCAGGCCGGTGGAATTGACGTAATTGGTGTTGACCATGCCCAGGGCCTGGGCCTGCTGGTTCATCATCGAGGCAAAGACAGCCTCGCTGCCGCCCAGATGCTCGGCAATGGCCACGCTGGCATCGTTGCCCGACTGGATGATGACCCCGCGTAACAAGTCTTCCACGCTCACCCGCGAACCCACCTCGACGAACATCCGCGAACCCTGCGTGCGCCAGGCAGTCTCCGAAATGGTCACCTGATCGTCCAGCGACAAATTGCCACGGGCGATTTCACTGAACGCCACGTAGGAGGTCATCAGCTTGGTAATGCTGGCTGGCTCGACTCGGCTGTCGGGCTCGCGCTCGGCCAGGACATGGCCAGAGTGAAAGTCGACCAGAATGAAACTCGTGGCCCCTACCGATGGCGCTGCCGGCACAGGTATCTGGGCCTGGGGTGCGGGAACCTGGGCCTGCAACCCTGAAAAGAGGCCGAAGAGAGCCAGCAGGCTGACCAGGAGAAACGCCGGCAGGCGCGTTCGAATCGGTAAGTGTTTCATCAGCATGAAAATCAGGACTATCCGTCAGTAGACAAGGTTTGAAATCAAGGGTACACGTAACGCGGCTTGCCAAAACCCAGGTCGTAGATTTGTTCGACCAGGTCCATGGCGCGCTCTGCCGCATCCAGTGGCCCCACCTGCACGCGCCAGATGGTGCCGTTGGCGGTGCGGGCGCGCTCGGTCTTGAGCGGCCCGACGCCCGAGGCGCGAAGCCGGGCTTTCAGGGCATCGGCCCGGGCACGCTCGCCAAACGCGGCCACCTGCAATGAAACCGGCAAACGCGCCGGGCTATGGGCCAGGCGAGGCGGTTCATCAAAAGTAATGGCACGCACTTCGACCGGGCCGGTACCCGCCTGGTCGATGCCCAGCTTGACCGCGGCTGCCCAGGAAAGATCAATGATCCGGTCGGGGTGAAACGGCCCGCGATCATTGATGCGAACAATGATCGAACGGCCGTTCTCAAGATGGCGGACCTCGGCATACGTGGGCAAAGGCAGCGAGCGATGGGCGGCCGTGAGCTGGTGCATGTCGTAAGGCTCGCCGGATGACGTTGCGCGACCATGGAACTTGGTGCCGTACCACGATGCAATTCCCTGCTCGAGATAACCCTCGGCACTGTCCTTGACGTGGTATGTGATGCCAAACACCTCATAGGGCGAATGGTTCCCGTACGGACTGCGCGGCTCCGGGCGGGGATGAATGGGCTGGATACGAGCCGGATCGAAGCGCTCGCTGGGCGGGCCATCCTGCTGGCGCTGCTGTTCACCCGGCGAGGGTCTGTCCGACGGGATCTGCCCAGGCAAGGTTTCCCGGGATTCACGCGCGCAGGCAGCCAGCAAAAGTGCCAGCAGCAGCAACAGGATGACGCGACTCATCAGGGAGCGCGCTCCAGAATGGCTTCAGCCAACTGCGTGACGGCCATCGCGTAAAGCGGCGAGCGGTTGTAGCGGGTAATCACATAAAAGTTGTTCAGGGCCACCCAATGCTCATGACCGTCTTCATTTTCCAGCGTGACCAGGGTCGCCGGCATGTCAGCCGACAGCTCACCGCGATCAAAGTCGATGCCCAGTCCGGCCAGGCTTTCCAGCGTGTAGGTCAGGTTCATGTTGAAGTCAGCATCGAGGTCGTCGGGTACCGAGCCGACCGGCAACACAATAGGTTCACCCTCGCGCCAGCGATGCACGGCCAGGTAATTGGCCACCGAGCCCAGGGCATCGGGCAACGAGCGCCACAGATCACGGCGGCCCGTGCCGTCAAAGTCGACCGCGTAGGCACGATAGCTGGAGGGTATGAACTGGCCCAGGCCCATGGCACCGGCGTAAGAGCCGCGAACCTCGAACAGCGGCAGGTCTTCCTCGTCGGCGAGGGCGATGAAATGTCCCAGTTCGCTGGCGAAGAAATCGGCCCGGCGCGGGAAGTAGAAACCCAGCGTGGCCAAGGCGTCAATGACCCTGAAGCTGCCGGTATTGCCGCCGTAGTTGGTCTCCACGCCGACAATCGCCACGATAATTTCGATGGGCACGCCGAACTGGCCGGAGATCTCTTCCAGCAAGGTCTGGTTGGCCCGCCAGAATTCGGCGCCGCCGCCAATCCGCGCTTCGGTCAGGAAAATCGGCCAGTAACGGTACCAGGGACGAGCTTCAGCCGGTCGGGTAATGGCATCGATGATGGCTTGCTGGTACTGGGCATCGGCCAGCACCGATCGAATATGGTCGGGGTCGAGATCATGCTGGGCGGCCATGCGTTCGACAAATGCCTCGGAACCGGGGTGCGGTTCATCGGCGAGTGCAGCAAGACTGAAACAGACGGCGGCAATCAGAGCGAGCAATCGAGTCATGGGCGTCATCAGGTTCCAAGGTCCATCGTTGTAAGAGATTACGTTTTAAGAGGCTCAGGCCGCCAAAAAGTTTAGCCCCCGATTGGTCGGCCCGACGGTCTAGTTTACCCTGCCTTTACCCTGCCGGCGCTGGTCGCCAGTAGACCACCAGCGGGCCACACTAACTCATGAAGCGCCGCCGACTGTACAGGCCCATGATCAGGCCGAAACCGGCCAGCAGGCTGACTGCCGACGTGCCTCCGTAGCTGACCAGCGGTAGCGGCACCCCCACCACTGGCAGCAAACCGCTCACCATGGCCACATTCACGACCAGGTAGAGGAAAAACATCATTACCAGGGCACCCGACAGCAGGCGGCCGAAGCTGTCGCGGCAGGCACTCGCCATGTGCAATCCGCGCAGCACGATAGCGGCATACAGCGCGAGAACGGCGACCACGCCGATGAAGCCGAATTCTTCCGCCAGAACGGAAAAAATGAAGTCCGTGTGCGGTTCGGGCAGGAATTCCAGGTGTGACTGGCTGCCCTGGGTCCAGCCCTTGCCGGTCAGGCCACCGGAACCCACGGCAATCTTGGACTGGATGATGTTCCAGCCCTGCCCGAGAGGGTCACGCTCCGGATTGATGAAGGTCAGCACGCGGGATTTCTGATAAGCGTGAAGATTCAGCCAGAGCACCGGCAGCGCCGCCAGGCCCGCCGCGCCCACCGCCAGGATCAAGCGCCAGCGAAGACCAGCCAGAAACAGGATGGTCGCGCCACTGGCACCCACCAGCACCGCGGTACCCAGGTCAGGCTGCAACATGATCAGCCCGACAGGCAAGCCAATCAGCAACAGCGAAAAGCCCAGCGCCAGCCAGCCAGGCGGCAGCGGGCGTCGGGCAAACCAGGCCGCCAGCATCAACGGCAAGGCTATCTTCATGGCCTCGGACGGCTGAAAACGCACCACGCCCAGGTCCAGCCAGCGTTGTGCGCCCCGGCCCACCCCGAACAGGACCGTGGCCAGCAACAAGGCAACGGCTGCCACATACAGCCAGGGCGCCCAGATTTGCAGCAGGCGCGGCGGCAGGTGTGCCAGCACCAGCATCACGCCAAGACCAAGCCCGAGTCGCACGGCCTGGCGCCAGACCATGCCAACGTTTTGCTCGGTGGCGCTGTACAAAACGATCAGGCCGAATCCCAGCAGCAACACCAGGAACAGGCACATCCACGGGTCCAGGCGCAAACGCGGCAGCTGACCTGGCAAGGCCACCGAGGCCATCAGTAGCCCAGCTCCAGCGCACGGCCAAGCACTGCCGCCGCGACTGGCGCGGCCACGCTGGCACCACCACCGCCGTGTTCGGCCACCACGCTGATGGCCACGCGCGGCTCGTCGAGCGGGGCAAAGCCGACAAACAGCGCATGGTTGCGCAGATGTTCCGGTAATTCACTTTGGTCACGTCGCTGGTTGCCGTCGGCGTCGGTGGGCAGGCCGAACACCTGGGCCGTGCCGGTTTTTCCGGCCCACCGACCGGGTACCTGCCTGGCCACCGAGCGCGCGGTGCCGCTGGGACCATGCATGACCGCTTCCATGCCCTTGAACACGGCGGCCCAGTGGGCCTCGTCATGGACCACCATCTGGACCGGCTGCAAACCACCGACCAACGACGGCGGCGCGGTGTGACCGCGACCGGCCAGGATGGCCGTGGCATGAGCCAGCTGCATCGGCGTGACCACGGTAAAGCCCTGGCCAATGCCGGTAATCACCGTTTCGCCAGGAAACCAGGGTTCGCCAAAGGTGGCGCGTTTCCAGCTGCGCGTGGGCAAAACGCCATTCTGCTCGCCCGGCAGGTCGAGCCCGGTGGCCCGCCCGAAACCAAAAAGGGCCAGCTCGCGGGAAATTCGGTCGATACCCAGGTCCACCGCCAACTGGTAGAAGTACACGTTCACCGATTCAGCCAGGGCCAGCTCCAGATCGACCCAGCCGTGCCCTTCGCGTCGCCAGTCGCGGTAGCGCCGGCTATGGCCCGGCAGTTGGAACCAGCCTCGGGAAAATACCCGGGTTGACGGTGTAACGTGACCAGCATCCAGCCCGGCCAGGGCAATCATCGGCTTGACCGTGGAACCCGGCTCGTAGCCACCGGACAGGAAACGGTTGAACAACGGGCGTTGAGGGTCGTTAAGCAGGCGGTTGTAATCGGTCTGGCTGATGCCATGGACAAACAGGTTCGGGTCAAAGCCAGGATGACTGACCAATGCCAGCACCTCGCCGGTTGCTACGTCCAGCAAAACGACGGCACCTGCCCGTTGGCCAAGCGCTTCGACGGCCGTCTGCTGCAGTTCAAGATCCAGTGTCAGGCGCAAGTTTTCTCCCGGCGCCGGGTCAACCCGCTCCAACACCCGCAGCACGCGACCCTGGGCATTGGTTTCAACTCGCTCCAGCCCGGCGCTGCCGTGCAGCCGATGTTCGTAATGCCGCTCGATGCCGGTCTTGCCGACGTGGGTCGTCGCCCGGTACTGGTCTCGATCGAGGCGAGCCAGATCGCGCGCATCGATTCGTCCGATGTAGCCGACAACATGAGCCAGCAGCTCACCATGCGGGTAGTGCCGGGTCAGGTAAGGTTCGATTTCGACCCCATGAAGCCGATGACGCTCAATCGCCAATCGTGCCACTTGGTCCTCGGTGAGATTGCTCTTGATCGGAATTGACTGGAAACGGCGCGAACGCAGCCGTTGCTGCTCGAAACGCCGTTGTTCGTCCTCGCTGATTTCAACCAGCCCGGATAATGTCTCAAGCGTTTGCTCAAGCCCCTGGGTTCGTTCCGGAATGATGACTAATCGATAGGCCGGCCGGTTTTCAGCCAGCACACGGCCATGACGATCAAGGATCAGCCCGCGATTCGGCGCAAGGGCGCGCAACCGAATTCTGTTTTCATCCGCCCGCGCGGCAAATTGCTCGTGAGCGCCCAGTTGCAAATGACCATATCGCCATCCCAGCGCCAGCAACAGGGCGAGCACCAGCACGATCAATACCCGGAAACGCCGGGCAATCAGCGCCAGTTCGGCCTGCTCATCACGCACCGGCTGATAGCGGGAGGGGCGATTCATGCAGGCAACCTCATGTGGACTTGAGACGCTGACGCTGACGCAGCGCATCCAGCAACAAGAACAACCATGGCCACAACACGACGCCAACCAGCGGTGCCAGCCACCAGCCCAGCGGCGGCCAGGCATTACCGATCAGCATGATCACCCACAGCTGGATGATGCGTTCATTCAGCAGCAAGGCGGCAATGGCAGCAGCCTGCTGCCAGGGCGGAAAGAAACGAATGCGCGAACGAAAGCGTTCGAGCAAAAAGACCAGGACGACCAGCCCCAGGGCATGCTGACCCAGCAGGGTGCCGGTAGCCAGGTCCAGCACCAGGCCAATCAGAAACGCCTGGCCGAGGTGACGCAGGCGACCGGTTTCCAGGTTCCAGTAAATAATGATCAGAGCGACCCAGTAAGGCCGCAGCGGTTGCAGCACCTCAGGCAATGGCATCAGGGTCAGCGCCAGCGCCAGGAACAGCGTCAGATTCATCAGCCAGGAGCTGTTGGCACGGCTGCTCACTCGTCCTCCTCCTGCTCCGTCGAATCACTTGTTGCCGAAGCCTGCCCGGCCTGCTCGTTCGGGTCAGGCAGGCCCTGTTCACCGGCCGGTTCAATGGGCCCCTCGAGCAGATCCAGCCCTGAACGCAGCACCAGAAGATGGCGTGCACCGGCCAGCTCGGCCGCCGGGCGGGCAAGGGCAAGGGCAAAGGCCTGGCCGGCCGGACGGTTGATCTCGCTGACCATCGCCACCGGCAGGCCAGGCGGAAAGCGCCCGCCCAGGCCAGAGGTCAACAGTTGGTCGCCGGGTTCGAGGTCCACATTCATCGGCAGGTCCGTCAGTCGCAACTCATCGCTTCGACCACTGCCGTAGGCAATCGTGCGCAAACCCGTTCGCGCCACCTTTACAGGCAGGGCATGGTCAGGGTCAGAAATCAGCACCACGGTCGCCGAGCGCAAACGGACCTCATCAAGCTGCCCCATGACCCCCTGCGCGTCGATCACGGGCTGGCCGGCCTGGAGGCCATGCTGGCGGCCATGGCCAATCATGACTCGATGAGAATAGGGGTTGAGATCCAGATGGCGCAGTTCAACCGGTTGGAAATCCACGGCCAGCGCCTCGGAAGCACCCAGGAGGTCACGCAACTGGGCGTTTTCCCGCTCGATCTCTTGCAGCAACAACAAACGGGCACGACTCTCCCTTAGCAGCCGCTCGAATTCATCACGCTCGGATTGCAGCTGGTGGCGGTCGCGAAACTGCTCAAGCGCGCGGATGCTCAGCGCATACGGTGCCTCGATGATCAGCAGCACGGGCTCGACGAGGAGGCCCATGGCTTGGCGTGCCTGCTCGACATAACGCCCGCGATAATCCAGGCCCATCAGGGTGACTGACAGCAGGATGTACACCATCAGCCTGACCATCCGGCGACCAAGATCGCCGACGGTAGACGCGTCGAAACGGGAACCCGGCTGGTTCACGGCATTTGCCCGGCAGCCGGCCGGGAAAGCGTGCAGGCTGCGCCCATCAGCCGGTCACGGGGATCAACTGGAAAAGAAAAAGTCGCCGCGGTTCTCGTCCATCATCTCGAGTGCGCGGCCGCCGCCGCGGGCCACGCAGGTCAGCGGGTCGTCGGCGATGATCACTGGCAGACCGGTTTCTTCCATGAGCAGCTTGTCGAGTCCGCGCAAAAGCGCGCCGCCGCCGGTGAGGACAATCCCGGTTTCGGCCACATCCGCGCACAACTCGGGCGGTGTCTGCTCCAGGGCAACCTTGACGGCACCCACGATGCTGGACAAGGCTTCAGACAAGGCTTCCAGCACCTCGTTGTTGTTCATGGTGATCATTTTCGGCACACCTTCGGCCAGGTTTCGACCCGAAATCTGGATCTCCGTTACCTGATCCTGCGGGAACGCGCATCCAATCTCCACCTTGATGCGCTCGGCGGTGGATTCACCAATCAGCGTGCCATACGAGCGGCGCACATAGTTGATGATGGCTTCATCGAAGTGGTCTCCACCGACGCGTACCGAGTTGGAATACACAATGCCATTCAGCGACAGGACGGCCACCTCGGTGGTGCCGCCGCCAATGTCCAGGACCATCGAGCCACGCGCTTCATGGATGGGAATGCCGGCACCAATCGCCGCCGCCATTGGCTCTTCGATCAGGAACACCTCGCGGGCGCCGGCGCCTTCGGCCGATTCCTTGATTGCACGGCGCTCGACCTGGGTCGATGAACACGGCACGCAAACCAGTACTCGCGGACTGGGCTGCAGAAAACGCGAAGAATGCACTTTCTTGATGAAATGCTGCAGCATTTGCTCGGTCATGTTGAAGTCGGCGATCACGCCATCCTTCAGCGGGCGCGTGGTGCGGATATTGCCGGGCGTACGCCCGAGCATCTGCTTGGCCTCTGCACCCACGGCGGCAACGTCCTGGGGACCACCCGGCCCACGCTGCATGCGCACGGCCACCACGGACGGCTCATTAAGCACGATCCCCTCACCGCGCACGAAAATGAGGGTATTGGCGGTACCCAGGTCGATCGAAAGATCGTTGGAAAAAATGCCGCGTAAGCGTTTGAACATGACTGCGAGGAAAGGCCCGTGAAATAGCGGAAAGATAGCCCGCTAATTTAACAACCCCACCAAATTCCAGCAAGACGAATATTGGCAAAATTGCGTTAAAAACCCCTTGAATGCGGCGTTTTCCGCCAGAATCGCCCCAGATCAGCGAGACTCTGACGCTCGAACCGTGCCCACGACAACCCGTTTCCGGCGCCCGATTCGTTACACTTTTGCCTTGATCTCCCAACGCAAGGAAACCCCGTTCATGTCCGTTCTGATCTGCGGCTCGCTGGCCTACGACAACATCATGGTCTTTCCCGAGCGGTTCAAGGACCACATTCTGCCCGACAAGACCCACATGCTGAACGTGGCTTTCCTTGTGCCGGAACTGCACCGGAATTTTGGCGGCTGCGCCGGCAACATTGCCTACAGCCTGAAAAAACTGGGCGGGAATCCGTTGCCGATGGCCTGCGTGGGGGCTGATTTCGACGACTATGCCCAACACCTGGACGCCTTGGAAATCGACCAGCGGCACGTGCGCGTCTGCGACCAGCTTTGGACAGCCCAGGCCTACATCACCACCGACATCGATGACAACCAGATCACCGCCTTCCATCCGGGCGCGATGAACGAAAACCACCACCAGAAGATCACTGCCGACCTGGGCTTGAGCTTCGGCATTGTTGCCCCCGACGGCAAGCAGGCGATGCTGGACCATTCCGCCCAGTTCAACGCCGCCGGCATACCGCACATTTTCGACCCCGGCCAGGGTCTGCCGATGTTCAGTGGCGACGAATTGATCGGCATGATCGACAACGCCAACTGGCTGACGGTGAATTCTTATGAGTGGGAAATGCTCAAGAAAAAGACCGGTCTCGCACACGACCAGATCGCCGAACGGCTGGACGGCGGGCTGATCGTCACGCACGGCGGTGACGGCTCGGAACTGTTCCACCAGGGCCAACGCCACATGATTCCCGCCGTGCGCCCGGCCCGCATTGCCGACCCGACCGGCTGCGGCGATGCTTTCCGGGCCGGCTTGCTGTTTGGCCTCGAAAAAGGCTGGTCGCCGCTGGATGCCTGCCGACTGGGCTCACTGCTGGGCTCAATCAAGATCGAGCACAGCGGCCCCCAGCACCACGACTTCAGCCCGCGCGAAATCGCACGCCGCTTCAAGGATGAATTCGGCCAGGCCATGCCTGACTGACACCGAGGGCCGGGCACACCCCGTCAACGAAGCCCGGGCTGACCGGGCTTCGGCAGGTTTTACAGGCGCTTCGGCGCACGATCACCGTGGTGGCAAGCGCTCTGCCGGGAGAACCCGTGACCAGCAAATACACCGAACGCAATCGGCAATCCTCCCGGAAACTGACCTGGAAGCCTGAAAAACACCGCCCGTTGGTATTGACGCTTATTTCCCGACTTGAGATAATGATGGGCTAAGGTTTGGCTACGTAGCTCAGTTGGTTAGAGCACAGCACTCATAATGCTGGGGTCGGTGGTTCGAGTCCACCCGTAGCCACCA
>PWYW01000055.1 GCA_003567685.1 Gammaproteobacteria bacterium
ACGAATCCGCCTGCGGCGTTAAAGTGGCTCGACGTAGAACAACTATGCCTTCGCCACTTTGCCTTGCAGGCGAATCCGTCAGGAGCCCTGAATGAGGCAATACTTATGCAGGTACTAGTAAGGCCCGGACACGCCGGATGCCAATCATCAACCTGGCAATCTATTTGATTGCCGCGTGAATAGCGCATCAGGCAAGCTGTGGGGAAAACCGCGGATGCGACCAAAGTTTGAGCGCCAGAGCCGGGCGTTACTGTTACCTTGAGTATCAGTGGGCGGACCACTGGATTGTTTCTGCACGGAGATGTTTCATGCCAGTGCCCAGAATCGACGGTCACGCGGACGGCCGGGCTCGATGAAGCGGCGGTCGCTAGTGCCGGCGCTGGCGGTACTGTTCGTGCTTGCCGTTCTGCTATTCAGTTTTCCGCTGTTGCTGATCTGGGACAAGCCGGGTGAACTGCTGGGCGCACCGGTCTTGCCGCTTGGCGCGTTTCTGGTCTGGGGTGGGGTGATTGGCGTGCTGGCCTGGTTAATGAGGCGGGCCTAATGGCAACGCTGTCGACGACCCTGGTGATTGGTGCATCGCTGGCGTATCTCGCCACGCTGTTCGCTATTGCCTGGTGGGGCGACCGGCGTGCCGAATCCGGACGTTCGGTGATTGCAAGCCCCTGGGTCTATGCGCTGTCGATTGCCGTGTACTGCACGGCCTGGACCTACTTCGGCAGTGTCGGACGGGCCTCGACCGAGGGCATCTGGTTTTTGCCGATCTACCTGGGCCCGACGCTGGCAATGATCCTGGCCTGGCTGGTGGTGCGCAAGATGGTGCGCATTGCCAAGACTCACCGGATCACCTCGATTGCCGATTTCATTGCCAGCCGCTACGGCAAGAGCCCGGCAATCGCCGGCCTGGTCACGCTGATTACGGTGATCGGCATCGTGCCCTACATTGCCCTGCAACTGAAGGCCATCTCGGCGGCTTACCAGTTGCTCACCGAGGGCAGCCTGGTGGCCTCCAGCGCGGTCGATCCGGCCTGGTGGCAGGACTCGACCTTCTACCTGGCGCTGGCCCTGGCCGGCTTCATCATTCTGTTCGGCACCCGCCGCCTGGACATGACCGAGCGGCACGAAGGCATGGTGGCGGCCATTGCGTTTGAGTCGGTGGTCAAGCTGGTGGCCTTTCTGGCCGTGGGCCTGTTCGTGACCTTCTGGCTGTTCAGCGGGCCGGCTGATCTGTTTGCTCAGGCCATGACGGTGGAATCGCTGGCCGGTTTGATGCGTTTCGACCATGGCGGCAGCGGCCATGTCCACGCCCAGTGGTTCGCGCTGGTGCTGCTGGCCGGCCTGGCTTTCCTGTTTCTCCCACGCCAGTTCCAGGTGATGGTGGTCGAGAACGTCGATGAAGACCATATCAAAAAGGCCAGTTGGATCTTCCCGCTGTACTTGCTGCTGATCAATCTGTTTGTCATTCCGATTGCGCTGGCCGGACTGTTGATCTTTACTGGCGGCCAGGCCGATCCCGACTTGTTCGTGCTGTCGCTACCACTGTCGGAAGGCATGGCTGCAATGGCGCTACTGGTATTCATCGGTGGTTTGTCGGCGGCAACCGGCATGGTGATTGTCGAGGCGATTGCGGTGTCGACCATGATCTGCAACGACCTGGTGATGCCTGCCCTGCTCCGCATGCGCCGCTTCCAGGCCCGAATTCGCGGCGACCTGACCGGCCTGATCAAGGGCATCCGGCGACTGGCCATTGTCGCGCTGCTGCTGCTGGGCTATCTCTATTTCCACCTCGCCGGCGAAGCCTATGCACTGGTTTCGATTGGCCTGATCAGCTTTGCTGCCGTTGCCCAGTTCGCGCCGGCTGCGCTGGCCGGACTGTACTGGAAAGGTGGTACGGCCAACGGCGTACTGGCCGGTTTGAGCGCGGGCTTCCTGCTCTGGGCCTACACGCTAATGTTGCCCTCATTGGCTCGCTCAGGCTGGATGTCGGCTGATTTCATCGAGCATGGGCTGCTGGGCATCAGCCTGCTGCGCCCGGAAGCGCTACTTGGCCTTGAGGGCCTGGACGGGCTGACCCACTCATTGTTCTGGAGCCTGCTATTGAACACCGCACTATTCGTCACGGTGTCACTGTCGCAACGACCCAATGCGCGCGAAGCCAGCCAGGCCCTGCTGTTTGTCGATGCACTGCAGAACACCGGCGCCCGCGAACCGGTGTTCTGGCAAGGTCGTGCCGATATTGATGCGCTCACCGCGCTGGGCCGGCGGTTTCTGGGCTCGGCGTCTACCGATAGTCTGCTCCGCGAACATGCCCGCGCTACCGGCGCGCACTCGGTTGACCAGATGCCGGCCGATGCGCGCCTGGTCCAGGCGGTCGAAACCCGCTTGGCCGGTGCCATTGGCTCGGCGTCAGCCCGATCAATGGTCGCCTCGGTGGTGGATGAAGAACCGCTGGAACTGGACGATGTCCTGCGCATTCTCGAAGAGGCCTCCCAGCTTCGCGCCTACTCGCAGGCGCTGGAAGAGAAATCGCGCTCGCTGGAGCAGGCTACCCAAGAGCTCCAGGCCGCCAACCAGCGCCTCAAGAGCCTGGACCGGCTCAAGGACGACTTCATGTCATCGGTGACCCATGAGCTGCGGACCCCGCTAACCTCGATTCGCGCGCTGGCCGAGATGATGCGCGATGAACCAGACATGCCCGGCGACCAGCGCCAGCAGTTCCTCGGCATTCTGGTGGCTGAGAGCGAGCGTCTCAGCCGACTGGTCGGCCAGGTGCTGGACCTGGCCCGCATCGAAGCCGGCCATGCCGACTGGAACCACAGCGACGTCGACCTGGCCGAGGTGATCGAACAGGCCACCGGCAGCCTGGCTCGGCCGTTTGCCGACAAAGGCGTAGCGCTGGCGCTGGACCTGAAACCCGTGCCAACCGTCCGCGCCGATGCCGACCGGCTGGTCCAGGTGGTGCTGAACCTGCTGTCCAACGCCCTGAGGGTGGTTCCCGCCAAGACCGGGCAGGTGCGCATCCAGCTTCGCCAGAATGAAGGGCTGGTCACCGTGAAAGTCAGCGATAACGGCCCCGGCCTGCATCCCGACGACCAGGCCGAGGTGTTCGACAAGTTTCGCCAGGTCGGCGACCGCCAGCAGCGCCAGGGCGGCACTGGCCTGGGGCTGCCGATCAGCCGACAGATCATCGAACACTTCGGCGGGCGGATCTGGGTTCGCTCCCAGCCTGGCCAGGGCGCGACCTTTGGCTTTGACTTGCCGCTATCCGGTGAAAATCATTGAAAACCACTAACCGCGAAGACGCGAAGACGCGAAGACGCAAAGAAATGAATGACAAAAACCCGGTTGCAGACATCTCGACTGATCGACAGGCGCGAGTGCTCAAAACACCCGCATCAAGCCCTTCGCGCCTTTGCCTCTTCGCGGTTAAAGCTTTCAAGGCGGTTACCCCAGACCTCAGCGAGACCACATCATGAGCCTGAAGATTCTGATTGCCGACGACGAACCGAACATTGTCATTTCGCTGGAATACCTGATGAAACGCGAGGGTTTTCAGGTGAGCGTGGCACGCGACGGTGCCGAGGCGCTGGCGATGATCGCCGACGACCCGCCCGACCTGTTGCTGCTTGACGCCATGATGCCCAATGTCGATGGCTTCGAGGTGCTGCAAACGCTACAGGGCCAGCCCGAGCGGCCGAAAGTGATCATGCTCACGGCCAAGGGGCGGGAATCCGACGTGGAAAAAGGCCGTGCGCTGGGCGCTGACGATTACGTGGTCAAACCGTTTTCAACCGGCGAGTTGGTCGAGCGGGTTCGACGACTGTTGTCCGACGACGGCCCGGCGCCGGCATGAAGTCTTTGCAAACCCGACTTTGGCTGGCGGTGGCCCTGGTTGGCCTGGTCTGCCTGGCCTGGCTCGGCGTGGCCGCGGGCCTGCTCTACACCGTACTGGCCCCGGAAGACTGGCAAACCGTCACCGGGGCGCTGGGCGGCCGGGCCGGCTTGCTGCTGTTTCTCTGGGCCGGCGCGCTGATCCCGGTCCATGCGGCCCTGCGCGGCCTGCTGGAGCGCTACGTGGCCGCGCCGGCCCGGCTGGCCGATGAAGCGCGGCTGCGCCTGGAAACCGGTGATTCGCGGCCGATCGAGCCGCTTGGCAGCAAGGAAACCCGTGAGCTGACCGGCATCGTCAACCGCGCCATCGAACAGCGCGACACCCTGCTCTGCCAGATGGACAACCGCATTCAGGAGGCCGCCCGCCAGACCGAGCAGGAGAAAGCCCGGCTGGCCGCGCTGATGTCGGAGCTGACCAAAAGCGTGGTGGTGTGCAACCTTGACGGCCGCATCCTGCTCTACAACCAGCGCGCCAAATTGCAGTTCAAACGCCTGTCGAGACAGGCGCGGGTGACCGGCGGCGGTGAGTTGATGGGGCTGGGCCGCTCGATCTACACGGTCATCGACCGCCAGTTGATTGCCCACGCGCTGGATAACGTGCGGCGACGACTGCGGCGCGGCGCCGACAGCCCGTCGGCCCAGTTCGTTACCGTGACCGACTCGGGCCGGCTTTACCGGGTGCAAATGACGCCGGTTCGCCAGACTGGCGGCGAAGCGCCGACGGACGGCGAGCCCATGAGCGGCTTCGTCCTGCTGATTGAAAACATCACCGACGAACTGGCCGCCGACGAAAAGAAGAGCCGCCTGCTTAATGAACTGACCGAAGCCAGCCGCGGCAGCCTGGCCAACACGCGCGCCGCGATTGAAATTCTCGATGACCCTGACGTGGACGGCGAGCTGCGCGAGAAGCTGATGCAGGTGATCCGCGACGAGGTTCAGGGACTGAGCGAGCGCCTGACCCGTCTGCAGAGCCAGTCAACCAGCGCCCTTCAATCACGCTGGCCGCTGGAAGACATGCTGGCCAGTGACCTGCTCGACCTGGCAGGCCAACGTATCGAGGCCAGCCTGTCGCTGGCCGTCGACCGCCACTGCCCGGAAACACCGATATGGCTGAAGGTGGACAGCTATTCCCTGACCCAGGGCCTGCTGCACCTGGCCGGTCGACTGCACCAGGCATTGGCCATTGACCGTCTGCGCCTGACCATCAGCGAGCTGGACGGCCGCGCCCGGCTTGAATTGTGCTGGCCCAATGCCGGCCCGCACAACGGCCAGGCCAGTGCCCGCTGGATCGACGAGCCGATGCAGGTTGATGGTCTTACCCTGCCCGATTCAGTGGAGCAAGTGCTCGAGCGCCATCGTGGCAGCTGCTGGCTGTCCATGCCGGCCAGCACCGAGCCGGCCGGCTTCCGGCTGCGTCTGCCGCTGGCCGTGCCCGCCGAGGAGGTCAGTGCCGTGTCCTTCGAGCACCATGAGACCCGTCCGGAGTTTTACGACTTTGACCTGTTTGCCCGCGACCACCATGACCGCTGTCTGGAAGACCGCCCCCTGACCGAGCTGAATTTTTCAGTGTTCGACACCGAAACCACCGGGCTCGACCCAGCTGGCGGCGATCGGATCATTCAGATCGGTGCGGTGCGCATCGTCAACGGCCGGCTGCTGGAACGCGAGTGCTTCGACCAGCTGGTGGACCCGGAGCGCAGCATTCCACGCCTGGGCCAGGCCATCCACGGCATCAGCCCCGACATGGTGCGCGGCCAGCCGACCATCCGGGAAGTGCTCCCGGCCTTCCATGCCTGGTGCGCCGACACCGTACTGGTGGCCCACAACGCCGCCTTCGACATGAAGTGCCTGAGCGTGCAGTCGCCCGGCACCGGCATCGAATTTCGCCAGCCGGTGCTCGATACGTTGCTGTTGAGCGCGGTGGCCCAGGAAAATCAGGAGCGTCACAACCTGGATGACCTGGCCGAACGTTTCGGCCTGACCAACCTGGGCCGACATACCGCCATTGGCGATGCCATGGTGACGGCCGAGATCTTCGTCAAGCTGCTGCCGCTGCTGGCTGACAAGGGCATCACCACCCTGGGCCAGGCGCTCGAGGCTTCGAAAAAAACCTACTACGCCAGGATTGATTACGGATGAGCCAGACTGACCAACACGCGCGCTTCCTTGCCGAGGTCGCTCCCTTCTCCGAGCTGGACGATGATGCCCGTCAGGCGCTGGCCGGGCAGTTCAAACGGCTGGAGTTCAAGGCCGGCGACACCATTGGCCGCTACCCCCAGCCGGGCCGCCACGGCCTGTACGTCATTGCCGGCGGCTCGGTAATGCTGCAAACCCTGCCCGAGGGTGATGAAACGACCAGCAATCTGGAACAACGCGGTGAGGCCGAACTGTTTGGCCATCGCATCAGCCTGCCGGACGGCGTCGACGACTACCAGGCCGTGGCGGTGGAAGACTGCCGCTTGCTGCATCTCCCGGCCGGTTTTCTTGATCAGGCAATCCGCCGACACGCCATCGTTGGGCAATTCCTGGCCTCCAGCCCCGGCGAGCGGCTGCGCTCGCTGGACGACGGCCCCGTCAGCCGGCTGGCCGATCTGGCCTTGCGACCACCCATCGTCACCGGCCCCGAGCGCAGCATTCAGGATTGTGCCCGGTTGATGGCCGAGCACGGCGTGAGTTCCTTGCCAGTGGTTTCCAAGGAAGGGCTGATCGGCATTCTCACCGATCGCGACCTGAGATCGCGGGTACTGGCTCGCGGCGTGGATCCCGCACGGCCGGTGGAAAACGTCATGACTGCGCATCCGGCGGCTATCCGGGTCGATCAGTCGGTGGACGAAGCGCTGGTCGAAATGATGCGATTAGGGGTACATCACTTGCCCATCGTCGACCGCGACAATGGACTGCTCAGCGTGATCAGCGCCGGTGACCTGGGCCGACTCCAGGCGCCTCACCCGCTGCAACTGGCTCGCGATATTCAGCGCTGCAACGAGATTGCCAGCATGGCCGAACTGGCCCGGCGCGGCCCCGGCATGCTGGCCGATCTGTGCGACAACGGCAGCCAGGTCAACGAGGTGGGCCGTGTGGCCACGGTCATCACCGATGCCTGCACCCGCCGGCTGATTACCCTGGCCCAGCGCGAGCTTGGGCCGGCTCCCATGGAATGGACGTGGCTGGCCTTTGGCTCCCAGGCCCGCCAGGAGCAGGGCCTGATCAGCGACCAGGACAACGGCCTGCTGATGGCCGAAGAACCCGACGCCGAGGCCAGCCGCTACTTCGAACAACTGGCAACCTTCGTCTGCGACGGCCTGAATGCCTGCGGCTATGTGTATTGCCCAGGTGACGTGATGGCCAAAGGCCGCTGGCGAATGTCGCTGGCCGCCTGGCAACGGACGTTCCAGCGCTGGATGCGCGAGCCCGACCCGCAGTAGGTGATGAATTCCAGCATCTTTTTCGACCTGCGCGGCGTGGCCGGCAAGCTGGAACTGGCCGAGACCCTGCAGCGCGAAGTGCTCGACCAGGCCCGGCAAGAGAAAATCTTCCTGCGCTTCCTGGCCGCCGAGTCGATCGGCCACCGGCCGCCGCTGGGGCTGTTTCGCCAGTTCGTCCAGGAGCGCGACGGCGCTCACAGCCAGGGGCTTAACCTGAAAAAACGCGGGGTGATTCCGATTGTTGACCTGGCCCGGGTGCGGGCCCTGGAAAGCGCCATCAGTGCCGTGCATACCGAGCACCGCATCCAGGCCGCCGCCGAGCACGGCCCGATGCACCCGGACGATGCCAATGACCTGATGCACGCCCTGCGCTTTATCGGCAATGTCCGCCTGCGCCACCAGGTACGGCTGTACCGTCGGGGAGAAAAACCCAACCACCTGGTCGACCCGAACGAACTCTCGGGCCTGCATCGTCGCTACCTCAGATCAGCCTTCGGCATCGTCGCCAACGCCCAGAAAGGCCTGGCCCAGCGCTATCAGGTTTGACGGACTGGCAAAAAGCCCCGGGGCACAGCGCGCCCCGGGGCTGACAACACGATCGAAACTCTGGCCTCAGTTGCCGGACGGCACGTCAGTTTCGAAGCGGTCCCGAAACAGCTGATCAGGACGACTCAGGCCGACGCCGATAAGCACCGGATCATGGTCGGATGAGCGGAACGGATCGGGCTGGTAGAAATCAGCCGGCTTGGGCAGTGAGCTGGCCGGCAGCGTTTCCGGGTAGGCAAACGCCGGGATTTCATCGGCATTGATCGACCATTTCACGGCATCGACCACGCTGGCGTTCATCGACGGCGAGGCCAGCACGTGGTCAAGACTGCCGGACTGGCCCTGGAAGACGAAGCTGAACACCGCCGGATTGTCGTCGTTGAAGCGAATGGCCTGGTTGACGTAGCCAGCGTCGTAGAGCACCTGCATCGGGTCTTCCTGGGCATAGGCGTTGAAGTCACCCACGACCAGATGGCGGTCATTGCCGCTGTCGGTCGGGTCGCTGTTCAACCAGGCCAGCATCGACTGGGTGGACTCGGTGCGAAGCTGATTCCAGCAACTCTGACCATCGCCGAGGTCGGCATTGGCGCCCGAAGCATTGCTGCCGCAGTTCTTCGAACGGAAATGCACCACCGACAGGGTCAGGCGCTCGCCGTCCGGCGTTTCGAAGGTCTGGGCCAGCACCGGTCGCTGGTTGGAGGCGTTGAACGGCGGGTCAATATCCGTGTTGGAATCGAGCACCGCGAAGTTACCGACCGGCGTCACCGAACCGGTCCGGAAGATGATGGCGTTCTTGATCGCATCGGTGCCCTGGAAGCCGGTACCGATGAAGTCCCAATCGCCGATCGGGTCCGTCTGGTTCAGTGCATCAACCAGGAAAGCCAGGGTCGAATCATCGTCGTCGTTCTCGATTTCGATCAGGCCCAGCAAGTCGGCGTTGAGCGCGGCGATCGCCGAAACCAGCTTGTCGCGCTGGCGTTCCAGTTCCGACGCGCTGCTGGCACCACGGCAGTTGAGGTTGTTCGGCCCGCAGCCCACGCCACCGGTCTGGATCGTGGTGAACAGATTCTCGACGTTGTAGCTACCTACCCGAAGGTCACCTGCCAGCGCCGGCGGGCTTTCCAGGCGCGGTGACTCCGAGTCATCGAACTCGGCCGGCTGCAGGGCGAACAAGCGGTAGTTGCTGAAGCCAAAGCCCATCACGCCCTCGAATCCGGATTGCAGGCGATAACCGACGCGAATCGGGTTGCCGGCATTCAGCGGGCTGCCATCCAGCCCTGACTGGAACGGCTGGCGATAGGCGCCTTCCAGACCCTGGTCAATGATCAACCGGCTGCGATCATTGAGATCCTGCAAGGCATTGGCCGGCGTGCCCGGCGCCACCACCTGGGTGGGCTGGAGCAATCGATCGGTGGCGACGGAGAACTCGGCAAAGCGGGCGGCATTGAAAACTTCCGTGACGGCCATGGCCTGGGCCAGGCGAACCCACATGCCTTCGACCGCTTCCAGCTCGGTCAGCTCGTCGACCGGAAAGGTCAGCTCGACCGGACTGACACGCTCAAGCTGATCCTGGGCACAGACGGCGATGTCGCTGATCTGGAACAGCTCGGTCTGGCCAAACTGCTCGCGCACCTGGCCACGCACCCGCAGCTCATCACCAATGGCAACGGTCGGCACGTTGATGCTGGCTGAAGCCTGGGAGATAAACAAGCCTTCGGAGGTCATCGGGTCGTTGTCGATCCGGTCATCGGGCTCCTGAAGGAAGAAGCCACCAATCTGGAAGCTGCCCGAATCCTGGAAGGTGCCGACGACGACGGCCTGGATTTCGACGGTCTGGCCGGCCAGAGGACTGCTACTGCCCGGACCCTGAACGGCATGAATGCGGGTGACCAGATCATCATTATTCGGGTCTTCGGTGCAGGCGATCGGCTCCGGACCCGGACCACCGCCATTTTCAAGATCAATCTCGAATGCGGAAATTCGCCAGGTACTGCAGCCGGCACTGCCCTCGAACTGGCCGCGGGCAGCGAAATAGCCGGTGCCTTCCAACTGGCGCAACTCGGTAAACGGACCGAACGTCAGCGGATTGTTATTGGCCGAAAAGTCACCGGGCACGACCGTTTGAAGGAGGATCCAGTTGGCCTCGCTCGGGTCACCCGTACCGGCGTAGTCTGCCGAGAACAGCAGGTCGAGATTGTCGCTACCGCCAAAACCTCGCTGGACATCCACGAATAGCCGTTCATCATCTTGCGCATCCAGGTCGAAGCCCGGCGAGATGAACCAGCTGTCGGCATTGGTGCAGCTTCCGCTGCCGATGAAGCCGGTAAAGCTCACGTTGTCGAACTGACCACTCCATTCCCAATTGGATGGACCGACAAGCGTCTGGGCGGTCCAACCCGCCTGATAGGGGTTGTCCGTCATGCTGAAAACGTAGGGAATGGCTGGGCCGCCGGGGACACCATTCAGCGGGCTTCCACTAACGGTAATGTTGTCAAATCGGTTGTTGCCGCTGGCATTGGTAGCCCCATCCAGGGTAATTCGGAAAACGACATCCGGGTTGTCATTGACTGCATCGATGCTGGACAAGTCATAGGTACGGACCTGGAAGCTGGCACCCAGGGCGCCGTTGTCGGAACCAAGGTCGGTGAACGTATTACCGCCGTCGGCCGACCAGGCGAACTGGCGCGAGCTGAAACCGGTTGCCGTGCCACGCTGCGCCCAGCTGACCTCGATGTCGGCGAAGTCAGACGTGTCGACCGCAAACAGGATTTGCATGCCGTTGTTGCTGATGCCGTCACAGCCCTGTGGTGATAGCGAGCCACCGCCATCCGTATCAAAGCCCGGCTGCGCGTTGAGCGTGGTGCCAGCAAAACTGGCAATACAGTTGTAAACACCGCTGGCATTGACCCCCTGGTCGAAATTGGCCAGCGTCAGGCTGCCGTTACCAATGTCGGCCTCCTGAGGAAAGGAATCGACCGTGAATCCAAACCCGCCACCCGGCAGGTCGTTGTTGTTTTGAGACCAGTAAGCAAGCGGCGTGGTGTCCGCACTTGCCAGCGGGGCGACGAACAGGCTGGCCAGCACGACCAGGATAAAGCGGTTGATCAACACGATGTTTCCTTGAATGAAGGTCAGGGGATGCGATGGCAAGGCGCTAGCATCGGGGCGGCGGGTTTCAGGGGTATGAAACTCGCGTGACCAATCGACTGAAAACAAGTTCAGGATGGACAACAGCGCAGCCGCCTTGCGGTAATGTGGGCGGGGCATTTAATCAAAAGGACGGCCCATGGGCAAGCTCAATCAGCTCGATCTCGCCACCGCCATCGACAAACCCGCCTACAAACGATTACTCAAGAGCTGGCAACTGGATTTGCTGAGCCTGCAGCAATCGGTGCTGCGCGAAGGTGGCCGTATGATCATCAACGTCGAAGGCATGGATGCCGCCGGCAAGGGCGGGGCCATTCGCCGACTGGTGGAAAAACTGGACCCGCGTTCCTACAAGGTGTACCGCATCGGCGCGCCGGCCGACTGGGAGCAGGCGCGCCATTATCTGTTTCGTTTCTGAACTCGAATCCCGGCGCCTGGCGAACTGGTGATATTCGACCGGTCCTGGTACGGGCGGGTTCTGGTCGAACGGGTAGAAGGCTTTGCCAGCGAGTCGGAGTGGCAGCGGGCCTATCGGGAAATCAACGACTTCGAGCGAATGCTCACCGACGACGGCGTGATCCTCAGGTCACTCTGGTTCCACGTCGACCCGGACGAGCAGCTGAAACGCTTCGAAGCCCGGCTGGCCAGCCCGTTCAAGGCCTGGAAAATGACCGATGAAGACTGGCGCAATCGCTCGCGCTGGGACGACTACGTGGCGGCGGCTGAAGACATGTTCGACCACGCTCAACAATATGGCTCACCGTGGACGCTGATACCGGCCAACTGCAAGCGGCATGCACGACTGGCCGCCCTGCGAGTGGCCGTCGAGGCACTGGCCGACGAGGCCAAGCGCCGGCAGATAGCCACGCACCCGCTTACTTTGGCCAAATTCTGAAAACGCGGGATTGCTGCTGAACCCGGCTCAGCGTACCCGTCAGAGACCTGCCAGTGATCCAACCGATGCCGAGTCATGCATGATCATGGTTGAGACTCCAGGCGATCGGCGAATATCTGATCTTGCACGCTAGTGAAATTCGCGATGCAACCTTGATGCGTATCCATGATCAGGGTGACCTGGTTTGCGGTGCCCGAACAGCCACCGCTCCAGCCGGCAAACTGGGACCCACTGCCGGCAGTCGCCGTCAAGATGACCTCGGACCGTTCAATGTATTCGGCCGTGCAGTCACCGCTGGTCTGACCCTGCTCCACGTCACATTCGAGGACAGCGTTCGAGACCACGCCGGCCCCGCTGCCGATCCCCTGAACGACAAGAGCGAATCGGCGTGCTTCGTAAGCACCAACATCGACACTACTGCCTTGCGGCCTGGCGAAGCCCCGCTGATCTGTCGCCGGGGCATTGGCATCATTACCTGCATCGATCGCGGGACTGGATGCCAGCAAGGCATGGGTCGGCGTCGGGCCGCCATAGTCATTGAGGGTCAAAAGCATGGGATCAATCGGATTGCCAGCACTGCCAACCTGATCGCTGTTTATGCCGTCGGTGAACCCACTGCTGCCCGTGTTGTTGCCGATCAGGTTGTGACCGTCACTGATGAAACTGCCTGACAAATCAACCGGGCCAAGGGTGTTGGAGTTACCCGCAACCAGCGTATTGACCAGCACCGGTGCCAGCGCATTATTGAAGAGCCCGCCGCCGCTGCTGCCGCCATTACAGGAATTGTTGGTGATGGTGCTGCTTTCGATCGTCAATGACGCGTTGCCACCAAAATTTTCCACACCGCCGGCGGAAAGATTGTCGGAGCAGCTGTTGCCAGTGACGGTACTGCTACGCAGCAGCATGACCGCTCCGTTGTAGTTGGCAATACCACCGGCAAAACGTCCGGTGTTATTGACAACGGTACTGTTGGCGATAGTCATGGTGCTGGAAGCGTCGTTATTGATGCCGCCACCGCCCTCATTCGGGGTCTGATTGTTCTTGACCAGACAATCATTGATTTCAACGACGGAACCTGAGCCAACACTGCGAACACCGCCCCCGGCGAATGCGCGATTCCCGGTGATCACGCAGCGGTTGAGCGTGAGCTCGGCATCAGTGACCCGTATGCCACCGCCCATGCTTCCTCCGGCATTGCCGTTGCTGATGGTGATGTTCTCGATGGTGACCTGAGCGCCGGCGGAAATATCAAAAACCCTGGCAACCAGATTGCCGCTGACTTCATTGCCATTACCCATGATGGTCATGGAGGTCAGAGCAGGCAGTGCTGAAGTCAAAACAATCGGGCTGACCGTGATCTCGATAACGTTCGAATCAGTGCCATCGCATTCATTGACAACGGTGCCGTTATTAACCGCCTCAATGGCCTCCCGCAAGGTACACAGACCATCATCGGCCACAAGATCGCCAATACCATCGACCACGACGGTCGCATGGGCGTTTGTCGAGATACCGCTGCTCAAGCCAACCAGAAGAATGATGATGGCGCAACAGACCGCGTAAGGCATCGACTTTTCATGCTTCATGCTGGACCCTGTCGAGGCATGGGTGTCAGAGGAGTATAACCCTCTGCCGCAGGGCACGATCTGGACTGCCCAGGGGAAGCCCTGGACAATGAAGCTCAAAAGCCTTCTAGTTTTGCATCTTCAGGCCTTCTTCCCACCGGAAACCAAGACCGCCTGCCTGCCAAACTCCTTCGCCCATCGGATTGGGGCCTTCGATTCTGACCCGTTGCGGGAGGCCGAAACGAGGCGCAAGGTTCTGCACCCCCTTGATGGTGCTGCGATGCATGATTCTCAAACCCTGCTGTTCAACTGGCATGTGGGCTTCTGGCGCAGCGCGATGGGCCACTGCCAGATTGTCGATGAAGACACAGTCGTTTTCGCGGTATTCATAGGCGATGGCGTAGCCGTTGGTCAGGCCGGCGTTCAAGATGGCGTTGTAATCCTGACAAAGCTTTTGCAGTTCATCGGCCTCCAGCAGCCGAAAGCCATCCTGGCCTGGCGGTTTCTCGATGACCGCTCCGGTCATGCCCAGATGGAGCCAGATGCATTTTTGCCCGGAAATGGGATGCTCATGCACCAGGGGGTGCACCACGCCCGACGCGGAATTCACTGATGACAAGCGACTCCAGCGCTCCTGGCAACGCTTTGACAGCGCCTCGTAGGCCAGCCCCTGATGGGCGAAGTGGGTGCCGCCGCCTTTTTCGGCCGGACGAACAATGTGATAACCGGAATGGGAAAAGGTGGCGGGCAGGAAGCTGCCGTCGTTGTGCCATTGCGGCCCGACATCCGGGATACCGTGGCGTTCATCGTTGGAGAGCCGGAAGATGTGACGGTTGCCGCCGGGTGTCTGCGGATGAACGCCGTGCGTGCTGTGCAGCTCACGGCCACCCCACAGGCAGCTGGCTCGCAGAAAATCATCAGCCTCCAGTTGGCTCTCGTTTTTGAATACAAGAAAACCGCGCCGGGCCATTTTCTCCTCCAGCGCCGTAACCACTTCGGGCGGAGGGAGCTTTCGCGACTTGAGATCGATTCCCGACACCTGCGCGCCGATCGGCTCGAGCGGGGTAACTTTCCCGCCAAATTCTTCAATGATCGCCGCGCGGGCTGAGGCGATGGGTTCGGTTTTTGATGCTCGTGAAGTCAATGCGCACCTCCTTGTCTTGTAGTCAGACAAGCAAAACGCCCGTGTGTTTGAAACGATTGCCGATCAGCATCTCGTTCGATGAGCATCGTCCGGTGGTCTTGCGAGTTGGTGGGCAATCAAGCGAGCTGCCGGTTCCTGATCGGCTACAAAATGACCAGGTAAGCGACGCCGCGGCGACGGATCTCGAGGGCCAACTCCCGATCCTCATGGACCGGAAACTGTTCGCGAACGTCACCCAGGTTCCGAACCACCTGTCGATTGACCGCCACGATGACGTCGCCGGCGCGAAGGCCGGCTTCCCAGGCCGGCGTGTTGCGACGCACCTCTTCAATCAACGCGCCACGCGCCGTCGAGCGTTCGGGAATGCGCACCAAAACGACGCCGTCGAGCCGATCATTCAAACGACGACCCGCAATCCTCGCATCCAGATCCTCTTCAATATTGACACTCGACGAGTGCGCCCGACCCTCGCGCAGGTAATCGACCATCACCTGCGAGCCGACGGTCAGCAGACCCTCGATATTGCGCAAGGCCTGGGCGTTGGCAACGGGGCGTTGGTCGACGCGGGTAATCACGTCGCCCGGCCGCAGTCCGGCCGCGTCAAGCGCCGAACCAGGCAGAACCTGCGTGACCACCACCCCGCCACGGCGCTCGATGCCCAGCGCCTCGCGAAGCTCCATCCCAATGTCCTGGACAGCGACGCCCAGGCTTCCCCGACGAACCTCGCCGAATTCAACCAGCTGGGCCATGACATGCCGCGCCGTCGACGCCGGCACCGCAAAGCCGATGCCAACATTGCCCCCTGATGGCGTGAAAATCGCCGTATTGATCCCCACCAGGCGGCCAGCCAGGTCAATCAACGCACCACCGGAATTGCCGGGATTAATGGACGCATCAGTCTGAATGAAATTCTGGTACTCCAGCCCCCGCAGGCCGGAACGACCCAAGGCCGAGACGATGCCCGAAGTGACGGTTTGTCCCAAGCCGAACGGGTTGCCAACCGCGACCACGAAATCACCGACCAGCAGGCGATCCGAATCGAACAGCGGCAATTCGGCCAGGTCATCGGCGCTGATGCGGACCACGGCCAGGTCTGTATCCCGATCGGCACCAACCAGCTCAGCGGCATACTCACGCCCATCCTGAAGAGTGACGGCAATGTCATCGGCCCCGTCGATGACATGGTTGTTGGTCAGGATCAGGCCGGCGTCAGCATCAACGATGACACCGGATCCGAGCGATTGCTGGATTCGTTCGCGGGGCACGCTCGGAACGTCGAAGAAACGGCGAAAAAACGGGTCGTCCATGAACGGGCTGGTCCGGACCTGCACGCGCGTTCGCGTGTGCACATTGACCACCGCAGGGGTGACGCGTTCCAGCACCGGGGCCAACGACGGCAGTGGCTGCCCGTCCACCTCGGCTGGCAAGGCAGCGAGGGCACCAGAGTCCAGCATGATCAGCGTCAGTACCACGATCCAGATTTTCTTCACCTTGTCATCCTCATTTCGCAGACAAACGTCAAAATAAATGGTTGAACGCAGTTGTGACCATTTCAAGGTCAAGGTGTTTCCGGGTGGTTCCCTGAATCGTTACGCGAGGGCCGCGCCCGGGCAAAAAGGTTCCAAGATTCCCTCCACGGGGGCTTGCAATTGACCAACGATAATGGTGATATACAGCGAGCAAACGGAAGGCCTCCCCAATATGTTGGGCGCCAGGCGCCCCAGGAGCACCAGATGTTGAGCCTAGACCAACAGGTTCTGCGTACCGACGTAACCGGCATGCCCTTGGAGTGGATCAGCCACCAGGATGCCGTCAAATTGATTGTTCTCGACCAGGTGAGTTATGCCCTGGGCCGGGTGCTTTACCAGTTACGCGGCGGTATCAGCGCGACCTCGGGCAGACGTACGGTCATTCCGGTCAACGCCATCATCGCCACCCATGGCAGCCATCCGAACGCCCATCAATTCTACGATCGATACACACCGCCCCTTTCAAACCGCGCGCTGTTTCGACGGGATGAAAACCTCTGCCTTTACTGCGGCGGCCACTTTCATCACAGCGACCTGTCCCGCGACCACGTCAAACCCATCTCGCAAGGCGGTGAGGATCATTGGGAAAACGTTGTCACCTCGTGCAAGCGCTGCAACAATCACAAAGGGGCCCGAACCCCCGAACAGGCAGGCATGCAACTGCTGGCCATTCCCTTCGCCCCCACGCACGCTGAATATGTGTACCTTCAGGGTCGCCGGATTCTGGCCGACCAGATGGAATTTCTGCTGGCCCATTTTCCGCGCCACTCGACCCTGCGCCAGCGCCTGGATCGCCGCCGCACCAAGGAACTGCACAAACACCTTTCATGAATGACCAACCCCGCGCTTCAGGCGCGTCATCGGCCTACCTGGTTGACGCCAGTGTCTACATTTTTCGGGCCTGGTTCTCCATGCCCGACAACTTTTCCGACCAGGCCGGTCAGCCGACCAATGCGGTTTATGGCTTTGCTCGATTTTTATGTGAACTCATCGAGGAAACAGCATCCAACCGGGTCGCTGTCGCCTTTGACGAATCGCTGACCACGTCCTTTCGCAATACGCTCTATGCTGATTACAAGGCAAACCGCGAACCGGCGCCGATGGAACTCCAGCGTCAATTCGCCTGGTGCAAGGACCTGGCACGCCATGCCGGTCTGCCGGTGTATGCCGATGCCGAGTTCGAAGCCGATGACCTGCTGGCCAGCCTGGCCGCCCACTGTCGACTATCGAACATTTCCTACTGCGTGGTCACCGGCGACAAGGATCTTGCCCAGCTGGTGGGTCAGAATGATGCCTGGTGGGATTTTGCTCGTCGTCGCTGGCTTGATGCCGCCGGAGTGCATGGTCACTTTGGTGTCCACCCGCACCAGATTGCCGACTACCTGGCGCTGAAGGGTGACGCCGTGGACAATATTCCCGGGGTGCCTGGAATTGGCCCGAAAACGGCGGCTGCCCTGCTCTCTCATTTCGGCTCGCTGGACGCACTTTACAGCCGCTTGGAAGAGATTGCCTGGCTGAAAATTCGGGGCGCCAAGACGCTGGCGACCAAGCTTCGACAGAACGAGCCAGCCGCCCGGCTGGCCAGGCAGTTGACCGGATTGGCCAGCGACGTGGACGCCGTCCACCGCTCACCGCAAGTGAATCGGACCCGTGGCAATGCCGACGCCCTGGATGCCCTGCTTGACTCGCTGGGGTTCGGCCGACCGCTACGCGAGCGACTTCACCGGCTCAGGGAAACCGCACCCAAGGCCGATCTGTCCAGCGAACGCTGAGTCGATGGCGCTCGATCGGCGATCAGTTGCCCTGGCGACGCCGCATTTCCTCAATCATTTCACTACCCACCGACAACAACTCTGGCGAGCCAATGCTGGTGCGAAACACCGGAACTTCGGGTAACTCGTTAGCCAACGGCATGCCGCTCGAATCAACGTGGCCCCAATGGCTGACTGCGAAGAAAACCAGGTCATCGCCGACCATGGTGCCGAAGGTCGGGGTATCAAAGGCCTCCAGCCCGGCAACGACGGGTGCCACACCGGTTACCCCCAGGCCATCCGGGCCCAGCTGCAGGCGCACCACGCGCTGTGGTGAAATCCCGTTCTGGATCGCCACCAGGTGATCTTCCCACCAGTACAGGCCATCAATGCCGCCCTCATTCAGCGTTTCCGGCACGTGCAGCTTCCAAGCTTGCTGTTGCCCATCGGTGCCGACGACCAGAATGCCAACCTCGTAGTCGGCGATGTAGAGCTTGCTGCCATCTTGCGACAGGGCCAGACCGCGCAGGCTGGAGAAATTCTGGTGGCCAAAGAACAACTCCAACGTTGAGCCACCGGGTTCCAATCGGTAAATGACCGGAACACGCGTATCGGCGGCAAAAACGGTTCCGTCTTCAGCGACCACCAGAGAACCCAGCAGTGGGACACTGCCCTGCGCTGCGGTGACTGATATTTTCTCAACCAACTCACCACTGGCCAGATCGAAGCGCAGCAGTCTGGCCGGCTGATCACGATGGCTGGCAAACCCGCTGAATTGCGGAACAGAACCGGTAGCCACCAGGAGTTGACCGCGCTCGGCATCGACAACCAGATCAAACACGGCCATCAGCTCGTCAACCTCGTCGGCCCGGGCGAACGTTTCCCATTCGCTGCCGTCGGTGCTGCTCAGGATCAATCCGTCACCAATCGTGCCAACGAAAAAACGGCCGCTTTCCGGATCATGCGCCATGGCTTCGGGCATCCGGATCTCGGGGCCAAGACGGGCAAATTCCTCGGCCTGCCCAAACGGCTCACCCGCTGCCATCATGAGGTCATTCAAATGGTTGTAGAGGCGATGACTCCGCAGCGACTCGACAGCATCCAGTTCATCCCAGTTCTGATGAAGACCCTGCTGCTGCATGGTCAACATCATTTCGAAGGCCTTTGAGGTTTCACCGATACGGGCATAGGCCTGAACCAGGTGACTCATGAAATCCTGATTATTGGGCCTGAGCGCATGCAGTTTTTCCGTGGCACGGGCCCAATCACCGTAGTCGCCTTCATTGAAAGCCAGCGCGGCCTGATTGAGCCAGAACGCGATCTGGAATCCATGCGGCATTTCATCCAGCGGTGGACGCTCGGCGGCGGCCTGGTTGCCGAGGGCAAACAGCAGGACAATGGCGGCCAGATAGCGACTAAGCGACTTCAGCATTTCAGGTTTCCTGTATTCTTTTCAATGTGGCCCCGGTTGGGACTATCCGAGGCGCCAAACGTTCATCGAGCAGCGCGATCCATCAGGGATGCGCGTCACGCAAGAGAAATGCCAGCATGTCGAACTCACAGACTGATCAGCTGCTCTTCGAGGGCCAATATCTTACGCTCAAGTTGCGACGCGGCTGGGAATTCGTCGGGCGCAATCATCCGGTGGTCTGCCTGATTGCCTGGACAGAAGCGCGGGAACTGCTGCTGGTCGAGCAGTTTCGCATACCGGTTGATTGCCGCACCATCGAGCTGCCAGCCGGTCTGGTCGGCGACCAGGCCGGTCAGGCCGATGAAAAACTGGAAGTGGCTGCCAGCCGGGAGCTGGAGGAAGAAACCGGCTGGCGACCTGGGCGGCTGGAGGAAATCATGCGCTGCCCCAGCACGGCCGGCCTTAGCGACGAAGTCGTTGTCTTCTTTCTGGCTCATGACCTTGTGAAAACTGGCGACGGCGGTGGTGACGGCAGCGAGGACATAGTTGTTCACAGAGTGCCCGTCGATGGGATCGATCGCTGGCTGGACGAACAGCGCAGCCAGGGCAAGGCGCTGGATCCGAAGATCTTCTCTGCCCTGCACTGGACCCGCAGCCGTTTCCCGTCGCTGATTGGCGCGTAACCGGGCTTCACGACCCGCTGAGAAACAGCCAGTGTCCCAGGGCCAGCCAAAGACCGATCAGGGAGGCGACGATCAGCGTCGACCAGGTCAGCAGGGTGCCGAGAAAGCGTCCGCGGGAAACGCCCTCGGTGCGGTTAAGGCCCCAGAAGCCGTGCAGCATGCGGGCCAGCACCAACGAGGCACCCAGCACATGCAGCAGCCAGCCGGGCAGAACGGCGCCGAGCTCCAGCAACAGCAATAGCAACAGCCCGATTGGCACGTACTCGACGAAATTGCCCTGAACCCGAATCGCCCGTTCAAGATCCGCTTGTTCGCCATCGCCAATACCAACCTGGTGGCGGCGGCGCAGGGCGACCACCTTGACTGACAGGATGATCAGGATCAAACCGCACAGCGCGGCGTAAAACAGGGTGATCGAGGCCGTCATCTGACCCTTCCCTCTGGCTAATCGTTAAGGATTGTCGAGTATAGCCACCGCATCGGCTACACTCGAAACAAATTTCAAGTACCCATCGAAGAACGACAAGGAATGTTCCTCCATGAATTCGACCCGTTTGCTTTTTTCTCTGCTGGCCGCCCTGGCCATGAATGTCACCATGGCTGAACTGCAAGCTGAAGGGCCACCCATTGCCATTGCCGTTCACGGTGGTGCCGGCACCATCGAACGGGGCCAGATGAGCGAAGAGCGCGAGGCATCGATTCGGGCCGCCCTGACGGCTGCCGTGGAAGCCGGTCAGGCCATCCTGGCCGAGGGTGGCAGCAGCCTGGGTGCCGTGGCGGCCGCCGTCAGAATTCTGGAGGACGCTCCGGAATTCAACGCCGGGCGGGGTGCTGTGCTGACTGCCGAGGGTCGGGTCGAGCTCGATGCCTCGGTCATGGTCGGCGACACCCTGGACGCTGGCGCCGTGGCCAGCGTTCGAGGCGTGCGCCACCCCATTGATGCCGCCCGGCACGTCATGGAGGATTCGCCCCATGTCATGCTGGTTGGCTTGGGAGCCGAGCAGTTTGCCCAGGCCGCCGGTCTGGAATTCAAGGACGAAGACTGGTTCATTACCGATTTCCGCGCCGAACAACTGCGGTCCATCCAGGAGAGCCAGTCGCGCGGCGAGACCCAACTCTCCGAGAGCTGGTTTTCTACGGTCGGCGCCGTGGCAATCGACAGCCATGGCAATCTGGCCGCTGCGACCTCGACCGGCGGCATGAGCAACAAACGTTTCGGCCGGGTCGGCGACTCACCCATCATCGGCGCGGGCACCTATGCCGACAACCGCAGTTGCGCTGTTTCGGCAACCGGCCATGGCGAATACTTCATTCGTCACGTGGTCGCCTACGACATCTGCGCCCGAATGCGCTACAGCGACATCAGCCTGGAAGAGAGCGCCGATATCGTCATCAATCAGGTACTGAACGAGGCTGGCGGTGACGGCGGCGTCATCGCCATTGACAACCAGGGCAGGGTAACCATGCCGTTCAACACCGCCGGCATGTATCGCGCCGCCATTCATGCCGATGGGCGCCTGGAAGTCGGCATTTACGACGACGAAACCGAGTAACCGACGCGTGCTGCTCGACAGCCAGTCCTTTGACTGCCCCTGGTGCGGCGAATCAAATCCGTTACCGCTTGACCCGGAAGAGGCAGGCCAGGTACTGGTACAGGACTGTATTGTCTGCTGCGCCCCCATCGAAATTCATCTGCCGACGGACCCGCGCGAGCAAGCCCTGATCCGGAGAGAAGGCGAGTGAGCCTGGTCGATCTCCGTTTCCCGCCGAGGGCGGTCATGATTGCCTGCCTGGCATTGGCCATCTTCAGCGCCGCTTTGGCTGCCGACAACGAGATGGACGAGTGGCTGGCCGGCTGCGAACAAATGGAGCATGGCCAACCGGAAGAAGCCATCGCCCTGGCCGAGCGAGTGCTTGATCCGTCAGAGAGACCGACCCGTCTGCAGCGCGTGCGCGCCCTCAACTGCCAGGCCGGTGCCCACAGCCAACTCGGCCAGACAGAGCAGGCGCTGACGGCGTTGGAGGGTGCCTTGACCCTGATCCCGAGCCTGGACGATCCGGGTGTGCGGATCCGCGCCAAATCGCGCGCCTCCTCGGTAGCCTACCGCCTGCGTCAAATTGATCAGGCAGTCGATCTGACAACGGAATCCTTGCGCCTGGCCGAGAACGCCGGCCTCAGCGATCAACTTCCCGAAATCATCGGCCGCCTGGCCATTTTCCAGGGTGACGCGGGGCAAGTTGATCTGGCGGTGGACAACTACCGGCGAGCCCTGGCCATGCTCGACCCTCAAACGCAACCCCAGCTGGTCATGCCCATGCGCTACAACCTTGGGATCACGCTTCGGCGCAGGGGTGATTTCCAGGAGGCGCTGGAGGTCCTGGAACCGCTTTTGCCCATGCTCGAGGCGCCAGGCCTGGAAAGTCGCCGCGCCAGCCTGTTGTCACTGATGGGCGGCCTGAACTTCCAGCTCGGCAATCGCGACCAGGCTCAGTCCTTGTTCGAAGCATCGCTGGCCCTTCACCAGACCTTCGACAACCCGGCCGAACGGGCCGCGCTGCTCCGTGAACTAACCCGCCTGTACCGCGAAGATGGCGAGTTGGCACGCGCCAGGGAAATCGCCGAAGAGTCGCTGGCTTTGTCTCGCCGCTCGGATGACGAACAGTCCGTCATTCATTCGCTGGAATCGCTGGTCGAGACTCTGACAGCCCAGGGCGAATTCCAGCTGGCTCTGGAGCACCATCGCGAAATGGCAGAACGGGCTGAAGCGCTGCTAAGCCAGCAAATGGATTCGCAGCTTGCCAGTGCCGAGGCACTTCTCAGGGTTCAACAGCGAGAAGCGGAACTTGAACAGTTGCGCCAGGAACGCGCCCTCCAGGCGATTGAACGCGAGCAACAAATCTTTCGCCAGCGACTCTGGACCGCCGCGGCCGCGGCCCTGTTGGCAATTTTCCTGGTTGCCCTGCTTGTCCAGCGCGCCAATAACCGTCAGCTTGATCGCGTCAGCCGCCAGGACCCGCTGACCGGACTGCCCAATCGGCGATCGCTGACTGCTGACCTCGGCCCTGCGACCAATCGGCGACCCGGCTGTTTCAGCGTCTTGTTCCTGCTTGATCTCGACCACTTCAAACGCATAAACGACCTTCACGGCCATGACAGCGGCGATCGGGCCCTGGCAGCCACGGCAGACTTCCTGGCCGCTTACGCAGCCAGCCACCAGAGTCAGGTGGGGCGTTGGGGCGGTGAAGAGTTTGCGCTGCAGATCAACGACCTGGACGATGAGGCAGCCTGCAAGCATGCCCAGGCACTGGTGACAGGTATTGCCGCACTGGAAATCACCGCCATGAACGGCGACGTGCTGAGGTTAAGCGCCAGCATCGGATTTGCCCCGATCGAGCCGGGACTGAGCAAGTCAGGCCAGGAGCTGTGGGAGCCGGCGCTCAACTGTGCTGATCAACTGCTTTACCGCTCCAAGAAGGCCGGACGAAATGGCAGGTTTGGCGTCTGGCCGGGCGACCATGATCAAAAGTTGGCACCACTGGAACTCGAGCAACAGATCGAAACCGGTAGATGCCGCCTGTTAAGCCGCGACGCCTGACATCAGCGGCCAGTGCTCAGTCGGCTGAGAAGCCAAGATTCCGGCAAATGGCCAGCGAGGCCGAGGCTCGGTTGAGCGTGTACAAATGAATCCCTGGGGCGCCGCCGGCCAACAGGCGCTGGCACAGCGTTGAGACCACTTCCTCGCCGAAGGCTTTCAGGCTGTCCTGGTCGCCTGCCTGGTCCCAGGCGGCCAATCGCTTGGCGATCCACTGGGGAATTTCGGCGCCGCACATGGCCGAAAAACGGGCCAACCCCGGGTAGCTGGTAATCGGCATGATCCCCGGCGTGATCGGCACGCTCACGCCCAAGCTCTCCGTCTCGTCGACGAAACGAAAATACGAATCAGCCGAAAAGAAATACTGGGTAATGGCCCCATCGGCACCCGCCTTAACCTTGGCTGCGAAATGTTCCAGATCCTTCTGCGGGCTGGGCGACTCCGGATGGTGCTCGGGGTAAGCCGCTACCTCGATGTGGAAATGATCGCCATGATGCTGCCGAATAAAGGCCACCAACTCGGCAGCATAGCGAAAGACACCGCCGCTACCTCCCGAGGGGCGATCACCCCGGAGAACCACCAGCCGGTTAATGCCCTTATCGCGGTATTCCTGAAGCAGCGATTCGATATCTTTGATGGACTCGGCCATGCACGACAAATGCGGCGCAACCGGCACTGGGCTGGCGGCCTGGCAATCCAGCACCGTCTGGCGGGTACGACTGCGCGTCGAACCACCGGCTCCGAAGGTCACTGACACGTACTCCGGCTTCAGTGCCAGCAAACGCGACCGAGCCGACTCGAACCGCGCCGCCTGGGCCTCATTGCCCGGCGGAAAGAATTCAAAGCTCAAACTCGGCGCCGTATCTTCAGTCATTCAATGCCCAGCCTTCCGTCGTTTTCCCAGGATCCAAAGCAGAAGGGAGAAGCAAATCACTTCTCCCTCCGGCCAGGTCAATGCGACCTTTTACTTTTTACCTTTCTCTATTCACTTAATAGCGATAGTGATCCGGCTTGTAAGGCCCTTCCACGGCCACGCCGATGTAATCGGCCTGGTCGGGCTTGAGCTCGGTCAGGCGCGCACCGATACGCTCAAGGTGCAGACGGGCGACTTTTTCGTCGAGGTGCTTGGGCAGCACGTAGACTTCATTGTCGTAGCGGTCGCCGTTCTTCCACAGCTCGATCTGGGCCAGGGTCTGGTTGGTGAACGAGTTCGACATCACAAAGCTCGGGTGGCCGGTGGCGCAACCCAGGTTAACGAGACGACCGCGCGCCAGCAGGATGATTTTCTTGCCGTCCGGGAAGGTGATGTGATCCACCTGCGGCTTGATCTCATCCCACTCGTACTGCTCCAGGCTGGCCACGTCGATTTCGTTGTCGAAGTGACCAATGTTGCAGACGATGGCTTCGTCCTTCATCCGCACCAGGTGATCATGGGTGATGACGTTGTAGTTGCCGGTGGCGGTGACGATGATGTCGGCCGCTTCAATCACGCCCGGGTCGTCGATGTTGACGACCTTGTAGCCTTCCATGGCCGCCTGCAGGGCGCAGATCGGATCAACTTCAGTTACCCAGACGTTGGCAGACAGCGCGCGCAGGCTCTGGGCCGAGCCCTTGCCGACGTCGCCGTAGCCGCACACGATGGCGGTCTTGCCGGCAATCATTACGTCGGTGGCACGCTTGATCGCGTCAACCAGCGACTCGCGGCAACCGTACAGATTGTCGAACTTGGACTTGGTGACCGAATCGTTGACGTTGATGGCCGGGAACTTCAGCATGCCTTCTTTCTGCATGCGATACAGGCGGTTGACGCCCGTGGTGGTTTCCTCGGTCACGCCCTGGATGTTGGCCAGCGCTTCGCTGTACCAGCCCGGGTTGGTGTCCAGGCGCTTGGCAATGGCCTTGAACAGCGCACGTTCTTCCTCGCTGCCCGGGTTGTCGAGAACGGAGCGATCCGCCTCGGCCTTGGCCCCCAGTTCCAGCAGCATGGTGGCATCGCCGCCGTCGTCCAAAATCATGTTGGCGGTGCCGCCGTCAGGCCACTGGAAAATGCGGTGGGTGAACTCCCAGTACTCGTCCAAGTTCTCGCCCTTGAAGGCAAACACCGGCACGCCGCGCTCGACCATGGCGGCAGCGGCGTGATCCTGGGTCGAGTAGATGTTGCACGACGCCCAGCGCACGTCGGCGCCCAGATCGATCAGGGTTTCGATCAGCACGGCGGTCTGGATGGTCATGTGCAGAGAACCGGCGATGCGTGCGCCCTTCAGCGGCTGGTCGGCCGCGTATTCGGCACGGGTCTGGACCAGGCCCGGCATCTCGGTTTCGGCAATCGCAATCTCCTTTCGGCCGAAGGCGGCCTGGCTGAGGTCGGCGACCACGTAGTCATGGTCGGTGGAGGCGATGCTGTCGTCAAAAAATATGCCCTTGCGGACGTCTTCGGCTTTGGCGCTCATGTTGAAATCTCTCTATAAAGTCGTTGGGTGAGTGAAAGCGAGAATTCGCTTGTGGCCTCAGAGTCCCGCGGCCTGACGCAGCGCATCCGCGCGATCAGTCCGCTCCCAGGAAAAGGCGGTGAAGCTGTCTTCGATCTCTTGTCCGTCGCGCTGAACCGTAAGCGTCACCTGCTCGGGCTCACGACCAAAATGACCATGGGTGGCCGTGCGACGGTACATCGGATGCAGCAGGTCGAGCATTTCCATGATGCCGTAGGGCGTCAGATCAAAATGTTCACGAACCAGCGCTTCGATGCGCTCTTCGGGGATCTTGCTGGTGCCGAAGGTGGTTACCGAAATCGAGGTCGGCTCGGCCACACCAATGGCGTAGCTGACCTGCAGCTCGCACTTGTCGGCCAGGCCGGCGGCGACGATATTCTTGGCCACGTAACGGGCGGCGTAGGCGGCCGAGCGGTCAACCTTGGACGGATCCTTGCCCGAGAAAGCGCCGCCGCCATGGCGTGCCATGCCGCCATAGGTGTCGACGATGATCTTGCGTCCGGTCAGGCCGGCATCACCGACAGGCCCGCCGATCACGAACTTTCCGGTCGGGTTGATGTGGTACAGCGTGCCTTCGTGAAGCCACTCGGCCGGCAAGACCGGCTTGATGATGTGCTCCATCACGCCCTTGCGCAGGGTTTCCTGGTCAACGTCTTCATCGTGCTGGGTGGACAGGACCACCGCGTCGATGGCGAGCGGCTTGTCGTTTTCGTAGCGCAGCGTTACCTGGCTCTTGGCGTCCGGGCGCAACCACGGCAGCGGGTTGCTGGCCTGCTTGCGCAGCTCGGTCTGTCGTTCCACCAAACGATGCGACAAGTGAATGGCCGCCGGCATAAGACTGTCGGTTTCATTGGTGGCATAGCCAAACATCAAGCCCTGATCGCCCGCTCCCTGATCTTTCGGAATGGCCCGATCCACGCCTTGGGCGATATCCGGCGACTGCTTGCCGATCATGTTGATCACCGAGCAGGTATGGCCGTCGAACCCCACTCTGGACGAGTCGTAGCCGACCTCAACCACCACCTTGCGGATCAGGTCTTCAAGGTCGATCCAGGCGGTGGTGCTGATTTCGCCGCCGACGATGACCGCACCGGTTTTGATGAAGGTTTCGCAAGCAACGCGCGCATGCGGGTCCTGGGCCAGGATGGCATCCAGCACGGCATCGCTGATCTGGTCAGCCAGCTTGTCCGGGTGCCCCTCGGACACTGACTCAGACGTGAACAGGTAAGGTCTCATGGGTTTGGATATCTTTCAATGCGGATAAAGAGATATATAGTGTATCGCAGTTTTGGTGATGATGCACCGGGGATGGCAGTCACCGCGCCCGGCCAGGTCGGTATGATGAAGCTGGATTCTGCCACCGGGACGTGACATGACCCTGACCAGCCCGTATCTCGCCGGCAGCCTGCTGGCCTTTCTGGCGGCGGTTACTTCGATTCACGCCCTGATGTACAAACGCGACCCGAAGGGTGCCTTCGGCTGGATCGCGGTTTGTCTGCTACTGCCCCTGGGCGGCCCCATCCTGTATCTCTTGTTTGGCCTGAACCGGAGTCGAGATCGTGCCCGCAGACTGGGTTTCGACCGGCTGAGAGTCGGCTTTGAGCGCGGCCAGGCCATCGCCCGCGGGTCGATACTTCCCGACCCCCTTGACCCCGCCCACCAGCGACTCGCACAGATTGGCCAGGCGCTGAGTCGGTACCCCTTGGTGCCAGGCAATCAGATTCGCAGCCTGCGCAATGGTGAGCTGGCCTTTCCGGCCATGCTCGATGCCATCGGCAAGGCGCGGGACGAGATTCTGCTCAGCACTTACCTGTTTGATTTCGACGAAATTGGCCAGCAGTTTGTCCAGGCCCTGGCGGATGCCAGAAGACGCGGCGTCGACTGTCGAGTCCTGATTGATGGGGTTGGCGATTGGTACTCGTTGCGACGCAGCTCGGTCGCCCTGCGCCGCGCCGGCGTGGAGGTGTGCCGATTTCTTCCCCCGCGCTTGCTGCCTCCCTGCCTGTCGATCAATCTAAGGAGCCATCACAAATTGCTTCTGGTCGACAGCCAGGTGGGCTTCACCGGAGGCATGAACATCAGCCAGCGGCACTGCGTGGCCAATCCAGGGAAGCATCGGGCAACTGCCGACCTGCATTTTTCCCTGCGGGGCCCGGTAATGGCCCAGCTACGCGATGCTTTCTGGCGCAGCTGGGCGCTGGCGGGTGGTTCAACGACCGCGGGAGAATCCTCACCAGCCAGCGATGACCGCGTCGATGGCGACTCACTGTGTCGCACCATGACCGATGGGCCAAATGAAGATCTCGACCGTTTGACCATGCTGCTGTGCGCCGCCTTGTCGGAAGCGCGCCAGCGCGTCTGCATCATGACGCCTTATTTCCTGCCTGGTCGAGAACTGATCACGGCCCTGCAGTCTGCCGCCATTCGCGGCGTTCAGGTGGACATCGTTCTCCCGGCCGAGAGCAATTTGCGCTTCGTCCATTGGGCGACTCGCAACCTGCTTTGGGAGGTGCTTTTCTACGGCGTCAGGGTGCATTACCAGCCGCCGCCCTTCGATCACGGCAAACTGTTCACTGTGGATGCTGACTACGCCCTGATCGGCTCGGCCAATCTGGACCCGCGAAGCCTGCGGCTGAATTTCGAATTGCAGGTGGAAATTTTCGACTCGCAGCAAGTGCGCCCACTGATCAAACTGATGGACCAGCGAATCACTGCCGGACGTGCTGTCACGCTGGAGGAAGTTGATAACCGAAGCTTACCGGTTCGTTTTCGCGACTCGCTTTGCTGGTTGTTCAAGCCGTATTTGTAGGGAGGTGAAAGGTGAAAGGTGAATGGTGAAAGGTGAAAGGTGAGAGATGACAGGCAGGCGGTCAGGCCGGGACGGAGCGGGTCGAGGCCCATTGGCGGAGCTGGTCAATCGGCTCGGCCATGACCACCGACAAGGGACGGGTGGCGTCGATCTCGCCGAGCAAGTGATCAACGGTCAGGCGCTGGCCTTCGGCATGGGCCACGTACAACGCGCTGACAACCAGGTGTTCCAGCTCGGCGCCGGAAAAGCCCTCGGTGGCCTGGGCCAGCGCTTCGACGGGAAACAGCTCGGCTTTCTGGCCGCGCCGGCTCAGATGAATGCCCATCACCTCGGCGCGGGTGGCCTCATCCGGCAGGTCAACAAAGAAGATTTCGTCAAACCGACCCTTGCGCACCAGTTCCGGCGGCAGAGAGGTGATGTCATTGGCGGTGGCCGCCAGAAACACCCGCGATTTCCGCTCTGCCATCCAGGTGAGCAGTGTGCCGAGCATCCGGCGCGAGGTGCCGCCGTCGGAGTCGGACGAGGACAGGCCCTTTTCAATTTCATCGATCCATAAAACGCAGGGCGCCATAAGCTCAGCTGCGGCCAGCGATTCGCGCAGATTGCGTTCGCTCTCGCCATGGTAACGATTGAACAGCGCACCGAAATCCAGGTGCAAAAGTGGCACGCCAAACAAGCCGGCGGCCGCCCTGGCGGCCAGCGATTTGCCACAGCCCTGGACGCCCAGCAACAACATCCCCTTGGGTGGATCCAGGCCAGGCGGCGGTTCGGCCGCATTGAATACCGAAGCGCGCAACTCCAGCCAGCGTTTGAGATTGGGCATGCCGGCGACCTGGCTGAAACGGGCGGTCTCCAGCTCAAAGCCCAGCACGCCGTCGGGGTTGAGCAACTCGAATTTTCCACGCATGACTTCGACGAGACCGTGCTCATCCAGCACGCCATCATCCTGGATGGCATTGCGCGCCAAGCGACGGGCATCTTTCAGAGTCAGCCCATCCAGATTGTTGACCAGGCGCTCGACGGTTTGCTCGCAAAGGGCATCGGGCATGGGCGCACGCAGCCCGGCGCGGCGCACCGCCTCTTCACGAATCATGGCGCGCAAGGCTTCACGGCCCGGCGTTTTCAGCACGAAGCGACGAGCGACTTTTTCCAGTTCCGGAGGCAGCGTGAGCTGCGGGCTTATCAAGACCACCGTGCGGGCGTGCAGGCCCTGGTCGATGCGGGTCATCTCACGCAGGCGGCGAATGATGACAGGGTCCTTCAGGTAAGGATGAAAATCCTTCAGCAGATAGATGCCCTGATCGCGTCGCTGGACGATGTGTGCAAGCGCCTTCCCAGGATCTTCGAATTCACTCGACAACACCTGCTCTCGCTCGATCCAGCTGAGGCCACGCGTCGCGGTCCATTGGAAGAGCGGCCGGTGAAGCTGGCGGCGGAGCTCGACGAACAACTTCAGGGCCTGCGGCTCGTCGTGGGTTTCGATGACGATCAGTGACGAACCGCTGCGCACCATGGCGGACAACTCGGAAAGCTCTGCCGGATGGATGCCTGAATCCGCCGGTGGAGTGAAATCGCTCATCGTATTAAAGATCCAACGCCTGAATGGAAGCTGGCTATTGTTGCCCAATATTCCGCGAATGTCACCGGCTCGAAGCCTGTGGCACACTCCTGGAATGGCTCGGCTCGATCACATCAAGCCCTATCCGGCGCTGGAACGCCACCGAAGCCAGGTGGCCGATCACTCAAGACGGCGTCGCCAACGGCTGATCGTGGGCGTTCCACTGGCTCTTGGCGTCGTGGCAATCACTGCCTGGCTCAACCCCTTGCTGGCCGTTCCGGTGGCCGGTGTGCTCGCCATGGCCTTGTTTTTTGCCAGCCTGACCGGTGGCTCCACGGTCGACCCCGGTCACTTGATCGGTATCGAAGGCGAGGTCCGAACGCTAAAGGCGCTGTCGCTACTGGATGATCGCTTTACGGTATTCAACCGCTTGCGTCTTCCTGATCCAACGCTTCCCAACGGACAGCGGGAACTGGACTTTGTCGTGCTTGGGCCGACAGGTCTCTGGATCATCGAGGTCAAGAATCTGCCGGGGCTGGTGATTGTTCAGCCCGATTCGGACCGTTGGCCGATTCAGATCAGGGCCGGTTGTGGCAGTGCACCTGGCCGGCGACAAATGGACAATCCATTGCGTCAGTTGCACGCTCAAACGACGGCGTTAGAACGCTGGCTTCTCATGCAGGGACTGCCTTCCGGCCCTGTGAATGGGCTGGTCTGCTTTGCCCGCCCGGGCGTCGGACTTCAGGCTGAACGTCTCGACCACCTGCCAATCGTGCTCGTTGAAACCCTGAAGACCAGGCTCGAGGAATCGGAACAAACGATGCCGAAAGCATCTGGGCACCTGGCAAGGCAGCTGGCCAAGCTGTAAGTCGCATCCCGGTGTCGGGCGTTATTGTCATGCCCGAGGCCCTGTCACCCGGAATGATGCAAGGCTGCAAGGGCGGCTTGATTGCCCTCGACGCATTCTGCGGTACACTCAAGACACGAGCGATGCCCAGAACCATCATGCCGGCATCTCGTAAAGGAGGACGCGATGAGATCGGAACCGCACGGCATCCACGGTGCCAGTGACTCAGGCCCGACGTCTGAGGGCTGGAAGGTTTTGATCGTCGACGACGAACCGGAAGTTCATGAAGTCACGCGGATGGTGCTGGGTGACTTCCACTTCGAAGACCGCCCGCTTACTTTCCTGCATGCCCACTCGGCCGACCAGGCGCGCCAGCAGCTGAGCGCCCACGATGACGTTGCCGTTGTGTTGCTGGATGTGGTGATGGAGACCGAACAGGCCGGTCTCGAACTGGTTCACTACATTCGGCGAGAACTCCACAACCCCTTCGTACGAATCGTTCTGAGAACCGGCCAGCCAGGCCAGGCACCCGAGCGTGAAGTCGTTGCCAACTACGACATCAACGACTACAAGGAAAAAACCGAGCTGACCGCCGAGCGCCTGTTTACCACGCTCTATGCCACGCTGCGAGCCTACCGGGACGTTCGGCTGATCGATTCGGGCAAGCGCGGGCTCGAGCGCGTCATTGCCTCATCGGCACAAGTCTTCGCCAGCCAGTCGAACCCGGACTTTGCCCAGATTGTGCTTCGCCAGGTGACCGAGCTGCTGGGGACCCGGGATGAAGCGGTTTGTTGCCAGCCCCTGCAAGAGGCTGGCACCGGCACGTCCCTGCAAATATGCGCGGCGGTCGGCCGCTACCGCGAGCAACTGAACAAACCCGCCGAACACGTGCTGCCGGCTGACCGCCTTGACTCGCTGCGCACCGCACTGGCAAAAGGCCGCAGTCAGATCCTGCCTGATCACTACGTACTGTATTTTGCCGACTCACGACAAAGCGAGCGATTGTTGATGCTCGTCGACCGACATCAGACAACGGCAATGGATGAGCGCCTTATTCAGGTGTTTTGCAGCAATGTCTCGATTGCGTTTGAAAACCTGTTGTTGAACCGCGAACTCAGCGAGAGTCAGGCTGAAATGCTTTGCCTGCTTGCCGGCGTGGCCGAAACGCGGTCCATGGAAACGGCCAACCATGTCCGGCGTGTCGGCGAAATGGCCGCCATGCTGGCCGAGGCCTGCGGGATGGATGAGCAGGAGGTGGAACTGATGCGCCTTGCCGCCCCACTGCATGACATCGGCAAGATTGGCATCCCGGATTCTGTTCTCAACAAACCAGGCTCGCATAGCCCGGAGGAAACCCGGCTTATGCGGCAGCACGTCGACATCGGCGTGGAAATGCTATCGGCCTCCCGTCGACCCTTGTTCGTCATGGCTGCCGAAATCGCCCAGGACCATCACGAGAATTGGGACGGCAGCGGCTATCCAAGGGGGCTTGCCGGAGAGGCGATCTCGCTGAGTGGCCGAATTGTGGCACTGTGCGATGTGTGCGATGCCTTGGGCAGCCGTCGCTGTTACAAGGATGCCTGGGATGACGAGCGCATTCGCCAGTTCATCGCCGGCAAGCGGGGACAGAAATTCGATCCGCATCTGGTCGATCTTTTGTTTGATCGCTGGGAACAAGTCCAGGCGCTGCGCGCCCAACTGCCCGATTGATCACGGCTTGGTGCGACCGGCCACTCGAGGCAGCGTGATGTCAAACTGCAGGCCCGACCCGGGCGAAGTCTTGTAACGAATCGTGCCGTCGAGAACCTGGGTAACCAGGTTGTAGACGATGTGCAAACCAAGACCGCTGCCGCCCTGCCCACGTCGGGTGGTGAAAAACGGGTCAAAAATGCATTCAGCGACCTCACTGGCCATGCCACGCCCATCGTCGGTGTAGGAAATTCGCACGTAGTCACCTTGCGCCAACGCTTGCAGATGGATGCGACCAACCTGGCCATCATCGAATGCGTGTATCAAGCCGTTCATCACCAGATTGACGATCACCTGGTAGAGCGCCCCCGGGTAGGAATCAAAATCCAGGCCGGCAGGGATATCGGTGGTGACCTGGTGACGCCTGCGTTTGATTTCGGGATGCAGCGACGTCAGGATCTCCTCCATGTATACAGCCAGCTCGAACTGGCGCCGCTGTTCGCTGGACTGGTCTACCGCCACCTGCTTGAAACTTCGCACCATTTGGTCAGCACGCCGCAAATTTCGCAGGATCAACTGACTGCCCTGCTGAATTACAGATGAGTAGCGCTGCATCGCCTCTCGGCTGACTGCATCGTCCTGCTCGAATAATCGCGCCATACGGCGCGCTTCGTTTTCCAGGTGCGAGGCGGCCGTGACACCCACGCCCAAGGGCGTGTTGATTTCATGCGCCACGCCTGCGACCAGACCCCCGAGCGCTGCCAGCTTCTCTGTCTGAACCAGCTGGTGCTGAGCTTCCTTCAAATCGGCCATCGCCTGCTTCAGCGTCTCATTGGACGTCTGCAATTCCAGTGTTCGCTGGCTCACCCGGCTTTCCAACTCTTCATTCAACCGCAACAGTGCGAGCTCGGTTTCCTTGATCGACGAAATGTCTCGGGCGGTACCGGACAATACCAGGGTGCGGCCGGACTCATCGCGCCGGGTCGTTCTTCCCCTGGCTAACATCCAGAGCCAATCACCATGGGTCCAGCGCAAACGAAATTCTGCTTCGAAGTAATCACTCTCACCCTTGGCATGGGCAATGAATGCTCCCTTGACCGCGTCGAAGTCATCAGGATGAACAGCGGCCCAAAAGTCCTCCAGCCGGGTTTTCAGCGCATTGACCTCAGGTGCGCTGCGGTCAATCCGGTTCTCACGCACCAGGGTGTTGTTCAGGGTGTGCGCTTCCCACAGCTCATCGCGACTGCCCCAAAGCGCCATCCTCAGTCGCTGCTGGCTGGCGGCGATGACCTCCTGCGAACGGCGGCGGCGCGCCATCCCCAAATGTAGACGCCAAAGCAACACAGACCCCAGCAGTAGTATTCCCAGCAGGTAGGCCAAAAGCGCGTGAGGGCTCAGCCATGGTGGTGGCAGCACACGAATAGGCAGTTCGGTCGGCTCTCCCCAGTCTCCAGCGTGGGTCCCGGCCCGGACCTGAAAGCGATACTCTCCGGCAGGCAACACCGTGTAGGTTGCAAAAGCCCGGTCAGGCGTAGTCTCGATCCAGTCCCGATCCAGACCGTCCAGCCGAAAGGCATAGCGCAAATCCTTGCCATGACGAAGGTTGCCTGGCGCGACGAACTCCAGGGTAAACACGTTCTGGTCATGGCTGAGACGCAGTTCGTTCAATTTGGCCAAGCGCTGGCTCAGGGCAGAATGCTCACCCGGCCGGATACGCTGGTTGAAGAGCAGCAAGTCGGTGAGTACCACCTCGGTCAGCGGGGGCGAGATATCTACCTGATCGAAATCGACCCGGACCAGGCCGCGCACGCCACCGAACCAGACTCGATTCGACGCCGGCCGATCAACACTGCCAATAAAGAATCCAGCCGCCGAGCGACCATCAATGAACGGAAAGTTTTCCACCCTCAGCGTTTCCGGATCAATCCTTGACAATCCCGCCGTACTGCTCACCCAGATTCGGCCCTCCGGGTCCTCGGCAATCTCGCCAATCGCATCGGCATTGAGGCCCTCGGGCCGTCCGATCGCGATAAATTCGGGCACCCCATCCCGCAGCGTCATTCGATGCACGCCCCCTCCCTGACTACCCAGCCAGATTTGTCCATTGCGGGCTTGGTACAGTCCGGTGATCGCGTTGTGGCGCAAATCCGAGTTGCTGGTATTGAAACGCTCGAAGCGTCCGGTGGCCCTATCCAATCGATTCAGCCCATGGCGTCGGGTGGCAACCCAGAAACTGCCATCGGCCGCTTCGAGAACGCCATTCAACTCGTTATCGGACAGACTGGCAGGGTCACTAGGATCCGGGGAGAACTGTTCGAAAGCAGGGCAGCCGCGGCAGAGGCTGAACAGGCCATCGCCTATGGTTGATACCCACAAGGTGCCCGCACTGTCGTATTGCAAATTTTCGATCAAGGCATCCCGCGGAATATCCCGCTCAATCTGGCCAAAAACACGCTCAAATCGGTCAGTCTCGTGATCAAGCCGGACGAGACCGGCGCCGAGCGTACCCACCAACAGCCCCCCGTCACCATCCGGAAGTACGGACGACACCATGCGATGAGGCAAGCCGCCAGGGGTATCGGGCTCGGCCAGATACCGTTCGAGCAGACCAAGCTCGGGATCGAAGCGCGCAAGACCGCCGGCATCCAGCAGCGAGACCCAAACACTGCCATCCGCATTCTCAAGCACCGCAGGAATGGCATTGCCGGGAGGGCTCGATGGAAATTCCGAGCGATGACGGATCAGTGTGAACGCGCTGGTTTCCGGGTCAAACACATTCACGCCACCCGTCCAGTTGCCAGCCCAAACCAGACCCGATTGATCCTCGAGCAGCGATACCACGCGCGAGCCTGAAAGACCCAGACTGTCACCCGGTACGTAGGCCCAGCTGCGAGCGAGACCCTCGTCCACGTCAATGCGCGACAGGCCGGCGACAGAGCCAACCCATACCCGGCCATGACTGTCACGCATCAGGCTTCGAATCTGGTTATCCAGCAAGCGACCGTTCTGCTGATCGGGGTCACTGTGCCAGTGCCGAATCAGCGACCCCTCTCGATCAAATTGGAAGAGACCGTGATTTTCGGTTCCCACCCAGAAGGCATCGTCGGCGATAAGTCCATCGATGGCGTACTCACCCGGATAAAGCTCGTCGGTCAGGAGCTTCGGTTGCTTGGATGCATGGGCCCAGTAAAGCAGACGGCGATTGATGGCCAGTAGTACTCCGCCCTCGTCATCGACTGCCAGGAGGCGGGCACCAGCCATCTCATCCGAAGTCTGAAAGACCGCCCCCCCGGGCTCCATCCACTGAAGTTGACGCTGCTCGGCCTGAACCCACACGCGACCGTCCGGGCCCGCCGTGACATCCACCAGCACGTTCGAGACAAGGCCTTCAGGGCCGCCGCCGACGATACGCTGGAAGCGACCGGTCGCTGAATCCAGCCGATTCAGGCCACCGGACTGGGTCGCCACCCACAGCACGTCGTTGGCATCGATAGCCAGCGCAACAATGTGGTTATCCGAAAGCGAATGCGGATTGGTTGGGTCGTGGCGGAATACGTCGAAGCGGTTGCCGTCAAACCGGTTCAACCCGTCCTGGGTACCAATCCAGATGAAGCCTTCGGCGTCCTGAATCAGGGCGCGTCCGGTAGCCTGCGACAAGCCCTCATCAACTCCCAATGTGCGAAAACGCACGTCATCCACACCGGGAGCCGATGCCGTGGCCACTGGCAGACCAAACACGCCGACCAGACACAGACAAGCCAGCCAAAGCCACCCCCGCGCGCCCAGTCGGCACCCCGTGTGGCCTTTCGCTGGCAGGTTAAGTTGTCCCACCCTGTCAACATAGCGGTTTCAGGCGCGCAAGTCGATAGCTTCGGGTTCGTGTTCAGCGCAATGAAGGCAGCAGCAAGCGGGTCAATCGGATCGTGTTCGAGTGAATATCCACGATTTCATCGATGTTTCGAGCGTAACCTCCACCCATGGTGACCGCCACGGGGACACCGGAGCGGCTGCAATAGTCAAACACCAGGCGGTCGCGACGCGCCAGGCCCATACTGCTCAGCTGGAACTGACCCAACTGGTCGCCTTCGTAGGGGTCGGCACCGGCCTGATACAGAACGAAGTCCGGACAGAACTGATCGAAGGTGCGTGCAAGTGCAGGCTGCAGTGCGGCCAGGTAAGTCTCATCGCCGATGCCGGCTGGCAGGGCAACATCGAGATCGCTCGACGGCTTGACCGCTGGATAGATGCGTTCCCCGTGCACCGAAAGGGTCCAAACGGTCGGGTCATCGGCAAAGATGGCGGCCGTTCCGTCACCGTGATGGACGTCCAGGTCGATCACCGCGACGCGGCGCGCCCGGCCCTGATCCAGCAGCTGTCGCGCCGCAACGGCGAGGTCGTTGAACACGCAATATCCACCGCCGCGGTCATGATGCGCATGGTGTGTTCCACCCGCAAGGTTGACGCCTACACCATCGTCAAGCGCGGCGTCGACTGCGGCCAACGTGCCGCCTACGGTACGTCGTGCTCGCTCAGCCAGGTAGGGTGACCAGGGAAAGCCAATCCGCCGCATTCTGGCGGCATCCAGCGAGCCGTCAAGTACGGCGTCAACGTAATCGGCTGAATGCACTGCCTTCAAGGCAGCGACCGGTGCCCGGGAAGCGTTCCTGAGCTGGAAGCCAGACTCTGACCATTGGGCAACACGTTCCCGCAGGCCTCGGTATTTGGCCATTGGAAACGGATGAGCTGATGGCAAGGGGAGGACGAAATGATCGGCGTAGAAGCATTGAACCATGGGACGGAATTTTCACCTCAACCGTGTCAAGATAGAAGTGTAAGCAAGCTCAGGGCTTGACCATCGGAACAAAAACAAAGCTTTTTGGTCCCTGATTGCTTGAACAGCCTTGAGCGAGGGGCTCGCCATTCGTTAAACAACCACGGAGGCGCAGGCGGCAAGGCGGGACATTCACGAACTCTATTGATAGTATCGACGATATGAATCGCCTCGCGTTCTCGTTGACCCTGCTGCTTGCCGCCTTGTGGCTGGCCGTCTCCGGCGTTTACAAGCCGGTCATCCTGGCCCTGGGCGTTGCCTCGGTGGCGCTGGTCGTCTGGTTGTCGGTGCGCATGCGCGTGATCGGCGTCGAGCACAACCCGGTGCTGTTCTCCTGGCGCCTGCCCGCCTACTGGTTCTGGCTGATCAAACGGATCTTCTGGGCCAACATCCAGGTCACCCGGCGGGTGTTTCGGCCCGACAGCATCAAGCCCGCCGTCATCAAGGTTCCAGTTCCCCAGAAGACCTCGGTCGGCAAGGTGACCTACGGCAACTCCTGCACGCTGACGCCAGGCACGGTCACGCTCCGCCTGACCCGCGAGGAACTGACCGCCCACGTGCTGGATGATGAATCGGCCCGCGACCTGACCGATGGGTCCATGGCCGAGAAAATCTGCTGGCTGGAAGGCAATACGGAGCCCAAACGATGACCTTCGTTCTGGTAGTCACAACCATGGCCATTTTCGTGACCATGGCATTTGCGCTCGTGCGCGCGTTGAAGGGGCCCACCATTTACGACCGCATTCTGGCGGTCAACGTCTTCGGCACCAAGACCGTGCTGGCGGTGGCCCTGATCACCTACGTCACCGGCCATGCCGACCTGATCGATGTTGCCCTGGTCTACGCCCTGATCAACTTCATCGCCATCGTTGCGGTGCTGAAACTGGTCAAACATCGCGACCTGGCGGCCGAAGCCGGCGAGGGGGATGACCGTGCTTGACGTTTTGATCAACATTTTGTCCTGGATTTTTCTGCTGGCCGGCGGCGCCTTTGGTGTAATCGGCGGTCTCGGCATGGTGCGATTTCCCGACTTCTACACCCGTCTGCACGCCGCCGGCGTCACCGATACGCTGTGCGCCCTGCTGATCGTCCTGGGGCTGGTCCTGCAGTCCGGTTTCAGCCTGCTGACCATCAAGCTGCTGTTGATTCTTCTGTTCCTGCTGTTTACCGCGCCCACCGCCACCCATGCGCTGGCGCGCGCAGCCATGGTTGACGGCCTTGAGCCGGGCGACCAGCAAGACCCGCCCGACATGGTCGAGCGTGACCGTGAAACCAAGCCCCAAGGAGAGCCGTCATCGAATACTTGATCGACATCGGCCTGCTGCTGTTCCTGCTGGTTGTCGCCATTGCCATCGTCAAGGTCCGCGATCTGTTCGCGGCGGCGATGCTGTTCGCGATTTATTCGCTGTTGTCCGCGGCGCTGTTTGCGGTGCTCGACGCCGGCGATGTTGCCCTGACCGAAGCTGCCGTAGGTGCCGGCTTCTCGACCATTCTGGTACTGGCGGTCCTGGCCCTGGCTCGCCGGTATGAACACCCCACCGGCGGCCACAACCTGCTGGCCCTGTTTGTCGTCGGCGTGACCGGCGCGGCACTGATCTATGCCACGCTGGATCTTCCCGAATTCGGCGCTGCCGACAACCCGGCACAGATCCATGTAGGGCCCCATTACATCGAGCAGAGCTACCCCGACATGGGCGTGCCCAACATGGTCGCCGCCGTGCTGGCCAGCTACCGCTCGATCGACACCATGGGTGAGGTGTTCGTGATCTTTGCGGCCGCCCTGGGCGTCTATGCACTGCTGTCGGTCAAGCCACGCCGTCGGCAGTTCGTTCTGCCACGACGGCCGCGCAGCGGAAAGGCCCGCGACGAGGACGACGAGTCATGACCGACAACGGCATTCTTCGCATCATCGCCCGCTTCCTTATCCCGTTCATCATGCTGTTCGGGCTCTACATTCAGTTCCACGGGGAATATTCGCCCGGTGGCGGTTTCCAGGCCGGTATTGTGGTCGCCGCCGGCTGGATTCTGTTTGCCCTGATCTACGGTCTGAAAGCCGGGCTGGAAGTGATCCCGGAAAAGGCCATGTACTGGCTGGCGGCCGCCGGCGCCCTGATCTATGCGCTGACCGGCGTAGCCAGCGTGCTGCTTGGTGGCCGTTACCTGGATTTCTATGCCTTCGAAGCCTTCTTCAATACGCCGCAGGCCGCCCAGCAGTTCGGCATCATCACGGTCGAATTCGGCGTTGGTCTGACCGTGGCCACCGTGGTCATGCTGATTTACACCTTCTTCGTGCGGCGCAAGAGCGAGTGGGATGAAGTGATGCGCGGGAGTGACGCCGAATGATGACCTTCCTGAGCTTTTTCAATTACTGGGTGGTCATCGCCCTGATGATGATCGGCTTTTACTGCGTGATCGCGCGCGGCAACATGGTCAAGAAGATCATGGGCCTGAACCTGTTCCAGACCTCGGTGTTCATCCTGTTCATCTCGGCCGGCAAGGTCGTCGGCGGCTCCACGCCGATCCTGCGCGACGGCGTCGAGGTCTACTCCAACCCGCTTCCGCACGTGCTGATCCTGACCGCTATCGTGGTCGGCGTGGCGATCACCGCGCTGGGGCTGGCGCTGGCGGTACGCATTCAGGAGGCCTATGGCTCGATCGAAGACGACCACCTGGGCGATGAAGACGACGACGCCGAGCTGGCGCGCATGAACCGGGAGGGCCGATGAACCTGCTTGAATGGCTGCCGTTCATTGTCCTGATCCCGCTGATCAGTTCCGGCATCGTCGCCTGCCTGCCCGGCCGCTTCTGGCCCTGGGCCTTTACCCTGCTGGCCGCGCTGGCCAGCGCCGTGATCGCCGCCTTGGTGCTGCCGGAAGCCATGGGCAGCGAGCTGTCGTATCCGTTCGGCAACTGGCAGCCGCCCATCGGCATCGAATACCGGGTGGATGCGGCCAATGCCTTCGTGGCCTTGCTGGTTGCCGGCATGGCCGCGCTGGCCCTGCCCTGGGCGAAAGCCAGTGTCGACCAGGAAATCCCGGAACGTCAGGGCGCGTTCTACGCCCTGTTCCTGATGGCGCTGGCCGGCCTGCTGGGCATCACGCTGTCGGGCGATGCTTTCAACATTTTCGTGTTTCTGGAAATCTCGTCGCTGGCGACCTACGCCATCATTGCCCACGGCCGCGACCGGCGAGCCTTGCTGGCGGCGTTCCGCTACCTGATCATGGGCACGGTCGGCGCGACCTTCCTGCTGATCGGCATCGCCTTTTTGTACATGATGACCGGCACCCTCAACCTGGCCGACATGGCCGAACGGCTGCCGGAAGTCTCCGACACCCGCGCCGTGCGCGCTGGCCTGGCTTTCATCATCGTCGGCCTGGGTCTCAAGCTGGCCCTGTTGCCGCTGCATCTGTGGCTGCCCAACGCCTACACCTATGCGCCGCACTTCGTGACCGTGTTTTTGGCCGGTACGGCCACCAAGGTGGCGCTGTACGTGATGCTGCGCTTCATCTTCACGGTCTTCTCGCCGGACTACAGCTTTGTCGTGCTGCCGCTGTCGTCGGTGCTGATGGTGCTGGCGGTGGCCGGCATGTTCGCCGGTTCCTGGGTGGCCATGTTCCAGGACAATATCAAGCGGATGCTGGCCTACTCCTCGGTTGCCCAGGTTGGCTACATGGTGCTGGGCGTTTCGCTGGTCAGCGCCATTGGCCTGACCGCAGCCTTCCTGCACCTGTTCAACCACGCCCTGATGAAGACCGCGCTGTTCATGGCGGTGGGCTGCCTGGCCTACCGGGCTGGATCACTCAAGATCCAGTCGCTGCAAGGCTGTGGCCGCGAGATGCCCTGGACCATGACCGCCTTTGCCTTGGCCGGCCTGTCGATCATCGGCGTGCCAACCACCGCCGGCTTCATCAGCAAGTGGTACCTGATCCTGGCGGCGGTGGAGGCCCAGTCGTGGTGGCTGGTCGGCCTGATCGTTATCACCTCGATGATGGCCGTCTACTATATCTGGCGGGTGATCGAGGCGGCCTGGATGACCGAGCGGCCCGAAGGCGCAACTCGGCTGAAAGAAGCTCCGCTCAGCCTGCTGATTCCCACCTGGGTGCTGGTGGCGCTGAATTTCTACTTCGGCATTGATACCCGTCTGACCGTCGGCGCGTCCAGCGCCGCCGCCGAGGCCCTGCTGGGCGTGCCGACCGGAGGCCTGCCGTGATGGACCTGCTGCCACAGTTCAGCCTGGCCACTGTTGTACTGCTGCCCTTTATCGGCGCGCTGCTGATTGGCCTTGCCGGACGCTCGGCGACGCTTAGGAATGCGCTGTGCTGGGCCAGTGCCCTTGCCTTCCTGCTGGCGGTGCTTGGCCTGTTTACCGGCTTCCAGTCCGGCCAGGTTGCCGACCAGCTGGTCTGGGAACTGATGCCCGGCCTGCGCATTGCCTTCAGCGTCGAGCCGCTGGGCATGCTGTTCCTGCTGCTGTCATCCGGCCTGTGGCTGCTGGCCACGCCGTATGCCATCGGCTATATGCAAAAAGGCGGCTATGACCACCTGAACCGCTTTTTCGCCTGCTATGCCATCGCACTGGGTTCAGCGGCGGGCATCGCCCTGGCCGACAACCTGCTGACGATGTTCCTGTTCTACGAGATTCTGTCGGTCTCGACCTACCCGCTGGTGGCCCACACCGGCACGGCCAAGGCCCGTGGCGGTGCCCGCACCTACCTGGGCCTGCTGTTGCTGACCAGCATCTGCTTCTGGTTACCGGCGATGATCTGGGTGTATGCCGCCACTGGCACCTTGGACTTTGCCGCCGGCGGCATCCTCGAAGGCCAGGTCAGCCCGCTGGCCGCGGGCGCAATGCTGATGCTGTTCATGTTCGGCACCGGCAAGGCCGCCCTGATGCCCTTCCACCGCTGGCTGCCGGCGGCAATGGTGGCGCCCACCCCGGTCTCGGCGCTTCTGCATGCTGTCGCGGTGGTCAAGGCTGGTGTGTTCGTGGTGCTGAAGCTGGCGGTTTACACCTTTGGCCTGGACTTCCTGGCCGAAATGGCCTTGAGCGACATCGTGCTCTACACCGCGGCCTTCACCATGCTGACCGCCTCGCTGATCGCCATGAACCAGGACAACCTCAAGGCCCGGCTGGCGTATTCCACCGTTAGCCAGTTGTCCTACATCGTGGTCGGCGCCATGCTGGCCAACGCGATTGCCGCCACCGGCGCTGGCATGCACATGCTGATGCACGGCTACGGCAAGATCCCCCTGTTCTTCTGTGCCGGGGCCATTTACCTGGCCAGCAAGAAAACCCTGGTCAGCGAGCTCGATGGCCTGGGCCGGCGCATGCCCGTCACCATGACGGCCTTTTTCCTCGGCGCGCTGTGCGTGATCGGCATTCCGCCGCTGGGCGGCCTGTGGAGCAAGTGGAACCTGGTCAGCGGCGCCTTCGACGGCGGCTACGGCATCATCCTGATCGCTTTCCTGATCAGCACCCTGCTGAACATTGCCTACCTGCTGCCGCCGGTGCTGCGCGCCTTCCTCAAACCACTGCCGGACGGCCAACCGGCGACGGTCAAGGAAGCCCCGCTGATGTGCGTGATCCCGCTGTCGCTGACGGCCCTGGGCGCAGTTGCACTGTTCTTCCTGGCCGGCTGGCCGCACGCGCTGGTCAGCCAGATCTTTGCCAACGGAGGCTGATGCCATGGACCTTGGACGCTTGCTCGAAAAACTGGTCAATCGCGGCCGTTTGCTGGCGATGATCATGCTGGTGCTGCTGGCCGTGCTGGTATTGATCGACATCGTGGTGCCGCCCGCCTACGTTCGCTTCCCCTGGGATGGCATTGGCGGCTTCCCGGCGGTTTATGGCTTTGTCTCCTGTCTTGCCTTCATCGCCGTGGCCAAGGGCCTGGGCAAGCTGTTCGTCTATCAGCCCGAGGACTACTACGAGGCCCGCGACCCGAACGCCGACGCTGACAGGAACGGCCATGATTGAGTTCATTCACCCTTCCCTGGCGCTGTTTGCCGGCGCCTTGCTGCTGCCGCTGCTGCGCGGGCAACTGCAAAAGATTGCCCTGGTCGGCATTCCGCTGCTGGGCCTGGCGTTGATTGCCCTGCTCCAACCCGGCCAGCACGGTCAGTTCGAGTTCATGGGCATGAACCTGGTGCTGGGCCGGGTCGATGCCCTGAGCATGGTATTTGCCTGGGTGTTCGGCATCATTCTGGTGATTGCCGCCATCTATGCCCTGCACGTTCGCGACTGGATCCAGCATTCGGCCGCCCTGGGTTATGCCGGCTCGGCGCTGGGTGCCGTGCTGGCCGGCGACCTGCTCACGCTTTACGTGTTCTGGGAGCTGATGGTCATCACCTCGGTATGGCTGATCTGGCGCAACGACAGCGGCGTATCGTTCCGCGCGGGCATGCGCTACCTGATCATCCACGCCATTGGCGGCGTCCTGCTGCTGGCCGGCGTGGTGATCTATTACCAGACCACCGGCTCGCTGGCCTTTGATGCGATCGAAGTAGGCGGGGCGGCTTTCTGGTTCATCCTGCTGGCTTTCATGATCAACGCTGCGGTGCCGCCGCTGCACGCCTGGCTGGCCGACGCCTACCCCGAAGCGACCATCACCGGGGCCATCTTCCTGTCGGCCCTGACCACCAAGACCGCGGTCTACACCCTGATGCGCGGCTACCCCGGCACCGAGCTGCTGATGTGGATGGGCGCCATCATGACCTTGTATGGCGTGATCTACGCCGTGCTGGCCAACGATATTCGCCGCATTCTCGCCTATCACATCATCAGCCAGGTCGGCTACATGGTCTGTGCCGTGGGCATGGGCACGGTGATGGCCATGAACGGTGCGGCCTCGCACGCCTTTACCCACATTCTCTACAAGGCCCTGCTGTTCATGGGCGCTGGCGCCGTCATCTACATGACCGGCAAATCGCGCCTGACCGATCTCGGCGGCCTGTACCGGCATATGCCCTGGACCTTTCTGTTCTTCATGGTCGGAGCCGTGTCAATTGCCGGTTTCCCGTTGTTCTCGGGCTTTGTCAGCAAGACCATGATCACCGAAGCGGCGGCCATGGATTACCGCTCGATCATCTTCCTGATGCTGCTGATGGCGCCGGCCGGCACCTTCCTGAGTATTGGCCTGAAGCTGGCCTGGTTTACCTTCCTGGATCGTGACTCGGGCCTGCGGCCGAAAGAGGCACCGGCCAACATGCTGCTGGCCATGGGCCTGGCAGCCTTCCTGTGCTTTGCCATCGGGGTCTATCCGCAGCCGCTGTATGCGCTGATGCCCAACCCGGTGGACTACAACGCCTATAACATCGGCCTGATCCTCAAGGAACTGCAGCTGCTGCTGTTTACCGGCCTGGCCTTTTTCCTGGCGCTGAAGTTCGTTCGCGGCAAGAACGTGATGGCCCTCGACGTCGACTGGCTCTATCGCGGCGGCGGCAAGTGGCTGGTGGTCGCCCTGCGCAATTCGATCACGGCAGTCAACCGCCAGACGCGGGTGCATGTCAATGCTGCGCTGGGTCGCTATGGTCGTTCGGTGGATCGCCGCCACGGCCGCGACGGCAAACTGGCACGCTCCTGGCCAACCGGTTCGATGGCCATGTGGACGGCCATCCTGCTGGCCTCACTGCTGGTATTCGGAATTCGGAATTAGCCGGGCCATGCAATTGACCCCGGCGTAACAGTGATCAAAAAGGCGACAGCTCAGTCGCCAGAATCCTGATCGCGACGCTCGCGCCGGATCACCCGGTATTCAACATCAATTGGCCCATGAGGGTCGGGCTGTGCCGACTGGCCCAGGCCCAGCCAGCGACGCACCGCCAGCACCAGGCCGGTAATGATGGCCAGGCCCATTGCTGCAATCAGAACAAAAACGCCCAGCACGAAGCTCAGCACCAGCACACCCAGGCCGACCAGGGCCAGCCCGATGCGCGCCAGGGGATTGGTCGGGATTGAGTAAAATCGGAAGCGTGGATTCATAAGTGAGTGACCCCGTGAGCCAATTCGAGTTCCTTTGTCCAGCCGACCAGCTGGTGGTTGACCAATTCATCGAGCTGGAAACCCGGCTGGACGACCAGCCCTGCTGGCTGGTAGCCACTCGCCGGCCCGACGGCCCGCGCGCCTGGCTGAACGTCTGCCCGCATGCCGGGCGACCGCTGAACTGGGCGCCCAACCAGTTTATCCGAGACGACCAGGGACAATTGGTCTGCGCCGCACACGGCGCGGTTTTCGAGACCGATGGCGGCCAATGCGTGGCCGGCCCCTGCCAGGGTGCGTCTCTCAAGGCCGTAGAGGTCATCGAAAAAGACGGCCAGATTTTGCGCCGCGTGGAAGGTTGAAGACCAGAGGCAAGACGGGGCGTGATGCCGGCTGCTGGTTTTTGGAAAGGGCGGCTTTGGTACCAAGCCTTCCCCCTCGGGTGAGCAGTCCTTGAGACCAATGCGTACCTGATTACGTCGATGATTCAGCCATTGCGGTGGCCACGTATCTGATGAAATCAGCCTGGAAATTTAGCGCCTGTAGAGGACTCCGAGCATTCGATGGCGCCTGGCTTTAAATGCGGTTGGTTGAGGTGGGCGGCGGCGAGTGGCGCCGGCTGCCGGCGAGCGATGGCGCTATCCGGCGGTGTCGAGCCTGCGGGTTCAAGGGAGCCTTGGTGCCAATGAATATCACCGAGGCCATTGAAGGCTATGCGGCTTCGGTTTGGGTCCCGGGCGCCTGAGCCAGCTGAAACACCGTGCCCGCCGCCGCGCGCCAGCGCTCGCCATCAGCCAACACCACCCCCCGCTGATGGTTAAGAGGAAAGGGCGGGCTTGGCTTCCTGCGATCTCTCAGCCTGCTGCATCGGGGGGCAAGTGGGCCACCCGGTGGATTGAAGCTCAACGAGGGCGAGAACTCGTCCGCATGGGCAGTGTGATCTCGAGGTCACCCAAGCTCCCGTAAACCCGCCCCAGGCAAGCCAGCCGAACGTCCCGGCCAGCCCGAAGCACCTGGCGCCACCGGATGCTCTGAACCATCTACAGGCACACAATCTGGTAGATCGCGCGAAAAGAGAAGTGCGGGCTGTCGCCGGGGCTAATAAACCAGGTTGACCACGGTCAGCATGACGACCATGAAGACCAGGCTCATCAGCCCGCCAACCTTGATGAAGTCTTTTACCTGGTAACCGCCCGGACCCATGATCAGGGCGTTGACCGGGTGGGTCGGAAGGATGAAGGCGTTCGAGGTGGCCAGGCCGATGATCAGGGCGTAGACGGCCGGGTTGCCGCCGGTGGCCAGGGCCACGTTGATGGCAATCGGCACCAGCAGCACCGTGGCACCCACGTTGGACATGACCAGGGTAAACAGCGTGGCCAGCACCACCAGCATGATCTGAATGCCCAACTCGGGCACATCGCCCAGAATGCCAAGCGCCTGCTCGGCCAGCCAGAAGGCCGTGCCGGTCACCTCCATGGCAAAGCCCAGCGGAATCAGGCTGGCCATCAGGAATACGGTTTTCCAGCTGACCGACTGATAGGCCTCGTCCATGCTGAGAACACCGGTCAGCACCATGCCGATGGCACCGGTCAGCAGGGCAATGGATAGCTGGAAATCGGTGAACAGGATCAGGAACATCGACAGGCTGAAAAAGCCCAGCGCGTGTGGGACTTTCTGCGGCCGCTGCTCTTCCTTGGGAATATCGGTGGCGACGATGAAATCCTTGTCACGGGCAACATTGCCCAGGTCGCGCCAGGTGGAGTGACTGACCAGACAATCGCCCACCTGCAGCGGTTCTTCGCGCAGGCCCTGGGTGAGGATCTCGTTGCGGCGGTTGATGGCCAGCACCGAAATGCCAAAGCGTGACCGCAGCCGGGCCTCGGCAATGCTCTGGCCGATCAGCTTGGAACCGGGCGGGATGACCACCTCGGAAATTCCGGCCCGAGTCGGGTTGAACAAGTTGCCGAAGGTGCGGAGCCGGGGCTGCAGGCGGAGCTTGTTGTCGAGAGCGAACTGCCCGACTCGCTCGCGCGTGCCCATGACGCCGAGCACCGTGCCTACCCAGATCATCTCCTCGGCCGGCGGGGCCAGGCGCGGCTTGTCGGTGCTCTGGATGGCCAGCAGCAGCGGCGCGCCGGCCAGCTTTTCGGCCTCGGCGATGCGCATGCCCACCAGCGGCGAGTCGACCGTGACCAGCACCTCGTAGACATCGCCCTGGATGCCATACACATCGGCAAAGTAAGATTTGGTTCGCCCTGGCGAGGCCGACCGCTTGGCCTCGATGCGCGGCAGCATGCGATTGCCCACCACCAGGAAATAGACCAGCGCCGACAGCAGCAAGGCAATGCCTACGGGGGTGACGGCAAACAAATTGAAGGGCTGCATTGCCTCGGCACCCGGCGGCAGCGAGCGGTTCGAGGTCAGGATCAGGTCGTTGAGCAGGATCAGCGGCGAGGAACCGACCATGGTGATGGTGCCCCCGACGATGGCACAGAAACCCATCGGCATCAGCAGTCGCGGCAGCGGAATATCCAGCCGGGCGGAAATGCGGCTGACCACCGGCAGGAACAGTGCGGTGGCGCCGGTGTTCTGCATGAACCCGGAGCTGACGCCAACGGTGGACGAGACCATGCTCATGATGCGCGGCTCGGAGCGCCCGCCCATCTTGACGATAAAGCCGGCCACCACGTTCATCACCCCGGTTCGATCCAGCCCGGCACCGATGATCATCACGGCGATGACGGAAATGACCGCATTGGAAGCAAAACCGGTGAACAACTGGTCGGGCGGGACCAGCCCCAGCAGACCAATCAGGACCAGAATGCAGACGGCAGCGATATCAACGCGAACCAGCTCGGAGACAAACAGGAATACGGTCAGGCCCAGCAGCATGAGGACCAGAATCATGTCTCCGCCCAGGCTCAGGCCAGCGTCCATTGCGTGTCTCGATTCTCAGTCATTGGGAAGGCCCGTTAACCTTAACCCATCCGCTCGCTGACGGCGACGGTAATGCGCCGGTAAACCGAGTTTTACTGACGCTCGAGAAGAAGATCGACGATGTCGTGGCCGCGCCGCTCGCCGCGTCGCTCAAAGTGGGTCTGGGGTCGCCAGGCCGGTCGCGGCAGAAAAGGTGAGCCCTGGTTCTTGAAAACCGGCACTTCGGCCAGCGCTTCGAGCATCCATTCCGCGTAGGGCGCCCAATCGGTGGCCAAGTGCAGCAAGCCGCCCGGCTTGATGCGCTCTGCCAGCAATTCCAGGAAGGGGGGCTGGATCAGGCGACGCTTGTGGTGGCGCTTCTTGTGCCAGGGGTCGGGGAAATAAATCCGCACCTGGTCCAGACTGGCCGGCAAGGCCTGCTGCTCCAGCACTTCGACCGCGTCGCGCATGGCCACCCGAACGTTGCTTGAGCCCTGATCGTGCAGGCTCCGCAGCAGACGACCCACGCCCGGCTCATGCACCTCGATACCGACGAAGTTGTGCTCGGGTTCATTGCTGGCCATCCAGGCCATGGCCTGGCCGTTGCCGCAGCCAATTTCCACGATCAGCGGTGCCGGTCGTTCAAACAGCGTTCTCAGGTCGTTGCAGTCGGCCGGCACACCCAGGACCGGCAGCAGCGTTTCCAGCGCTTCCTTCTGGGACTCGGTCATGCGCCCGGGCCGGCGAACGAAGCTTCTGATGCGGCGGTGGTGCCGTTCGTCGAGATCAGAATCCGTCACGATCCACCATTCAGAAGAACGTGCCATCCAGCGGCGATGAGGCCGAGGCGAAGCGCTTGCGGGGAATGCGACCGGCCAGGTAGGCCTCGCGGCCGGCCTCGATGGCCAGGCGCATGGCACGGGCCATGCGCACCGGGTCACGCGCACCGGCAATGGCGGTGTTCATCAACACGCCGTCGCAGCCCAGCTCCATGGCAATAGCCGCGTCCGAGGCGGTACCCACGCCGGCATCGACCAGCACCGGCACCTGGGCTTCTTCGACGATGGTCATGATGTTCCAGCGGTTCTGGATGCCCAGGCCCGATCCGATCGGGGCGGCCAGTGGCATCACCGCGGCACAGCCCATTTCGTCAAAGCGACGGGCCAGGATCGGGTCGTCATTGGTGTAGACCATGACGTCAAAGCCCTCGTCGATCAGCACTTCGGCGGCCTTGAGTGTCTGGATCACGTCGGGGAACAGGGTTTTCTCGTCACCGAGCACTTCCAGCTTGACCAGCGTGTGACCGTCCAGCAGTTCGCGGGCCAGACGGCAAGTTCTGACCGCATCCTCGGCGGTGTAGCAACCGGCCGTATTCGGCAGAATGGTGAACCGGTCCGGCGGCAAAACGTCCAGCAAGTTCGGCTCGCCCGGATCCTGGCCGATATTGCTGCGACGAATGGCAACGGTGACGATCTCGGCACCGGCTGCATCGGTGGCCGCCCGAGTCTGGGCCAGGTCCGCGTATTTTCCGGTACCGGTCAGCAGCCGCGACTGGTATTGGCGACCGGCAATGACCAGTGGTTTGTCGTTGACGGGGGTGCTCATGGGCTGCTCATCCTCCTCCGATGGCCTGGACAATTTCAATGCGATCGCCCTCGACGACGGATTCGCTGGCGTGCAGGCTTTTCGGCACCAGTTCGCCATTTCGTTCGACGGCCACGCGTTTCTCGCCCAGCCCAAGCTGGTCAAGAAGTCCGGCCACACTGCATTGAGCGTCGACCTCGACGGTCTCGCCATTGACTGTAAGTTTCATTACCTTAGTTTAACCGCCCGGCGGTTGATACCGTCAGGATTCTGCCAGCCATTCGAACAGGGCCATGCGCGCGTAGACGCCCAAGCGCACCTGGTCGAGGATCAGCGACTGCGGGCCATCGGCGACCGAGTCGGCAATCTCAACGCCGCGGTTGATCGGCCCTGGATGCATGACCCGGCAATTTTCAGCAGCACCGGCCAACCGCTCGGCGGTCAGGCCCCACTGCCGGTGATAGCTGGCCTGATCCGGCCAGTCATCGGGGCTCATGCGCTCTTTCTGAACCCGCAGCATCATGATCACGTCGGCCTGGTCGATCGCACGCTCAAGGTCATCGAACAAGGCCGCGCCGGGCAGGTCGAGATCATCAGGCAGCCAGCCAGCCGGCCCGGCCAGGCGAATATCGGCCACGCCCAGCCGACTGAACAGGCGGGCGCTGGAACGCGCCACCCGGGAGTGACGAATATCGCCCACGATGGCCACTCGGGCATGGTGAAAGTCTAGGCCGTTCGAACGCAGGGGGGCGGCATCCAGCAGGGCCTGGCTGGGGTGTTCACCTGTGCCGTCGCCGGCATTGAGCAAGCGCAGACCAGCCGGCAAGACCGGCATAAGACGCCGGGGCAGCCCGGTTTCCGGGTGGCGAATTACCAGGTGGCCGATGCCCATGGCGGCCAGCGTGGCCACGGTATCTTCAAGGCTCTCGCCCTTGGTTGCCGACGAGCGCTCCAGCTCGATGTTGACCACCGTCATGCCCAGCCGTTGCGCGGCCAGCTCGAACGACACCCGGGTGCGCGTGCTGGGCTCGAAAAACAGGTTGACCACCGACTGTTCAATCACCTGCGGCGGCGCGCCGCCGGCCAGAGCGCAGGCCCGGTCAACCAGGCCTTCCAGCGTGGCGGCGTCCAGGTCGTTCAGGTCAGGCAGGTGACGAAGGGAGGTCTTAGACAATGCCATGCTCGGTCATCCAGGCTTCAAGAATCATGGCCGCTGCCAGGCTGTCCAGCTGGGCGGCATCGCGGCGGCGCGCGCGGCCCTGGCTGCGACGTTCGGCAAACGCCCGGGCGGCGGCCTCGGAGGTCAGGCGCTCGTCCTGGAAGGCCAGCCGGGCATTCGGCGCCCAGACAGCCAGCTGCTCGGCAAAACCCCGTATGCGTTGGCTCATCTCCGTGTCGTTCCCGGCCCCATCCAGCGGCAGACCCAGCACGATCATGGCCGGCTTCCAGTCTTTAAGCACCTGGCACATCTCCGCGGCCAGGCCTTCGGCCTGGCGGTAGACAATGGGGGCGAGTGGCCGGGCAGATCCGGTCAGTGGATGAGCCACGGCAAGCCCGACCGTGCGAGCGCCGTAGTCAATGCCGAGCAGATTGCCCTCAGGCATGCCCGCCGCTGGGCTGGAGCCGTCCGACATCAATACCCAGCGCGGCCACGGCGCGCTCCCAGCGCTGCTCGGGCGGCAGATCAAAGACGATTTCAGCCTCGGACATTACGCTCAACCAGGCGTTGTCGCGCATTTCGTCCTCAAGCTGGCCCGCGCCCCACCCGGCATAACCCAGCGCCAGCAGGAAGCGCTTGGGTCCGTCGCCGCGGGCGATCGCTTCCAGAATATCCCTGGAGGTCGTCACGGAAATACCCGGCCCGACTTGCATGGAGGAATCCCAGAGCTCGTCGCCGTCGTGAAGGACGAAGCCGCGCTCGGGATGCACCGGACCGCCCTCGAACACCTGGCGATCGGCAAGTTCCGGATCAGTGCAGCTCAAGCCGATCTGATCGAGAATGTCTGCCAGGGTAAATTCACCAGGCCGGTTGATGGTGATTCCCAGTGCGCCTTCATCATTATGCTGACACAGCAAAGTCACGCCGCGGTTGAAGTTGGGATCTTCAAGACCAGGCATGGCGATCAGGAACTGCTGTTCAAGGTAGCTCATGCAACCATTTTATCAGCACGCCGGTGAGGTCGGGCCCGAAGGGATCCAGCATCAACGCATCCCGCTGCGGCTTGAAAACTGCCAGGTGCGGGTAATGGTCAGCACATCAACGTTTTCGGTAATTTCCTCCGGCAGCGGCGAAAACGGGGACGACAGGCGGACGATGCGCACGGCCGCCTCGTCCAGCACGTCAAAACCGGATGACCGCAACACTCGAATCTGATCCACACTGCCGTCAGCCAGGATATCGACGCTGAGCACCAGGCTGCCTTCGAGGTTCATGCGCCGGGCTTGTTCGGGATAGTTCAGATTGCCCACTCGCTCGACCTTGGCAACCCACGAGCGCATGTAATTTGCATAAAGATGCTCGCGTGTATTGGCCGATACAAATTTGCGCCGTGGGCGTTCCGGAAAGTCCTGAGCCTCGCTGAGTCGGTCGGGTGCCGACCTGGCCACCGCCATCGACTGGCGCCGCAATTCTGCCGCATCCAGTCTCGGCTCGGGCTCCGCCTCGGCGGGCACTGGCAGTAGCTCCGACGGCTCATCAAACGCCATGAGCTCCGGTAAGTCTTCAATGGCTTCCGGCGGTTGGTCGGCCGGCTCGGTCGTTTCCAGGTCGGGCTCGGGAAGGAACTCCTCGACCGGCTCCGGATCGCCCACGGGCAGCATCTCCGAGGGACGCATCAGGTCAGGGCTCTCGCCACTGCCGCGTTGGGTAACCTGGGCCAGAAAATCAGGGTCGTCGGGCGCTTCCTCGGTGGCCCAGTCCACCAGGATCACATCAAGGCTTGTTGGTACATCGTCCGGACGCAGATTGAACGTATCGAAATGCACCAGTCCGATTACCGCCGCATGCAGGCCAACCGCCACGGCGACGGCCAGCATCAGTGCATCGCTGCTCTGGTTCGAGGTAATCGCTGCCCGGGCCATGATCTGGCTCAGGGGTCAACCGCCGCGAACAGATCGCCAGCGATGTCCAGACCAAACTGGGCGTCCAATTCCCGCACACAGGTTGGGCTCGTTACATTGATTTCGGTGAGTCGGTCGCCGATGACGTCCAAGCCGGCAAAAGCAATGCCGTTTTCCTTGAGCACCGGACCCACGGCACGGGCAATCTCCAGGTCAGCGGGCGTCAGCGCCTGCCCTTCGCCCCGACCGCCGCGGGCGAGGTTGCCACGGAAATCGCTCTGGCCAGGAATACGCGCCAACAAATAAGGAACTGGCTCACCCGCTACCATCAGGATGCGCTTGTCGCCGGTCGTGATTTCCGGCACAAAGGCCTGCGCCATGGCCAGCGTTTGCCCATCGGCGGTCAGCGTTTCGATGATGACGTTCAGATTGGCGTCGTTGCGCTCAGCCAGGAAAATCCCGCGCCCACCCATACCGTCCAGTGGCTTCAGCACCGCTTTGCCCTGTTCAGCCACAAAGTTTTTCAACTGCTTGGCGCTGGCGCTGACCAAGGTGGGAGCGATCAGGTCAGGGAAACGAGCGATGGCCAGCTTTTCATTGAAATCACGCAGCGCCTGAGGCCGGTTGATTACCAGGGCACCAGCTGCTTCGGCCCGGTCAAGCAGATAGGTCGCATAAAGATAGCCGGCGTCGACAGGCGGGTCGGCGCGCATCATGACGACATCGCTGGCTCCCAGCGGACGGCACAAGGCCTCGCCGAGTTCAAACCAGTGTTCCGGATCGTCCATGAGCCGAATCTCGCGCATGCTTGCCAGGCACTGACCACCCTCGAGAAACAATTGATCTTCATTGAGGTAGAACACCCGATAACCTCGCCGCTGCCCGGCCAACAAGAGGGCAAAACTGGTGTCCTTGGCGACCTTGATCGCCGCGATGTCGTCCATTACGACGACCAAATTGTCACGCATAGCGTCTCCAGCGTACGATAATGCCTTCGAAAACAGGGGCAAAAATGCTTGTCTGACATGAGCTTGTCAGGCAGTATTCTACCGAATTGGCAAAACGACCCAAGATCGTCTACTCTTTGGGACAACGCGCCGCACACGGGCGGCCACCGTCAGAAACCACCAGCAGCGAACCATGATGAGTGCAGATCAGGACAGCGACACCGTATCCATTAGCGGCTTGAAGATCATGCTGATCGACGACAGCCGAACCATTCGCCGCTCTGCGGAGACCATGCTGGCCCGAGAAGGCTGCGAGGTAATCACCGCGAATGACGGATTTGAGGCTCTGGCATTGATCCACAAACACGAGCCCGATCTGATTTTTGTCGATATCATGATGCCGCGTCTGGACGGCTACCAGACCTGCGCCATCGTCAAGAACAATGACCGCTTCCGCAATACACCAGTGGTCATGCTCACCAGCAAGGACGGCTTGTTTGACAAAGCGCGCGGCCGTATCGTCGGCTCAGACCAGTATTTAACCAAACCATTCACCCGCGACGAGCTGCTAGCGGCTGTCCGCGACCAGGCCAGGCAGAAAGTCGTCGCCTGACCGGCCGAATCTGGCAGACCGCCGGTCACTGACCGGAATTCAGCGGAGGGAACATGCAAGGGGATCAAGAAAAGGGAATTCGGGACACGAGCGACGTGACATTGCTCGCGGTGCTCGCCGATTACGAGCGACGCAGCCTGAGTCATGACGCCGGGGAAGCCGGTCGTCAGCAACAGATCAGCAACTGGGATGGCGTAGTCTTCCGCCTTGGCGAGCATTTCCTGACCTGCCGTATCGATCAGGTCGAAGAAATCATTGCTCTGCCGCCCAGCTACCCCGTTCCCGGCGCCAAGGACTGGCTGCTGGGACTGGCCAACGTTCGAGGCAACCTGGCCCCCGTTTCCGACCTGGGCTGGTTTCTTTTCGGGACCCGCACTCCGGTAACAGGCCGAACAAGACTCATCATGACTCGCTTCCAGGGGCGTCTGGCGGGTCTTCTCGTCGACGAAGTCTTCGGCCAGCGCCATTTCCATACCGACGACCTGGTTAACAATGCCGAGTGGCAGGAAACCGCGCTCGCTGACCTGGTCACCCAGGAATTCCCCTCGAGCGAGCGAACCTGGGGCGTCTTTCGACTCAACGAATTACAACGACAGAGTGCCTTCATGGACGGTGCCAGGGAGCACTGAGCCTTGAGAGGCCAAACAGTTTCAGATCACGATAGCGCGGTGAACGTCGATACAGTGGGGCGCAGGGCGCCGGTCAAACAAGGGATGGTCGTTCACCGTCCAGCAAAACGAGAAGAGAAAGAGGTGCAAGCATCATGAGTAGCGTGGCCACGCAATCAACCCAGCAGCGACTGTCCCCGGCACAGTTGCTTCTGTTCGCCTTGCTGGTAGCCCTTCTGGGCCTGGTGGCATACAACTTTTTCCTGCTCAACGAGCGCAACCAGCAGGAAGCGCAATACCTGGAGTTGACCACCGACATCCAGGTACGCGCGCAGCAGCTGGCCAAGGCAGCCGGTGAATCGGCCGTCGGTAACTTTGACGCCTTCGACGAGCTGCAGGAAACTCGTGACATCATTGACAACGCGATCACCACGCTCCGGCGCGGTCGCCCCGGATTGCCAGCATCGCCGGCACAGGTCAACAGCTCGCTGGCCACGCTGGAAGAAATTTGGGCCGGAATCGACGAGTTCGCGGGTCAGATTCTTGACAGAACCGACCTCGTGATCGAGCTCGCCGACAGTGCTGCGGCCTTCTCAACCAACATTCCCCAGTTGCAAGCCCAGTCCGACGAAGTCGTTCGTCGCATGATCGAAACCGGCGCACCCTCGGTTCAGATCTACGTGGCCAGCCGGCAGCTGGTTTTGGCTGACCGCATGCTGCGCCGCGTTGGTGACATCATGGCCGGCGGCACTGGTGCAATCACTGCCGCCGACGCGTTCAGTCGAGACGCCGCTTTGTTCGAGCGGGTACTCCAAGGTCTTATCGAAGGGGACGAGGCACTCAACATTACGCCGAATCGGAGCACCGTGGTTCTTGAATCACTTGCCGACGTGATTCCGCTCTTCGATGAAGTTCGCATTGATGTAGACACCATCCTCACTGCTTCGACCGATCTGTTTGAAGTGCGTGAAGCCGCGGATGAAATTTTCCTCGACGCCGAAGACCTGACCGACCAGGCCCGGGTCCTCGCCAGCGAATACGCGACGCTGGGTGATGATGAGATTTGGCCATCCTTGCTCGCCGGTCTTGCACTGGCGGCGGCTGCCCTGCTCATCCTCTTCCTGATCGGCTTCAGCGCCTACCTGAATGCGCGCAAGCAGGCTCGGGCCACGACCGAGATCAACCAGCGAAACCAGGACGCTATTCTGCGTCTTCTGGATGAAATGAGCTCGCTCGCTGATGGTGACCTGACGGTACAGGCGACAGTCACCGAGGACGTCACCGGCGCTATTGCCGACTCGGTCAACTACGCGGTAGAGGCGTTGAGAGACCTGGTCGCCGGCGTAAACGACACCGCCCAACAGGTTGCGGCCCAGGCGCAGGAAACTCGCGCTACCACCATGCAACTGGCCGAAGCCTCCGAACACCAGGCTCGCGAAATTCGTGACGCTTCGGACACCATCAACGAAATGGCACGCTCTTTTGATGACATGGCCAAGCGCTCGAGCGAATCAGCGGACGTTGCCCAGAACTCGGTCGAAATCGCCAACCGCGGCGCCGACATGGTGCGCCAGACGATTTCCGGGATGGACAACATTCGCGATCAGATTCAGGAAACCTCCAAACGAATCAAACGGCTGGGTGAGTCATCCCAGGAGATTGGCGATATCGTTGAACTGATTAACGGCATTTCCGAGCAAACCAACGTGCTTGCCCTTAATGCCGCCATTCAGGCCGCATCCGCCGGCGGTGCGGGTCGCGGGTTCGCGGTGGTTGCCGACGAAGTTCAGCGACTGGCCGAACGCGCCACCAACGCAACACGCCGAATCGAGGCGCTGGTCCAGACCATTCAGGCCGACACCGCGGAAGCCGTCAACTCCATGGAACAAACCACCACCCAGGTGGTTTCAGGGGCCCGACTGGCCGAAGATGCCGGCGACGCGCTGGAGTCCATCGAGAAGGTTTCCAACGACCTGGCCGGACTGATTCAGAGCATTTCAGCACAGGCGCAGGAAGAGTCGCAGAACGCAACCAAGATCGCCAGGCTGATGAACAGCATTCGTGACATTTCGGTTCAAACGACGGACGGCACCAACCAGACTGCCAAGTCAGTGGCCAGTCTCGCCGAGCTGGTTCGCGATCTGCGTGACTCGGTCTCTGACTTTACGCTGCCGGAAGACGAGTCCTGATCTGAATGGTCTGGAACCGGACGGAACGGACCCGCAACGGAGACAGAGCCCATGGCAAGTCGCCAATCAACTGAAATGCCGAGCGGTCTAAGACTATGAGCAGTACCCATCTAAGCCGACAGTCGCTGACCTGGACTCGCCCAATGCTCGACGAACTCTGCGTGCAGGTTCGTGAGTCGGTCGAGCGCTTCGGCGACGACGAACAGCCGCGTGAATCAGGCCAACTGGCAGAGGCTATCCAGGCCTGCGAGACAGTCGCCAGCTCGCTGGCTTTCATGTCCTTTGAAGGTGCCCGGCGCATGGCCGATGGCATGGGCATTTTGCTCAAGGCACTGGATCAGGACCAGGTCGAGAACCCCGATCAAGCCGTCAGCCAACTGCTTGAGGCCACGGCCACCCTGCCCGACTATCTGGACTACATCGACAACACCGGCCAGGATGAACCCTTGGTCCTGCTGTCTACGATTAACGAAATGCGTGCCCTGGCCGGTGCACGTCTGTTGGATGAGGGTAGCTTCTTCCTTCCAGCGGTGGACCAGATCGAGCTGCCAGAAGAGGCCGCAGGCTCAAGCGATAGCGCCGCCGAGACCCGTCGGCGCTATCAGCATGCCTTGCGTGGAATCCTGATCAACAGCGACGACATGGACGCGGTCAGCGACTTGTTCCAGGTCGCCGAAAATATTCGCGATAACGGGCATTTACCGATCAGCGTGCGCCGGTCCGGCGCAGCAACTGCTGCCACGCTTGAGGCCATGAAAGCTGGCCAAATCGCCAGTGGTCCCGCACTTAGCCGGCTATTCGCCCGGCTGGATGTAACGCTGAAGGAAAGCAGTGCCGAGCCGCTGCCCGACGGACTCGATCAGCGGGCAGATGAGTTGACCCGCGGATTGCTTTATCAAATCGCCATTTCTCGTGCCGACACCCCTCAGGCCGCCAGCCTGCAGGCATCGCTCGCGCTCGACGGTCATTTGCCTGGTCACCTGGCCCAGGCCAAGATTTTCCTGGCGGGACGAAATCGCGAGCTATTCAAGGCCGTAACCGATGCTGCCCGAGAGGACCTTGCACGAATCAAGGATTCGCTTGGCAATCAGTTGGAGGGCGATACTGACCCGGGAGAGATTGCCAAACAAACTGCACTGCTCGATTCGGTAGGTGAAAGCCTGGCGATGCTGGGCCTCGACCACCTTGCCCGGCGCGTGCGCGAGCAAGCCAAGAGCCTGGATGCCGCGGGTGGAACGATCAGTGACGACCAGCTGCTCCGAGTGGCCAGGGAACTCCTGATTGTCGAGACCCAGCTGGAGGATTCAGGCGGGTTGGCCAGCGCCAGCGAGGACGCTACGGAAGACGAACTGGCAACCACCCAGCAAACACTGATGCCCCCCTCCGAGCAGCGACGGGTGCTTCAACAGCTTGTCAAGGAGTCTCTGGAGGACCTGGCCCACGCCAAGCACTTGCTTGACGCCATCAATCGTGGGAAAGGTGAGGATAGCAGCCTCTCGGAGGCGCGCAATATCCTTGAGCGCATCGGGGGCGCACTGAGCATGGCCAACATGGCCGACGCCGCTGCCATGCTGGTGGCGACAGCTCAACTGGCCGACGACCAACTCGGCCAGGCAGATCGCGATGTGGAGGCACTCGACGCCCTGGCTGAGAGTCTCACCGCTACCGAATTCTATCTCGACAGCCGAACCAGCAATGATCGTCAGGGAGAAAGATATCTGCGGTCATCCGAGCGACGACTGCAGCGCCTTGGCTACTTGCCCGAAAGCGAGACGGCCGCGGCCGCTGAACCGCCGGTGCCCGACAGCTTCGAAACGACGGGCGAGCTGGAGGCCATCCCCGACACCACGGAATCGAGAGACCTTGAACTGTCTGTCGACGGCAGCAGTGGAGTGCCTGCCGCCGATGATGCCGAACTGCATGACGCACCGACGGAAATCGACCCGGAAGATACCGGAAGTGTTACTGCCGGTCTCACAGGATCGGACAACGATGACTCGCTGGATTTCGATTTCGAATTTGACGGCGATGACCTTGTCGACCACCTGGACAGTGTATCCGATACCGAGGAAACAACCGACCAGGTAGAGAGTAGCGACGACATCGAAGAAGCGCTGGAGTTATCTGACGCTCCCACGCACAGCGAAGACAGCGTGGAAGCGGACGATGATGAGCTGCCTGATCTGGGTGATTTCGAAGAACTGGACGACTCCCTGACCATTGACGATAGTGCGACAGCCGATACTGACCAAGGCAACGTAACCACCCTCCCCGATTCCGCCTCCGACGAGGATGGGCCCGAGGAAGCGGATGAGACGTCAAGCGAAGGTGGCACCAGCGACACCGATTCCCTATCGGCTTTCGACGACTTCGACATTGTCGAGATTTTTCTCGAGGAGTTCGATCAGGAACTCGAAACGCTGGAAGCGTTGCTGCCCTCCTGGCGCCTTACACCAGACGACAAAGAGTCAGGCACGACCATACGCCGCTCATTCCACTCCCTCAAGGGGTCAGGACGAATGGCTGGGGCGACGGAGATCGGGGAATTCGCCTGGCAGATCGAAAATTTGATGAACCGTGTTCTCGATGGGCAGGTTGCTGCATCAGAGCCCGTTCTTGACGTGATGGAAAACGCCGTCGCCGCCTTGCCGAGCCTGCGGGATCGTCTGAGCGGCAAAGGACCCGGGGAAGTCGATCCAGAGACCTGCGAGGCAATCGCGGCCCGAGCGAGCCGGCTGGCGGATGGCGAAGAAGAGATTGAAGAAACCCTGGCTGAACTGCCGCCGGAACTCGAGGGCCTCGACCCCACCCTGATTGAGCTGATGATCAAGGAGCTATCGGACAATCTGGAGCTGATGGACCAGTGGCTTGCCAACAGCGAAGAACAGGCGAGACCCGCGGTCATTGACGAGTCGCTGGTCCGTATCGTTCACACGATGAAAGGAACCATGCGGCTGGCACCGGTTGGCGACGAGTCCGATACCGCCCAGATACTTGAATCCTATCTTGAAGAGCTTTCCTTGTGTGGTACGGCCCCGTCTGAAGACGGATTCGCTGCCATTCAGCGATGCGCCGGCCTTTTCCGCGATCGATTGATCAGGCTGCGTGGCGAACCCGTGCCAGACGAGCAATTTGCTACCGCTTCGCTGGCCGAAGAACTTCGACAACTCCACAGTCAGGCCCATCGCCGACGTACGGGCGAATCCAGTTCTGACCAGGCTGGCACCGTGTCACTGCCGCCGGGGCTCTATCAACTGGGCGACACCGACAGTCCATCCGTCTTTGGCGAGGCGTCTGATTCAGCCGAGCCGGAAGACGCCTTGGCAAGCGATGAATTCTTCCAGATTGATGATGAGTCGATGGAATCCACTCCCGCTACTGTCGAACAGGCTGACACCGAGCCTGACAGTGATCGCGAGGTTGAGAGCGACTCCGAGATTGACGCCGAAATCGATTCCGAGATCGACTCTGAAATCGAGTCCGAAATCGACTCTGAAATCGACTCTGAAATCGACTCCGAAATCGAGTCCGAAATCGAGTCCGAAATCGAGTCCGAAATCGAGTCCGAAATCGAGTCCGAAATCGAGTCCGAAATC
>PWYW01000006.1 GCA_003567685.1 Gammaproteobacteria bacterium
ACGCTTTCGCCCTGCTTTAGTTCAGCTTTCATGGCGTTTCCCTGTCTGTCTCGCCGCGCGGGCTTGATCATATCCGTCGGTGGGGTGGGGTGCAACTGACGGGGGCTGGGGTACAATCCGGTGCAGTTTTCAATGGTTTGTGCGCATGTCTTTTGTTCCCAGTGAGTATCCGGCCATGATGGATCAGTTGCGGGCCACGTTTGCCCGTGGGGTGACGCGCTCGCTGGATTGGCGGCGCGGGCAGTTGGACGCGTTGGAGCGCTTGCTGCGGGAGAACGAGGCCGCCATCGAGAAGGCGCTGGAGCGCGATCTGGCCAAGCCGGCGCAGGAGGTGCTGCTGGGTGAATTGTCCTTGCTGTACAGCGAGATCAAGCACGCGCGCAAGCATTTGAAGCGCTGGACGCGGCCGCGTCGGGTGCGCACGCCGGCGGTGGGTCAGCCGGGGCGCAGTTGGGTGCAGGCCGAGCCTTTGGGCGTGGTGTTGATCATGGGCGCCTGGAATTACCCGGTGCAGCTGGTGCTGTCGCCCCTGATTCCGGCGCTGGCGGCGGGCAATGCGGTGGTGATCAAGCCTTCGGAAATTGCCACCCACACGGCGGCGCTGATGGGCGAGTTGATTCCGCGCTACCTGGATGCCAACGCGGTGCAGGTGGTGCAGGGCGCGGTGGATGAAACCACCGAGCTGTTGAAGCAGCGCTTTGACCACATTCTGTATACCGGCGGGGCGGCGGTCGGCAAGATCGTGATGAAGGCTGCGGCTGAGTACCTGACGCCGGTGACGCTGGAGCTGGGCGGCAAAAGCCCGGCGGTGGTGGACGCCGGGGCGGATCTGGAATCGGCCGCGCGGCGGATTTTCTGGGGCAAGTGCCTGAATGCCGGGCAAACCTGCATTGCGCCGGATTACGTGCTGGTTACCCAGGGCCAGCGCGAACACCTGCTGGATGCACTGCGCGCCCAGTTGCACGCCATGTATGGCGATGACCCGCTGGCCAGTTCGGATTACTGCAAGATCATCAACGCGCGTCACTTCAAGCGGCTGCAAGGCTACCTGGATGGCCAGACGGTGGCCATTGGCGGCAAGGCGGATGAACAGGCCGAGCGCATCGAGCCCACCGTGCTGGTCGACGTGAAGCCGGAAGACGCAGTGATGCAGGAAGAGATTTTCGGGCCCATCCTGCCGGTTCTTGAAGTGCCGGACCTGGACGCGGCCCTCAGCTTCATTCGTGAACGTGACAAGCCGCTGGCGGCCTATTTGTTTACCCGCAACAAGGCGCACGAGCAGCGTTTTGTCGAAGAGATCAGCACCGGCAATTTGTGCATCAACGACACGCTGATGTTCATGTCCGTGCCCGACCTGCCGTTTGGCGGCGTGGGCATGAGCGGCATGGGCCAATACCATGGCAAGGCCGGTTTCGACCGCATGAGCCATTTGAAATCCGTGATGAAGCGTTCGCGCTTCCCGGAAGTGTCGGTGCGCTTCCCGCCGTATTCGGGTTTGAAGATGAAACTGCTGCGCTGGCTGTCCTGATTCTTGAACCTTGAACCTTGAACCTTGAACCTTGAACCTTGAACCTTGAACCTTGAACCTGAACACCCGACGCTGACCCAACCGCGCCACAGGATTTCATCGATGCACCTTCCCACCACCCCGTTTCCCCGTTTCCACCTGGCCTTGCCGGTGACGGATCTGGACGAAACGCTGAACTTCTACACCCAGTTGCTGGGCTGCCCGACCGGGCGCAGTTCGTCGCGCTGGGTGGACCTGGATTTCTTTGGCCATCAACTGGTGTTGCACCAGGTGGCACCCGAAGACCATCCGGCTGCCGCCAGTAACGCCGTGGATGGCCATGACGTGCCGGCCAGCCACTTCGGCCCCATCCTGGCGTGGCAGGATTTCCACGCCCTGGCCGAGCGGCTGCGCGGGGCAGGGGTGTCGTTCGTGATCGAGCCCTACCTGCGCTTCGAGGGCAAAAAGGGCGAGCAGGCGACGATGTTCATTGCCGACCCCAGTGGCAATCACCTGGAGTTCAAGGCGTTTCGTCAGATTGAAAGCCTGTTTGCCAGCGATCTGGACGACCCCTTGTAACGAACCCTTACTGACCAACCGTTACACGAACCCTTGACCAAGGAACCGCTGGCCGCATGCCCAGTCTGATACCTACTGACCCGTTCAAAACTTGCCGATGAGTGTTCTGATTCAGGGGCGCACGCCCTACCTGCTGGTTTTTCTCGCTTGTGCTGGCCTGCTGGCCTATGCTTATTACGCCCAGTTCGTGCTGGAGCTGCCGCCGTGCCCGCTGTGCATGCTGCAGCGCTATGGCTTCATGCTGATGGGCCTGGTGGCCCTGGCGATGGCCGTGCACAACCCCAAATCCTGGGGCCGCTGGGTGTATGCCGTGCCGTTCTTTGGCGGCGCCATCTGGGGCATGACCACGGCCGGCCGGCACGTGCGCATCCAGGGTGCTGAGCCCGACCTGATTGGTGGCTGCGGCGCCGACTGGGATTTCATGGTCGAAACCGGCTGGGCCTGGAACGAGCGCATTCGCGAAGCCTTTACCGCCACCGGCGATTGCACCGAAATTGACTGGGTGTTTCTGGGCGTGTCGATGCCGGGCTGGACCCTGGTCTGGTATGTTGGCCTTGCACTGTTTATGCTTTGGGTTCTGATCGCAGGCCGCCGTGGTCTGCAATAGCGAGCGATACGATGACTGAACGACTGAAAACCATTACCCCGGCCAAAGGCTGGAGACCCGATTCCTGGAAGCAGAAAACCGCCGGCCAGCAGGCCCGCTATGACGACCAGGACGAGCTCGAGCAAGCGCTGGGCAAACTGCGCGTCTTGCCACCGCTGGTGACCTCCTGGGAAATCCTGGGCCTGAAACAGCAGATCGCCGAAGCCCAGGCCGGCAAGCGTTTCCTGCTGCAGGGCGGCGATTGCGCCGAGGTGTTCGACGAGTGCGAGTCTTCGATTGTTGCCAACCGCCTGAAGGTGCTGCTGCAGATGTCGCTGATTCTGCTGCACGGCCTGGAAAAGCCGGGGCTGCGCATTGGCCGCTTTGCCGGCCAGTACGCCAAGCCACGCTCGGACGATTTTGAAACCCGCGACGGGGTAACGCTGCCCAGCTATCGCGGTGACCTGGTGAACGGCCCCGACTTTACCGAAAGCGCGCGCCGGCCTGACCCGCAGCGCCTGCTGCGCGCCCACGCCCGTTCTGCCATGTCGATGAATTTTGTTCGTGGCCTGGTCGACGGCGGCTTTGCCGACCTGCACCACCCGGAATTCTGGGACCTGGGCTGGGTCACCCACTCGCCGCTGGCCGCCGAGTTCCACCGCATTGCCGACAGCATTGGCCAGTCGGTCAAGTTCATGGAAACGGTCACCGGCCAGCAGCCGGGCAGCCTGCGCCGGGTGGATTTCTTCACCTCGCACGAGGCCCTGCACCTGCCGTACGAAGAAACCATGATTCGCCAGGTGCCGCGCCAGTACGGCTGGTTCAACCTGTCCACCCACTTCCCGTGGATTGGCATGCGCACCGCCGAGCTGGAAGGCGCCCACGTGGAAATGTTCCGCGGCGTGCGCAACCCGGTGGGCGTGAAAGTGGGCCCGGGCATGAGCTCCGAGTGGCTGAAAGGCCTGATTCGCACGCTGAACCCGGACAACGAGGCCGGCCGCCTGGTGCTGATTCACCGCATGAGCGCGGGCAAGGTGGGCGACCACCTGCCGGGCCTGATTGAAGCGGTTCGCTCGACCGGCTCGCCGGTGCTGTGGATTTGTGACCCGATGCACGGCAACACGGAAAAAACTGCCAACGGCTACAAGACCCGCCGTTTCGACAACATCCGCTCCGAGCTGGAACAGGCTTTTGAAATTCACGCCGCCTGCGGCTCACGCCTGGGTGGTGTGCACCTGGAGCTGACCGGCGAAAACGTCACCGAATGCATCGGCGGCGCCCGCGAGCTGAACGAAGAAGACCTGACCCGCTGCTACAAGACTACCGTCGACCCCCGCCTGAACTACGAACAGGCGCTGGAAATGGCGATGTTGGTGGTCAGGAAACATCGCAGCCTGGCCTGAGGGCGTTTTGCCATTGCGTGAAAGGTAAATGGTGAAAGGTGAAAGGTAGCTAATAAAAAACCGGGCCATTGGCCCGGTTTTTTGGTCTTGCTTTTTACCTTTCACCGCTTACCTTTCACCGCGCTGCTCACCCGAGCAGCGCTTCCACCGCTGCCCGCTCTTCGCGCAGTTCCTGGTCGGTAGCGTCCATGCGCGCGCGAGAGAAATCATTGATTTCCAGGCCCTGGACGATGCGGTATTTGCCGTTTTCGCAGTGGCAGGGGAAGGAGTAGATCACGCCCGGCGCGATGCCGTAGCTGCCGTCTGACGGCACGGCCATGGACACGTAGCTGTCGCCGGTGCCCAGGGCCCAGTCGCGGATATGGTCGATGGCGGCAGACGCCGCAGAGGCGGCACTGGAAGCACCGCGCGCCTTGATGATGGCTGCACCGCGCTGTTGGACGGTGGGGATGAAGTCATTTTCGTACCAGGCCTGGTCCATGCCGTCCATGGCCGGCTGCCCGGCGACGGTGCAGTGGTGCAGGTCCGGGTACTGGGTCGAGGAATGGTTGCCCCAGATGATCATGTCGCGGATGTGGCTGTGGTGCTTGCCGGTTTTGGCGGAAAGCTGGGCCAGGGCGCGGTTATGGTCCAGGCGGGTCATGGCGGTGAAGTTTTCCGGCGGCAGGTCCGGAGCGTTGGCCTGGGCAATCAGCGCGTTGGTGTTGGCCGGGTTGCCGACTACCAGCACCTTCACGTCGCGGCTGGCGACGGCGTTCAGGGCCTTGCCCTGCGGGCCAAAGATCTTGCCGTTTTCGGCCAGCAGGTCGGCGCGTTCCATGCCCGGCCCGCGCGGCTTGGCACCGACCAGGATTGCGTAGTCGGCATCCTTGAAGCCTTCGTTCAGGTCGGCCGTCGCGACCACGCCGTGCAGCAGCGGGAAGGCGGCGTCGTCCAGTTCCATCACCACGCCTTGCAGCGCACCCAGGGCCGGCTCGATTTCCAGCAGTTGCAGAATCACCGGCTGGTCCGGGCCCAGCAGATCGCCCGAGGCGATGCGGAAGACGAGCTGGTAGCCGATCTGGCCGGCGGCGCCGGTAATGGCAATGCGCTTGGGTGCTTTCATCAATTCACTCCGAATACGTGGATGGGTAAACCTCGTATTTTACCCCTTGCTGCCTGAGCTTGCGCGCTGCCGGCGGGTCTGGCGACCGTTGCGGGTAAGATGGAGTTTCAGAATTGCGAAATTTGACCAAGCAAGGAGCCAAAACGATGAAGAAAATCCTGATTGCTGCTGCATCCATGGGCCTGGTGGCCTCGGTGCAGGCCAACCCGCTGGATGAATACTGGGACAACCTGAACGCCCTGTGTGGCCAGGCCTTTGAAGGCGAGCTGATTACCCACCCGGAAGGCGAAACCGGCTTTGTCGATCAGCGCCTGGTGATGCACGTGCGCGATTGCCAGGAAGAGCGCATCCGCATCCCCTTCGTGGTGGGCGACAACTACTCTCGCACCTGGGTGCTGACCCGCAAGGACGACCGCATCGAGCTCAAGCACGACCACCGCTACCCGGACGGCAGCTCGGAAGAGCAGACCATGTACGGCGGCACCTCGACCAACCTGGGCCGTGCCAATGAGCAGTATTTCCCGGCCGATGAGCAAACCCGCGAGGTGATTGAGGCCGCGTTCTCCAACGTGTGGGTCATGCGCGTCTACCCCGGCGAGACCTTTACCTACGGTCTGTGGCGCCTTGGCACGCCGCGCGTTTTTCAGGTCGATTTTGACTTGACCAACCCGATTGACGCGCCCGACGCGCCCTGGGGTTGGGAAGACTGATCAAGTTGCGTTGATCCTTCAGCCCTCGGTCGTCCCGGCCGGGGGCTTTGCTTTTTCCAGCCAGTGCATGCTGAACAGGCCTTCCGGGTCTTTCCACACCCGCGTCGAGGCCAGACCGGCGGTTTCGGCCAGTTCGCGGAAATCGCTGACCGAGTACTTGTGGCTGTTCTCGGTGTGGATGGTTTCGCCGGCGGCCAGTTTAAAGCGCTGTCCGTTCAGTTCGATGACCGTGTCGCGCTCGGCTTTCAAGTGCATTTCAATGCGCCGGGCCTCGTCGTTGAAGCGTGCTTCATGGGCAAAGTCGTCCAGGTTGAGCGTGGCGCCCAGGTCATTTTGCAGGCGCAGCAGCAGGTTGAGGTTGAACTGGGCAGTGATACCGTCTTCATCGTCGTAGGCCGCTTCCAGGCGTTCGCGGGGTTTGATCAGGTCTACGCCCACCAATATGGCCCCCTTTGGGCCGGCGATATTGGCCATGCGCACCAGGAAGTCGCGGGCTTCGTCGCGGGTGAAGTTGCCGATCGTCGAGCCGGGGAAGTACACCACCCGGCGACTGGCCGGCGGGTCGAGTGCCAGCGCTTCGTCGTCAATCGGCCGGGTGTAGTCGGCGCGCACCGGGCATATCTCGATATCCGGAAACGCCTGGGTCAGCTCTTTGGCCGAGCGTTTCAGCGCGGCGGCCGAAATTTCAATGGGCGTGTAGGCGCGCGGGCGGTCCAGCGCGGCCAGCAGCTTGCGTGTCTTGATGCCGGCGCCGCTGCCAAACTCGATCACATGGGCATTGGGGCCGATGCAGTTGGCGATCTCGGCGAGATGGGCCTCGTGCAGGGCCAGGTCAGCTCGGGTGACGTAGTACTCCGCCGTCTGGCAAATGGCTTCGAACAGTTCCGAGCCTCGAGCATCGTAGAAGTACTTGCATGGCAGGGTTTTCGGTGAACACTGCAAACCGCCGATCACGTCGGCGGCAAATCGTTCGCGTTGTTTCGGGGTCATGGTCCCTCGGCATGACGTTGAGCCAGGCCACCGGGGGTGGCTAGTCGATGTCGTATTTCTTCAGCTTGTATCGTAGCGAGCGGAACGTGATGCCCAGTTGACGGGCGGCCTCGGTCTTGTTGTACCGGGCCTCGCGCAGGGCGTTTTCCAGGATGCGCTTTTCCACGTCTTCGATGTAGTCGTCCAGGCTTCGGTCGTCGGGGTAATCGGTGGGGAGCTGGTTGTCGGCCATCGGGTCGCTGTCCAGGCTCAGGTCATCCACGGTGATCTCGTTGCCCTCGCACAAGGTGACGGCACGCTGCAGGATGTTGACCAGCTCGCGCACATTGCCGGAGAAGAAATGCTGGCGCAGCGCATCGGCGGCCTCGCGGTCGAGCTCGCGCGGATCTTCGCCCCACTGCTCGCCGATGTTTTTCAAAAAATGCCGGGCCAGGGTAAGAATGTCGCCGCGCCGTTCGTTCAGCGAAGGCATGTGCAGCTCGATCACGTTCAGGCGGTAGTACAGGTCGTTGCGGAAGGCGCCGCTGTCGACCAGCGGTTTCAGCGCCTTGTGGCTGGCGGACAGAATGCGCACGTCGATCTTGATTTCCTGGCGGCCGCCGATCGGGCGCACGGTTTTTTCCTGGATCACCCGCAGCAGCTTCACCTGCATGGGCAACGGCAGGTCGGCCACCTCGTCCAGGAACAGCGTGCCGCCCTGGGCAGCCTGAAACAGGCCTTCCTTGTCGCTGTCAGCGCCGGTAAAGCTGCCTTTCATGTGGCCAAAGAACTCGCTTTCCATCAGCTCGGCGGGGATGGCACCGCAGTTGACCGCCACGAAGGGCTCTTCGGCGCGCGGGCCCAGATCATGAATCAGTCGGGCAGCCAGCTCCTTACCGGTGCCGGACTCGCCGCTGATCAGCACCGGAGCCTGGCTGCGAGCCAGTTTGACGATGGTCTGGCGTACCCGGACGATCGGCTCGGATTTACCGATCAATCGGCGCAGCAGCAGGCTCTGGCTCTCCTCGTCCAGTGCCGGGCGCCTGGTTTCGCGGTCGTTGCTGGCGGCGGAAGGGGGCTCGGCCGGGTCAGCGCTGGCGGCGTCGGGCGCGTCTTTTGCCGTACTCGTTGCCGCCTGGGCCTTCTCTTTTTCCTTGTCATCCTGGCGCAGCTTCAGTGCCGTTCTTACCAGGTTGCGCAGCACTTCAAGGTCGACCGGCTTGGAGACGAAATCAAACGCCCCGTATTTCAGCGCGGTAACCGCGTCTTCAACCCGGCCGAAGGCGGTAATCATGGCGACCGGGATTTCGCTGTGGTCGCGGTTGATTTCCTTGATCAGCGTCAGGCCGTTGCCGTCGGGCAACTTCATGTCGGTCAGGCATAGCGCGAAATCGGGATTGTCGGTCAGGCAGCGACGTGCTGCCGACAGATCCTCGGCGGTCTCGACATCCAGGCCCATGCGGCTCAGGGTGATGTCCAGCAACTCACGCAGGTCGGGTTCGTCGTCAACAACCAGTGCTCGCATGGTGCTCATTATGGGTCTTCTCCAATGCCTTCGGGCCGCACGGTCAGTCAGGCGCTGTTCGATCAATCAATTGTTTAGCGCCACCAGCTTAACGCAAGTCGAACTTATTTCGACAGGGTGGGAACGGTTTTCCGATTGTCCCGGCCGGCATTCGGTGTCTCCGTTTCAGGGCGCCGCAAAAGAATGCGGAAGCAGGCGCCCGCGTTGGGAACCTGCACGTATTCCAACGGTGCCTGGTTGGCATCGCACAGGCCGCGTGCCAGGTACAGTCCCAGGCCAGAGCCTTGCTTGTGGGTGGTGAAAAACGGCTCGAAAATCTGGCTGCGTTTTTCCAACGGAATGCCCGGTCCGTCATCCAGCACGTCCAGCGCCATCTCCCGGTTGCCTCGAATCGGGCTGATGCGGATCGTGATCACGGGTGTCCGGGTTTCCTCGTGTCGAGCGTGCTTCAGGGCGTTTTCCATCAGGTTCCACACTGCCTGGGTGATCTGGCCCGGATCGATCAACACAATGATGCCGGCTGACGGCACCTGGAGACGGACGTGTTCTTCGGAGAGCTTGTGGTAGCGCCGGAATTCGTTGACCAGCTTCCTGGCCCAGGTCACGACATTCACCGGTTCAACGCGCGCGCGCTCGCGGCGCGACAGCTTCAGCACGTTTTCAACGATGTCGTTCATCCGCGAGGAATGGTTGAGGATCATCGAGACCAGCTTGCGGTCCGGCTTGTTCAGGTCTTCCGATTCATTGAGCAACTGGGCCGCATGGCTGAGCGCGCCCAGCGGGTTGCGAATCTCATGGGCAATCGAGGCCGACAGCCGTGCAAGCGAGGCCTGGGCCAGGTCGCGGGCACGCCGACTCACCACCGAGGTATCTTCCAGGAACATCAGCGTGGCTTCGCTGTTCAGGCCGGGCATCGACATCATGCGCGGGACGATGGCCACCTGGGTCGCCTGCAACAGCAGGCCTTCATCCTGATTCTTTCCGGTTTTTCGCCAGTTCTCCAGGCGCTCGGCCAGCGCCGGGGCAATTACCTTCAGGTTTCGCTCGCTCACCGGCGGATTGCCCAGCAGGTACCAGGCCGCCTCGTTGGTCTGGCGTATGCGGCCTTCGCCGTCCACCACCAGGACACCGGAACGCATGCGATGGATGATCAGCTCGTTGATTTGTTCAAGGCTGGCCAGATCAACCCCGCGACGTTCGGCCAGCAACTGGTATTCCCGGCCCCAGCGGCCCAACAGCCAGCAACCCAGGGCCGTGCCAAAGGCGGCCAGGCCGTACAGGCCAGCCTGCACGGCTACGCTGCCGGAGGGGAGGCCCCCGGCGGCGACCATGCCATCGAGCACCAGCCCTATGGCCACCAGGCTGGCAAACAGCAGGGCGGTTCTCAAGGTGAGCAGAAGACCGGCAATGCCGATGCTGAACAGCAGCAAGATGACCAGACCGCTCTCGATACCGCCGAAGCAGTGCAGGATCAGGCTGATGACAATCAGGTCGGTGGCCAGCGAAAACCCGGCCAGGTCAGAGGGCTCCACCTTGCGGCGCAGATGGAAGATCAGGAACAACAGCGCTGCACCGGCATAGGTCAGCGACGAGGCCTGGGCAAGGAAGATCTTGTAGGCGGGCGAAAGGTCTTCGGCAATCGGGCTGAACGATAAACCCAGCAGGATAGGTGCAAGGAACAGGCGGAAGCCGTTCAGATAATGCAGCGCGCGGCGAATGATGTCTTCGTCGGCTGCCAGCGGCCCTGATGATTTCACGACACCTTCCCTCTAGACGATTTGCCGGGCTGTCCGGTGGTTTACGGGCGGTATCAGCCCCGTTGACCACCATCAAACAGTATACTTGTGTTTTGCGGTTCGCCAAGCGGCCGCAGGGAGATTGTCCAGGCACCTTTGCCTGGTCGACGACGGTGATCGTCGTCGAATTGCCATTGAATTCAAAAAGCCTCAAATATCAAGGGTCAAATTAATGAACTTTCATGAGTATCAGGCCAAGGAACTGTTCGAGCAGTACGGTATTCCCGTACCGCGCGGCGAACTGGCAACCACGGCCGATGAAGCCGTAGCAGCGGCTGAAAAAGTCGGCGGATCGCAGTGGGTCGTCAAGGCCCAGGTTCACGCGGGTGGCCGCGGCAAGGCCGGCGGTGTCAAGCTGGCCAACAGCCTCGACGAAGTCCGTGCCGAAGCCGAGCGGATGCTGGGCATGGCGATCGAAACCTACCAGACCGGTGGCCGTGCGCTGCCCGTCAACAGCGTGCTGATTGCCGAAGCGACCGACATCAAGCAGGAACTGTACCTGGGTGCCCTGGTCGACCGTGCACACAAATCCGTGGTGTTCATGGGTTCGGCAGCCGGCGGCGTGGATATCGAGAAGGTTGCTGAAGAGACTCCGGAAAAGATCATTACCGCCGTGGTCGACAACGCGGCCGGCCTGATGCCCTACCAGGCGCGCCAGATCGGCTTCGAGATGGGCCTGAACGCCAAGCAGGTTCGCCAGCTGACCAAGATCATGGACGGCCTGTACAAGCTGTTCGTCGAAAAGGACATTGATCTGATCGAGGTCAATCCGCTGATCATCGACGACAACGATGACCTGCTGGCCCTGGATGCCAAGCTGAACGCCGATGGCAACGCGCTGTATCGTCACCCGGACCTGGCTGCCATGCGCGACGAGTCGCAGGAAGACCCGACCGAGCTGGCCGCCAGCAAGCATGAACTCAACTACGTCACCCTGGACGGCAACATTGCCTGCATGGTCAACGGCGCAGGCCTGGCCATGGCGACCATGGACGTGGTCAAGCTGGCCGGTGGCGAGCCGGCCAACTTCCTGGATGTAGGCGGCGGCACCAATGCCGAGCGCGTCAAGGAAGCCTTCAAGCTGATTTTGTCTGGCGACAACGTCAAGGCCATCCTGGTCAACATCTTCGGCGGCATCGTTCGCTGTGACCTGATTGCCGAAGGCATCATCAACGCGGTCAAGGACATCGACGTCAACGTCCCCGTGGTGGTTCGCCTGGAGGGCACCAACGTGGAGCAGGGCAAGAAACTGCTGGCCGAAAGCGGGTTTGCCATCATCCCCGCTGATGATCTGAACGACGGCGCGCGCAAGGCCGTTGAAGCCGCCGCCTGAAGGAAATTGCAATGAGCGTATTAGTTAACAAGAACACCAAGGTCATTACCCAGGGCTTCACTGGCGCCCAGGGTACTTTCCACTCTGAACAGGCCATTGCCTACGGTACCAAGATGGTCGGCGGCGTGACGCCGGGCAAGGGCGGCCAGGACCACCTGGGTCTGCCGGTTTTCGATACCGTGGAACGTGCCGTGGAAGAAACCGGCGCCGAAGCCTCGATGATTTTCGTGCCGCCACCGTTTGCGGCCGATGCCATCCTGGAAGCCGCCGATGCCGGCATTCGCGTCATCGTTTGCATCACCGAAGGCATCCCGGTGCTTGACATGATGAAGGTCAAGGCTGCCCTGGCTGATTACGACGACGTGACCCTGATTGGCCCGAACTGCCCGGGCATCATTACCCCGGGCGAGTGCAAGATCGGCATCATGCCGGGCCACATTCACAAGCCCGGCAAGATCGGCATCGTTTCTCGTTCCGGCACGCTGACTTACGAGGCGGTCTTCCAGACCACCCAGGCCGGCCTGGGCCAGACCACCTGCATTGGTATTGGTGGCGACCCGATCCACGGCATGAGCTTTGTCGACTGCCTGTCGTTGTTCCAGGAAGATGACGACACCCAGGGCATCATCATGGTGGGCGAAATTGGCGGTTCGGCCGAGGAAGACGCGGCCGAGTTCATCGCCGAGAACGTCACCAAGCCGGTGGTTGGCTACATTGCCGGCGTGACCGCACCTCCGGGCAAGCGCATGGGCCATGCCGGTGCCATCATTTCCGGCGGCAAGGGCACGGCCGATGCCAAGTACAAGGCCCTGGAAGCGGCTGGCGTGACCACCGTTCGCTCGCCGGTCGAGCTGGGCGCGGCCATTGCCGATCGCCTGAAGTAAGCAGGATCCGGGTGTCGGGTTTCAGGTTCCAGGGCGGGTACTACCCGGCCTCTGGAACCTGAAACCTCGTTCCCGAGACCGTTTCTCTTATGCTGAAAATCGCGCTAGCCCAGGATGACTTTCTGGTCGGTCATATCACCGGCAACAAGCAACGCATCCTTGAGCGCGTCGAGCAGGCCCGCGACCAGTTGGGCGCTGATCTGCTGCTGTTCCCCGAGCTGGCGCTGACCGGCTACCCCCCGGAAGACCTGCTGCTGCGCCCTGGTTTCATGCGGCGTGCGGCTGAAGCCCTGGCCGAGATTGCCCAGGCCGTGCACGGCATCGACGTGGTGCTGGGCCACCCGCGAGCCGAGGGGGATCGTCGCTTCAACTCGCTGTCCTGGCTGCGCGACGGACAAGTGATCGGCACCTACGACAAGTGGGACTTGCCCAACTACGCCGTGTTTGACGAGCAGCGCTACTTTTCGCCGGGGGACCAGCCGCTGGTGATCGACGTCAAGGGCGTGCCGGTGGGGGTGATTATCTGCGAGGACACCTGGACGCCGGCGGCCGCGGCCGCGGCGCGCGAGGCGGGCGCCCGGATCATCCTGTCCAGCAATGCCTCACCGTATTACCGGCGCAAACACGTCGACCGTGCCGAGGTGTTGACCGCGCGCCAGAAAGAAACCGGCCTGCCGATTGTTTACCTGAACTGCGTGGGTGGCCAGGACGAACTGGTCTTTGACGGTCATTCGGTGGCCATTGATGGCCACGGCAAGCTGCTGCCGCCGGCGCCGCTGTGCGAAGAAGCCCTGCTGTGCCTGAACCTGGATGCCGAGACCGGCACGCTGGAGCCCGAACACTGGCCGACTGGCGAAACCGACGATCTGCCGGTGATCTACCACGTGCTCAAGCGCGGCCTGCGCGACTACGTGTTCAAGAACAAGTTCGAATCGGTGGTGTTCGGCATTTCGGGCGGCATTGATTCCAGCCTGACTGCCGCGCTGGCGGCCGACGCGCTGGGCCCGGACAAGGTGCTGGGGGTGATGATGCCCTCGCGTCATACCTCCGAGTTGTCGCTGATTCTGGGTACCGAGCAGATTGACCTGCTGGGTATCCAGTACGAAAACATTTCTATCGAGCCGATCTACCAGGCCCAGCTCAAACAGCTGGCCGAAGTATTCGGCGATCGACCTGAAAACTTCACCGAAGAAAATCTCCAGGCCCGGGCCCGTGGCAACGTGGTCATGGCGTTGTCGAACAAGTTTGGTCATCTGCCGCTGGCCACCAGCAACAAGAGCGAGCTGGCGGTGGGGTATTCGACCATTTACGGCGATATGTGCGGCGGCTACAGCCCGATCAAGGATTGCCTGAAAGGGCTGGTCTATGCGCTGTCGGACTGGCGCAATGGATTATCGCCGGCCATTCCGCAGGGCATCATTGATCGTCCGCCCTCGGCCGAACTGCGTCCCGACCAGACCGACCAGGACAGCCTGCCGCCCTACGACGTGCTCGATGACATCATCACCCGCTATGTTGAGCAGGACCAGCCGATTTCCGAAATCGTTGCGACTGGTGTCGACGAAAAAACCGTTCGCCGCGTCGCGGGCATGGTGCTGGCCTCGGAATACAAGCGCCGCCAGGGCGCGCCGGGCCCGCGAATCACGCGCAAGGCCTTCGGGCGGGATCGTCGTTATCCCATCACCTCGGGTTGGCGCGACAGCGGCGTATTCGGCGCCGGCTGATCGGCCATCTGCCTGATGACATCGCCACCGCGCCATCAACGCTTGATCGATGATGTCGCTGGCTGCATCATCGCGGCCTTCGAGGACTACAACGCCAGCTTTGCCGATATCAGTCGGCGTGCCCGGCGACGCTTCCAGCGGCAAGACCGGCGAGGCATGCAGCAGGATGTTGTCAAGCGTTACGGCTTGTATGACCGATCCATCGCTGACACCATCGCCCGCCTTGAGGGCCTGATGCAGGAACGCCTGTTCTCCAAGGGTTTGTGGCGCGATATTCGACAACGGGTGTCGGAGCGGCTGGTCGGCGAGCTGGACGCCGAACTGTACAAGACCTATTTCAACACCTTGTCGCGCCGGCTGTTCCAAACGCGTGGGGTGAACAAGCAGATCGAGTTTGTTGCGCTGGATATCGAACCGACCGATCGCATTACCCACCCGGTTGCCCGGCATTGTTATACCGTCAGCGGCAACGCATCGCGCTGTTTTCGTCGAATTCTTGATGACTGCGCCATCGATACCGACTTCGCCGACCCGGTTGCTGACTCTGAAAGGCTCGCCAGCGCCTTGCTCAAGGCCGTGGAGCAGGGCGGCCACGAGCCGCTGTCGGCCATCGAATTGCTGGAAACGGTGTTCTACCGCGACGGCCGGGCCTACCTGGTGGGCCGTGCCTTTGCCGGCAGTTTCTGTCTGCCCTGCGTGGTGGTGTTGCAGCAGACCAGTGAGGGCGTGCGCGCCGAAGCCCTGCTGACCACCCGCCAGCAACTGAGCATCCTGTTTGGCTTTACCTACAGCTATTTTCTGGCCGACCTGCCCACCGTGGGCGACACGGTGGTGTTCCTGCGCACCTTGCTGCCGGACAAGCCGCTGGACGAGCTCTACACCGTGCTTGGCCGTGCCAAGCAGGGCAAGACCGAGCGGTATCGGGCGTTCTTCCGTCATTTGTCGGCCAGCGGCGACGAACGACTGGTGGCCGCTGATGGCCAGCGTGGCCTGGTGATGCAGGTCTTCACCCTGCCGTCGTGGCCGCTGGTGTTCAAGCTGATTCGTGATCGCTTTGCGCCGAGCAAGGCCTTCGGCCGTTCGCAGGTGCTGGCGCGTTACCGCCTGGTCTTTCGCCACGACCGGGTGGGGCGGCTGATTGACGCCCAGGAATTTCGCGACTTGCGTTTCCCCTTGAGCCGCTTTTCCCCTGACATGCTGGCCGAGCTGGAGCGCGACTGCGCCAAAAGCGTTGAACGTGACGGCAACAGCCTGGTCATTCGTCACTGCTACGTCGAACGGCGCATCCGGCCGCTGGATTTGTACCTGGCCGAAGCCACGCCCGAGCAGGCCGAACGGGCGGTCATTGACTACGGCCAGTCGGTTCGCGACCTGGCTCGTTCGGGCATCTTCCCCGGTGACCTGCTGCCCAAGAACTTCGGCGTGACGCGCTCGGGCCGGGTCATTTTCTATGACTTTGACGAGTTGCGTTTAATGAGTGACTGCCGCTTCCGGCGGCTTCCCCCGGCGCATGACGACCTGCTGGAGCTCAGTGATGAAACCTGGTTCAACGTTGCCGATGGCGATGTCTTTCCCGAGCAGTTCCCGCGTTTCATGGGGCTTTCAGCCAGGCACCTGGCAATATTCGAGGCCCATCATGCCGATCTTTTCGACACCAGCTGGTGGCAGGATCTGCAGGCCCAGTTGGCCGAGCACACGGTGCTCGATGTACCACCGTTTTCACATTCGGCCCGGCTTGAACGGGTAAAGCCGGTATCCTGACGGGCTGGTTCTCTCCCGGAATTTTCTGATGCCCCATCACCCTGTTCGTTCGTCCAGGCTGGTTTTCGTGGCTGCTGTCGTGGTGTTCGTGATCATTGCCGGCTTGGTGGTTACTGGCCATGCTGCGGGCTTCGATCGGTCCGGTTTGCTGGCCCTGCAGAACGTGGCCGAGGAGGTGCATCCGCGCGGGCCGGTATGGATGCGTGAGGCGGCTCGGGATCTTACCGCGCTGGGCAGCGTCAGCGTGCTGGGTCTGGCCACCCTGCTGGGTGTGATCTGGCTATGGGCGGCCGGCCGCATTGTTCAAGCGGGGCTTTTGGCGGTGTGGATGATCAGTGGCTCGGTTGCCAGCTTCTTGCTCAAGGCGCTGTTCAGCCAGCCGCGACCCGACCTGGTGACCATGGCACCGCAAGTGTTTACCAGCAGTTTTCCCAGCTCGCACGCGATGATGTCAGCACTGACGTTCCTGCTGTTGGCTATGGCGCTGGGCGCGGTCGTGCGCCACCGCCCGGAAGCCCGCGCGCTGATGGCTGGCGCGGTGCTGTTGACTGTCATTTCCGGCATCAGCCGCGTGTATCTGGGCGTTCACTGGCCCAGCGACGTGCTGGCCGGCTGGTCAATGGGCGTGGCCTGGGTTGCCCTGGCCTGCTGGCTGGCGCCGGGTACCTTCCTGCGTCGATGAGCCGGATCGTGTTTGCGGGCCGCTCGCTGGTCGAAGTGCTGGCCCGGTTGGGCTACCTGGCCAAGGGCACTGTTTTCCTCGCGGTTGGCCTGCTATCGCTGCTTGCCCTGGCCGGTTTTGGCGAGGGCCGTATTACCGGCAGCGACGGCGCCATTCATGTGATTGGTCGAAGTCTGCCGGGTCGCTGGGGCTTTGGACTTCTGGCCGTAGGCCTGTCTGCCCACGTGTTCTGGCGATTTTACCAGGTGATCATGGACCCAGCCAGCCGCGGTTTCGGCCTGGCCGGGATTGTCCAGCGTGGCGGGCTTCTGGTCAGCGCCGGGTTTTATATCAGTATGGTGGTGGTGACCTTGAGCGCGGTCAGCGGCCTGGTCAGTCAGCCGGATTCGTCGGAGGAAGTGGCCGCCCTGTGGTTGGATAAACCCGCCGGCCCGGCTCTGTTCGGCCTGCTGGGCGTGCTGGTCATTGCCGTGGCGCTTTACCAGGGCTGGCGGGCAATTCGACAACCCTTTCGTGACCAGTGGCTGGGCCATCGCTGGATGGGCTGGAGCCATGATGCGCTGGCCCTGGTCGCCAGCTTCGGCATTGCCGTGCGAGCCTTGTTGTTCCTGTTGATTGGCTGGAGTTTCCTGCGCGCCGGCTGGTTTACCTCCAGCGACGAAATGACCGACGTGGCGACCGCCCTTTGGCGCATGAGCCGTGACGAACACGGCGGATGGTACCTCGGTGTCGTTGCCGTGGGCCTGCTATGTTATGGGCTTTATTGCTGGATGAACGCCGCCTTGAAAAAAATCGAGTTTTACGCCCGGAGACGGTCGACTGCCGAGGGCGGCGCCGAATGAGTATCCGCACCCTGTTGCTGACCAATCCGGGCAGCCGCTCTGGCGGCGATCAGGGCGACGAGCTGGTCCAGGCGCTGTCCGAAGACGGCGAGGTCACCGACGTCCAGCCTGAATCGCCCGAGGATCTGCCGGCAGCGATTCGCGAACATGGGCCCAGGGTCGATCGAATTGTGCTGGGTGGTGGCGACGGCACCGTCAACCTGGCGTTGGATGCATTGATGGACGTCGACAAGCCGGTGGGTCTGATCCCATTGGGGACGGCCAATGATCTGGCCAGAACGCTGGGCATTCCTGAAGACCTCGAAGAGGCCATTCAGGTCATTCGCGCTGGCCACCGTGGTGACCTGGACGTATCACGGGCCGGGGACGTGTCGTTCATCAACGCCATTGGCATTGGCCTGGGGCCGCGCATGACCCGGGCCATGGATGATGAGACAAAATCGCGCTTCGGCGTGCTGGCCTACCTGATCGGCATTGCCAGGGTTTTTCAACGCCAGCGTTGCTTCCCGGCCACGGTCGAGACCGACAAGATGACCTACGAAGACCGCTTCATGCAGATCACCGTGGCCAATGGCGTGCACTACGGAGGCGGCATGACCATCAGCGAGGACGCCCGGATCGACGATGGCTGCCTGGACCTGCTGTTGGTTCGCCGCCAGAGCCGCTGGGCGCTGCTGGGCAATGCGCTGCGGTTCAAGACCGGCCAGACACGAACCGGCGACTGGCTGACCCATACCCGCTGTAAACGGGTTCGAATCGATACCGCCCGACCGATGGACTTTACCGCCGATGGGGAGTTTCTTGGCAACACCCCGGTTGAGTGCACTATCAAGCCGGCGGCCCTGACATTTTTCATCCCGGAGCCAGAATGAGCATTCTCTACACCGCCGCCCAGGCGGCCCTGCTGGAGTGCCAGCAAAGCGCCCAGAGCTTGTACGATCGCTATCAGCATGCACTGGACAAGCTGATGCCCGAGGGCGAGGGCAGGGCACTGCTGCAGGAACGAAGCAACGAGCTAGGCGCACAACTGGAACAGTTTCACTCGCTGATCAAGGCCGAGGGTCTCCTGCCGCGCGATGGAGAAACGGAACTGGGTGATCTGATACAGCTGGCGGATCGCTTCCAGCGTTGGATTGACGATGAGTCGGCGCGTTTGCTGTTCCAGCGCTTTGCCGAGGCAGAACGCGCGTTTCAGGGTGAGCTCAAGCAAGCCCGCTCTGACGGCGTCTCGTCAATTGACGAGATTGAACAGTCAGCCGCTCGAATGGCCGAGCGGCTGACCGGTTCTTATTAACCCGGCAGGTATGTAGATCACATTCAGGGCGTCAAGCAGGCCCCGAATCAAGGCGTCGCTCACAGGCAATGGTGATTCCATTGGCAAGGGCGAGAACGCAGAGTCGGGGCCTGCTTGGCGCCCCTAACTGATTGAATTATAAAGACAGGCCGCAGTGTGGCTTTCGTCAGGCTGCGTTATCGAAGCTTGCTGTAGACTGACTACAGCGGCGCTTCGCTGCCTTGCTGACGAAAGCCACACTGCGGCTGAATGCGATCTACATACCTGCCGGGTTAATAGCTGGGCGTTTTACAGCGCCGCGGCGATTCGCTCGACGGCGCTTTCCAAAGTTGCCAGGTCGCAGGCAAACGAAAGGCGCAAGTGGCCGGGGGCGCCGAAAGCGGTGCCTGGAACAGTCGCCACGCCCGCTTTTTCCAGCAGGTGTTCGGCCATGGCCAGATCGTCGTCCAGGCCCAGCGATTCAATCGCACCGCTGAAATCGGCAAAGGCGTAGAAAGCGCCCTGGCCCGGCGTACAGTTGACCCCGGGCAGTGCGTCCAGCGCCGGCACCAGCCAGTCATGGCGCTGTTTGAAAGCCACGTTCATTTCGGCCACGCAGGCCTGATCGGCCGATAGCGCGGCGGCTGCAGCGGCCTGGCTGATTGAGCAAGGGTTCGAGGTGCTTTGCCCCTGGATCTTGCGCATTTCCTTGATCAGGCCAGCGGGTCCGGCGGCATAGCCGATTCGCCAGCCGGTCATGGCGTAGGCCTTCGAGACGCCATTGATCACGACCAGCCGGTCTCTCAGTGCCGGTACGGCTTCGCCAAAGGTGCTGAAAGGCTCGTCGGCCCACCAGATGTGCTCGTAGATGTCATCGGAACAGATCAACACGCGCGGGTGCTCCATCAACACCTCACCCAACGCCTCCAACTCGGCCCGGCTGTAGGCCTTGCCGGTCGGATTACTGGGCGAGTTGAACATCAGCAGGCGGGTGTCGTCGTTGATGGCCGAGGCCAACTGGGCTGGCGTGATCTTGTAATCACTGGCCGCCGAGGTGCTGAGCGTCACCGGAGAGCCGCCCGCCAGCCGCACCATGTCGGGATAAGATACCCAGTAGGGTGCCGGGACCAGAACCTCGTCGCCCTCGTCAATGACGGCTTGCACCAGGTTGTAGATAGACTGTTTGGCGCCCGAAGACACCAGGATTTCATTCGCTTCATAGTCAAGCTTGTTGTCGCGGGCAAGCTTGTCGATGATCGCTTGCTTTAGGGCCGGTGTGCCGTCAACGGCGGTATAACGGGTCTGGCCGCTGTTGATGGCCTCGATGGCGGCGGCGCGGATATGCTCCGGTGTGTCGAAGTCGGGCTCGCCCATGCTCAACGAGATGATGTCGCGGCCGGCCGCTTTCAATTCAGCCGCCTTCATGCTCATGGCGATGGTGGCGGATGGTTTGACCTGGGCAACTCGGGACGCTAAGCGAATACTCACAGCACTCTCCAATGTGAAAAGATAGGATGTTGACACCGTTGATGCCAACCAGAACGCACGCCGTGATTATAGTATGACTCGCCGATTTCGAATGGCCTCGGCCTATAAACCCGCGGGCGACCAACCTGCGGCCATCGACACGCTGATCAAGAGCCTGGAGGCCGGTCATCGTCATCAGACGTTACTGGGCGTGACCGGCTCGGGCAAGACCTTCACCATGGCCAACGTGATCGAGCGGCTTCAGCGGCCCGCCCTGGTAATGGCCCCCAACAAGACGCTGGCGGCCCAGTTGTACGGTGAGTTCAAGGCGTTTTTCCCCGATAACGCCGTTGAGTACTTCGTCTCGTACTACGACTACTACCAGCCCGAGGCCTATGTGCCTTCCAGCGATACCTTCATCGAGAAAGATGCCTCCATCAACGAGCACATCGAGCAGATGCGGCTGTCGGCAACCAAGGCGCTGCTTGAGCGGCCGGACGCGCTGATTGTTGCGACCGTCTCGGCTATCTACGGCCTGGGTGATCCGAGCTCCTTCCTGAAAATGACCCTGCCGCTCGAAGTCGGCGCGCGGATGGGCCAGCGCGACATTCTGCGTCGATTGGCCGAGATGCAATACTCGCGTAACGACTTCGAGCTTCGTCGCGGCACCTATCGGGTGCGTGGCGAGGTGATTGATCTGTTTCCCGGCGATTCCGAAATGGAAGCGGTACGCGTCGAGCTTTTCGATGACGAAATCGAGCGGATCAGCCATTTCGACCCGCTGACCGGTGAAATACACGGCAAGGTCGAGGAATTGACGATTTTTCCGAAGACCCATTACGTCACTCCGCGCCAGGTGGTTCTTGATGCGATCGACGCGATCAAGGTCGAACTGAAGGAGCGTCTGGAGCAGTTGGAATCGGCAGGCAAGCTGCTGGAAGCGCAGCGCATCAAGCAGCGCACTCAGTTCGACATTGAAATGATGCTGGAGCTTGGCTATTGCCAGGGTGTTGAAAACTACTCGCGCCATTTGACCGGTCGCCAGCCTGGAGAGGCTCCCCCGACACTGTTTGACTACCTGCCGCGAAACGCCATGCTGATTGCCGATGAGTCACACGTGACCATCCCGCAGATCGGCGGAATGTATCGCGGGGACCGGGCGCGCAAGGAAACCCTGGTCGAGTTCGGGTTTCGGCTGCCGTCTGCCCTGGATAACCGACCATTGAAGTTCGAGGAGTTCGAAGAACGCGCCCCGCAGATGATTCTCGTCTCGGCCACGCCCCGGCCTTGGGATTTCGAGCACTCCGAGGTCGTTGCAGAACAGGTGGTTCGACCCACCGGGCTGGTCGATCCCGAAGTGGAAGTGCGTCCGGTCGGTACCCAGGTGGATGACCTGTTGTCCGAGATTCGGCTTCGGGTGGACGAGGGCGATCGGGTGCTGGTGACCACGCTGACCAAGCGGATGGCCGAGAACCTGACCGAGTATCTGGCCGAACACGACGTGCGGGTGCGCTACCTGCATTCCGACATCGATACCGTCGAGCGCGTCGAAATCATTCGCGATCTGCGACTTGGCGCCTTTGATGTGCTGGTAGGCATCAACCTGCTGCGCGAGGGCCTGGATATGCCCGAAGTTTCCCTGGTCGCCATTCTTGATGCCGACAAGGAGGGTTTCCTGCGCTCCGAAGGCTCGTTGATCCAGACCATTGGCCGGGCCGCCCGAAACGTGCGTGGCAAGGCCATCCTCTACGCCGACAAAATCACTGACTCGATGCGCCGGGCCATCGATGAAACCGAGCGCCGGCGGGCCAAGCAGATCGCCCACAATGAGGCGCACGGCATCACGCCCAAGACCATCGTCAAGAACATCGCCGACATCATGGCCGACGCCCACCAGGTGCCAGGCAAGAAAAACAAGCGCAAGGCTGCCGAAAAGCGTGGGCGCTATGAAACGGCGGCAGTGTCACCCGAGCAGGCGGCCAAGGACATTGCCGGCCTTGAGAAAGCCATGTTCAAGGCGGCCGAGAATCTCGAGTTCGAGGAAGCGGCCAATCTGCGCGACCAGATCAAGCAGCTCAAGGAACAGGCGCTCAAAGCGGCGGTTTGACTTTGTTTGGCTCTGAGCCTGGTTCCCGCCGGCTAACTGTGTGACACCTGCCTATCGGTTGCAATACCGTGGCGCTGGAGTTCCCCGTAGAGGATCCGTCCAATCGGTTCAAGACCACCAGATCATGGATGCTCACATCGACAGTGTCTACAAGATTTAGAAGTTTCCCGAGATACAGGGCGTCATCGGCGTGCGATGAAGTCATCGTCTGCCAAGACGAGACAACTTCAAGTCAAGGCCTATGCTTTTTCCGACACATTGATCGGCTGCTGTGCATCAACAGGTTTTAGTCAGTCATTATCTACCGATTGAATTTTCAGTCCGGCACTGTCTTGCCAAAATTTCTCTTGTGGCTCTTGTTGAATCCTGGGGTAGATAAATCAGTCAGGTGCCTTCAGGGTTTAAACGGTAATAAGGTCTTGACACTCCCTGAAGCCTTTGATAATTTTTTTGGAGTATTCTTTGGAATACAAACAATCGTGTTGGCAAGCACCATAACTCGTTGGATGAAATGCGCTTGGGGGCGCATCAGTTCTGTTCGCGAATGTCAATCGTAGTGGTGTAGGTATTGAATCCTACGTGAAGGTTGCTGCCCAGCAGAAACTCAAACCACAGGGAAATCGATATGAAAAATGCGAAACATCTAGTTCTTATTCTCGCAATCGCTTCGGCTAGTCTGCTACAGACTGCCTGTAGTCTCACAGCGACACGTGCCTCAGCGAGCATACAGATTAATACTGGGATTGTTAACGCCGAGGCGGAGATTGAGTTTGAACGGGAGGAGGAGGAAAGAGGTATTGGGAACTTTCTGAACTTGTTTGGCCAACAGGTGTTTTTGTCGCGAGTGGCTGAAGATATTCACCTGAGGATTGAAGCGTCGAACGCGTCGATTCCTGACCAAACCACCAATGTTACCCTTGCCTTGAGGGATGAGCTTGGCGTTATGGCAGCTCAAACCTTTCCTGCACAGGTTCAAGGTGGAGAGTTGAGACCCTCCAATCCCGGCGCTGTGACTCAATGGATTTCGCAGTTTGAGCATGTCGAAGTTGGGAAACTCGAAATTTCGGCTCCTTCCTTGCAAATCAACGGGCCTCAAGAGGGTCACTTTTCAGTTACTAACGAGGCGCGTCACGGCAGCCAGACGCTGGCTTCAGCTTCAGCCAGTGGCTTTGTCCCCGGAGATGGTTCCTGTCCTGGTTGTCAGATTCGGTCTGAGTAAGTCCTCTGCCGTAATCTGAACTTCTGTCGTACGGAAGCGGCATCGCTAGCGGTGCCGCTTCCTAGTATCAACTTTGAACCGCGACAAAGGTAGTCATAAGCCATAGTGAATCTGCTCCGGCGTTTTGAAGTTGAATCGTTTCCTCGGTCGAGTATTCAGCTTCTTCGCTATCGCATCGCAT
>PWYW01000057.1 GCA_003567685.1 Gammaproteobacteria bacterium
GATCAGGACAAGGCCATTCGCGCCGTCCTGGCTGACCTTGCCTCGGACCAGCCGATGGACCGGGTAGTCTGCGGTGACGTTGGCTTCGGCAAGACCGAGGTTGCCCTGCGGGCGGCATTCGCCGTGGCCGAAGCCGGACGCCAGGTCGCCATCCTGGCCCCGACCACCCTGCTGGCCGAACAGCATTACCGCCAGTTCGTCAACCGTTTTGCCGACTGGCCGGTTGAAGTCGCCCTGCTCTCGCGAAGCGGCAAATCAGCCGAGCCAATCCTGGCCGGAATGGCGGAGGGAACGATCGACATCGTCATCGGCACCCACCGCCTGATTCAGAAAGATGTCCACTTCAAGGATCTGGGGCTGGTCATCATCGACGAAGAACAACGATTCGGTGTCCGCCAGAAAGAGCGCTTCAAGGCACTGCGCGCCGAAGTCGATCTGCTGACCCTGACCGCGACGCCGATCCCGCGCACCCTCAACATGGCGATGGCCGGGCTGCGCGAGCTGTCGATCATCGCCACGCCGCCGGCCAGGCGCCTGGCGGTCAAGACTTTTGTCTCGGAGTGGGACACGGCCACGCTGCGCGATGCCATCAGCCGGGAATTTCAGCGCGGCGGCCAGGTCTACTTCCTGCACAATGAAGTCAAGAGCATGCCGCGCATGGTCGAGGAACTGCAGACCCTGTTTCCCAAGGCGCGAATCGGCATGGCCCACGGCCAGATGCCGGCCGGCGACATGGAACAGACCATGCGCGAATTCTATGCTCGCAAGCTCAACCTGCTGGTTTGTTCGACCATCGTCGAAAACGGCATCGACGTGCCAACGGCCAACACCATCATCATCAACCGCGCCGACAAGTTCGGTCTGGCCCAGCTGCATCAGCTCAGAGGCCGGGTGGGTCGGTCCCATCACCTGGCCTATGCCTACCTGATCCGTCCGCCCCGCCCGGCCATGACCCGGGATGCCGTCAAGCGGCTCGAGGCCATCCAGTCGATGGAAGAGCTCGGTGCCGGCTTCACCCTGGCCAACCATGATCTGGAAATCCGCGGAGCCGGGGAACTGCTCGGCGAAGACCAGTCCGGCCAGATCGAGGCGATTGGTTTTTCGCTGTATTCCGACCTGCTCAACCGTGCCGTTGAGGCCCTGAAATCGGGCCGCGAGCCCGATCTGGATGAGCCGCTGTCGCTCACGGCCGAGGTAGACCTGCACGTGACTGCAATGATCCCGCCGGATTACCTGCCCGACGTCCACCAGCGCCTGGTGCTTTACAAGCGCATTACCCAGGCCAGCAGCGACAAGGCCCTGCATCATTTGCAGGTAGAGATGATCGACCGCTTCGGTCTGCTGCCCCAGGAGATCAAGAACCTGTTTCTGACTGCCGAACTGCGTCTCCGCGCCCGCGAGCTGGGCATGAAGCGACTCGAGGTGGGCCCGGCCGGTGGACGCGTCGAATTCATTGCCAAACCCGACATCAATATCGAGGAATTGCTCAAGATGATCCAGAAGGAGTCGCACACCTTCGAGCTGCCAGCCAACGACAAGCTTCGCGTCAAGGGCGAGTTCGAGACCATTGAAGAGCGGCTTGCGATGGCGACAGAACTGCTCGAGCGCCTGAGCCCAAAAGGCCAGAGTTGAATTACACTGACGGCATGAAGGCATTTCTGATCAGTTCAATCCTGGGCCTTGCCCTGCTGTTGTCGCCCGAGGCCCACGGACGTCTGTTCCTCGTTGAGGTCATCGTCATCGGACACCCGGACGGGCGCTCCGATCAGCGCGCCAGCGATCAGCTTCGTGATTTCAGCCAACTCATCGATCCTGCCTGGGTCGCGAGACTGACGGCCGCGTCGGGCGCGGAACCCGAGGACTGGCCCATGGATGACCCGTTTCTGGAAGACCGCGTCGATTCAGACGACGGCAGCGAGCTTGAACAGGCTGACGGTCCAGCCCAGCCTCGCCCGGCCCAGCGGCCGACCGCTCGCCTGATCGAGAGCGGCATGCCCGAAGACCTGGCCCGCTGGCTCGAGCAGAGTGCCCCGCTCTATCCGGTCACCTTCAGCAACCAGGTCGTCCTTGGTCCGGAGATGAACCGAGCCTGGCAACGCATCGACAGCAATCCGGGCTTCGAGGCGCTGGCCTGGCGGGCCTGGATTCAGCCCGTCGAGCGCGGCCAGCGCAGCCCGGCCGTGCGCATTCACGATCAGAAGGTCGTCGGCGGTAACTGGATGGCCACTTTCGATCTGCCTGAAGGACTGGTCGCGCCCTGGCCGCAAAGCCATTTCCGCCTTGATGGCAGTCTGCGCCTGGTCCAGCGGCAATTCCTGCATGCCGAGATTGATCTGGACTGGCGCCTGCCGGCGATTGGCAACGGCATTGATCAGCCGCCACCACTGCTCGCCAACCACCGTTACCGCGTCCACCGCGTCGAGCAATCCCGAACCATTCGCCCCGACCGCCTGGAATACTTTGATTCCTCGAAGATCGGCGTGCTGCTGAGGATCCAGCGGTGGGATTCGGAATAATCGGAGCAGGATGAACAAGGCACAGGAAAAACTGCTTTACAGCGATGGGCTTAACCGGGCCTATCGCTTCCTGGTCAACGAGGAAGACGCCCGGGTCTGCAGGGACATCGACGATGCGGCTTGCCAGGTCGTGGCGGGCAACTTCTTCCTTCAGGTGCTAACCCAGTTTCTCACCAAACTGGGTGACGCCATCGCCAACCCCAAGACCGTACTGGCCTGGTTGCTGAGTTCGCTGGGTGCGCCAGGCATCTTCACCGCCTTTCTGGTTCCCATTCGTGAATCCGGCTCGCTGATCCCCCAGCTCATCATCGCCAGTTACGTTCGGCGCAAGGCGATCAGAAAGTGGGTATTCGTGCTGGGCTGCCTGATCCAGGCCGTGGCCGTCTTTGCCATGGCCGGGGTGGCCGTCAGCCTTGAGGGCATCGCTGCCGGCTTCGGCCTGCTGGGGGCACTGGTGCTGTTCAGCCTGGCACGCGGCTTGTGCTCGGTAGCGTCCAAGGACGTGCTCGGCAAGACCGTGCCCAAGACCCGGCGCGGTCGGGTCAGCGGCTGGTCGGAATCGGTCGCAGGCCTCGTCACTATCGGGGTCGGCGTGATGCTCCTCCTGGACCAGGCCGAGGCTGGCAATATGACCGCCTACCTGGCGCTGTTGCTTGTCGCCGGCGGCTTGTGGTTGCTGGCCGCTGGCAGCTATGCGCTGATTCGGGAATATCCCGGCGCCACCGAGGGCGGCGCCAACGCCATCGCGGAAGCCTTCAAGCGACTTGAACTACTCCGCTCTGACCCGCCCTTCCTGCAGTTCGTGATTGCTCGTTCGCTGCTGCTGTGTTCGGCCTTGAGCGCTCCGTTTTTCATCATGCTCGCCCACGAGCAAACCGATGGCGCGCTGATAGTCCTCGGGCTTTTCGTCATCGCCGATGGCCTCGCCAGCCTGGTATCAGCGCCATTCTGGGGACGTTTTGCCGATCAGTCGAGCCGCCGGGTGATGATCATCGCCGGCGGCAGTGCCGGGCTGGTTGGCCTGGCCCTGGTTGCCGTCGTCAACGGCTCTGACACGCTCGCCTCAAGCCAGTGGCTGTATCCGCTGTTCTTCTTCCTGCTGGCAATCGCCCACGCGGGCGTGCGCCTGGGCCGCAAGACCTACATCGTCGACCTGGCCGGCGGCAACAAGCGAACCGACTATGTCGCCGTCAGCAACACCGTCATAGGCGTGGTGCTGCTGCTGGCCGGCTTCATCGGTGCGCTGACCACGATACTGCCGGTCTCGGCAGTCATCCTGATCCTGGCCGGCATGGGCGTCACCGGCGCGGTCCTGAGCGCTCGCCTGCCGGAAGTCACCTGACGCGTTCGAACCGTTGAACGGGCGAGCGCCGGCGCCGGCTCCGTCATGTGTGTTAGACTCAATCCATGCTGTCCTGTCGCTCCTTTGTGTGTGTAGTGCTTGCCTTGGCCTTGTTGCTGACCGGCATTCCCCTGCACGGACAGATGGAACCCGCCGAACTCGAAGGCTCGGAAATCGCGCAGCCGACCGAGAGCATTACCAGTAGCGACAAGCCACGTTGCCCGTCTCACGAAAGCACCTCAACGGTCGCATCTCCCAACCAGGACTTATCCAGTGATCCGGAGGAAGTTGGCTGCTGTGGGCCAGACTGTCGCTGCCAGTGTGCCGGGCTGACCCTGATGGCCGCCCTGGCCAGTAGCGCCCTTGTCGGCCAGGCTCGACCGGCCCAATTGCCCTACTCGATCATTCTGCCCGCCAGTTTCCATCTCGACACTCCATTGCGACCACCCCAGGTCTGAGCCCTGAACCCAGGGGACGTGCGCCCCGAACCCGTGCCGGGTAACCGCAAGCCGCGGTTTTCCTCGGCGTATGTCTGGACTCGATAGTCGATCCCGGTCCTTCAGCAGCACCCTTTCGGTGTTCGCCAGCGATCTGATCGTCCGTGATCCGAGGGCTCGAAAATGAAGACGAACGCTTTTGCTTTCCAACGCCGGGCTGGCCTGCTGATCCTGCTGATCGCCTGGCTCCCCATTCAACTGGCAGCCATGCCGCTCGATGAGGCGGTCACCCTGGCCCTGGAACGAGACGCCGGCATGGAAGCCCTCAGTGCCCGGGCTGATGCTCGGAATGAGTATGCCGTCGCGGCTGCTGCCCTGCCCGATCCGGAGTTCTTTCTGGGAGCCGACGGACTGCCCCTGAATGACCCACTGGGCGCCGACATGATGACCATGTACATGATCGGGCTGCGCCAGCAGTTTCCTCCCGGCAACAGCCGGCATCTGGCCGGAGACCAGGCCCGAACCGAGAGCCAGGCGTTCCGCACCCAGCGCCGGCAACGACAGTTGGAAGTGAGCGCCTCGGTACGGGAGGCCTGGTTGTACTGGGCCGCGGCCAGCGCCAGCCGCGAAGTCGCCGAGCGGGGGCTGGAAGCCTTCGAGTCGTTGCTGGAGTTGACCGAAGCACGCTTTCGCGCCGGCACCGGGCGGCAGCTTGATATCGATAAAGCCAGTCTGGAACGAGCATTGCTCGCCCGCCAGTTGCTGGATGCGCAGAATCAAGTCGATGAGGCTGCAAGCCGGCTCGCCCGTTGGCTGGGAGAAACACCGGATGGCCCGGCTCCTGAACTGCCAGCCTGGCCGCCTTCGCCTGATAACACCCACCTGCTCGAACGCATCCAGAGTCATCCGGCGCTGGCATCGGATCAGCTGCTGATCGAAGCCGGTCGCTTGGGAGCCGAGCTGGAGCGCCAGTCCTATCGCCCCATGTGGATGATCGAAGGCGGTTACGGGCATCAGCGCGGCCGCAGTCCGATGGGAATGGGGCGCCAGCCTGATCGACTCTTCGCCATGGTTTCGGTGAGCCTGCCGCTGTTTACCGGCAATCGCCAGGATCGCCGAGTTGCAGCAGCCGAGGCAGATGTCGATGCCTTGGTCCACCAGCGTACAACCCGACTGCAGGACTGGGAGGGTCGATTGGGCACGGCCCTGAGGCAACAGAACAACCAGCAGCGTCGCCTGGAACTGATCGAAGAGATCATCCTGCCAGATGCCAGGCGAACGCTGGAGTCCACTTTGCTCGCTTACCGGCGTGACCAGGCCAGTTTCGACGAACTGGTGCGAGCGCGCCTGGCCAAGATCGAACAGCAACAGGCCCTGATCGACACCCGGCTTGACTGGCTGTTGGCCCGTTCGGAGCTGGCCTATCTGATTGCGGAGGAGCTGCAATGAAAAAACTACTCACCCTGCTAATTCTGGGCGGCGTGCTGGTTGCCTGCGATCATGATGCTGACGTCGAGCACCGGCATCATGAGGCTGAACAACACGAGCAGGAACAGACCTCTGACCATCGTGATCACGATCACCATGATCACGACCATCACGACCATCACGACCATCACGACCATCACGACCATCACGACCATCACGAC
>PWYW01000037.1 GCA_003567685.1 Gammaproteobacteria bacterium
AGCGCGGCTTCCAGCGCCTGTTCGGCCTCCATCCACTCGCCCTCGAGTTGATCCTGCTTTGACGTCAGCGCCTGCTGGCGCTGGATCAGCCTGGCCAGATCGTCCTGCCGGTCACCTTCGTAAAGGGCCGGGTCGGCCAATTGCTGCTCGATATCGGCCAGCGCCTCGCCGGTTTCATCAATCTGGCGAGTCAGGCTTTCCACGCGATTCTTCAACGGCTTGATCCGGGCCCGCTGGGCGGCCTGGTCACGGCGCTGCTCGCGACGCGCGCTGCGGCTGTTGGCCGGGGCCAGGCCGGGGTCGGACTGGTTGGGTCCACCCTGGTCGGCCAGCCAGCGGCGGTAGTCGTCCAGGTCGCCGTCAAAGCGGGTAACGCCGCCGTGGGCGACAAGCCAGAAAACATCGACGGTGTTGTTGAGCAGGTGGCGATCGTGCGAAACCGTTACCACCGCGCCCTCGAAACCCTGGAGGGCCATGGTCAGGGCGTGGCGCATGTCCAGGTCCAGGTGGTTGGTGGGTTCGTCGAGCAGCAGCAGGTTGGGCGCGCGCCAGACCAGCATGGCCAGCACCAGCCGGGCCTTTTCGCCGCCCGACATCGGGCCGACCGGTGAGGTGGCCATGTCGCCACGGAAATCAAAGCCGCCGAGAAAATCGCGCAGCTTCTGCTCGCCCTGCTCGGGCGCCAGGCGTTGCAGGTGCAGCAGTGGGCTGGCCTGCAAATCGAGCTGTTCGACCTGGTGCTGGGCGAAATAGCCGATGGTCAGACCACGGGCCAGCTCCAGCCGGCCGGCCAGCGGCGCCAGATCACCGGCCAGGGCGCGCACCAGGGTCGACTTGCCGGCGCCGTTCAGGCCCAGCAGACCAATCCGGTCGCCGGGCGCCAGGCCCAGGTTCAGGTTGCCCAGGATGCGTTTGTCGCCGTAACCCAGGTCAACCCGGTCCAGCGAGACCAGTGGATTGCTGGCCCGCGGCGGTTCGGGAAAGGCAAAGTCGAACGGCGAATCGGCGTGGGCCGGGGCAACCTTTTCCATCCGCTCCAGCGCCTTGATCCGGCTCTGCGCTGCCTTGGCCTTGGAGGCTTTGGCCCGGAAGCGGTCGATGAACTTCTGCATATGGGCCACTTCACGCCGCTGGCGCTCGAAGCGGGCCTGCTGCTGGGCCAGCCGCTCGGCACGCTGGCGCTCGAAGTCGCTGTAGCCGCCGCTGTAGCTGGTCAACTGGCGGTGCTCGATGTGGATCACCGACTGGACCACGTTGTCGAGGAAATCGCGGTCGTGGGAAATCAGGATCAGCGTGCCGTCGAATCGTTTCAGCCAGTCTTCCAGCCAGATCACGGTTTCCATGTCCAGGTGGTTGGTCGGTTCGTCGAGCAGCAGCAAATCGGCCGGGCACATCAGCGCGCGCGCCAGGCTCAAACGAATGCGCCAGCCGCCGGAAAACGCGCCGACCGGGTTGGCGTGTTCCTGCGGCTTGAAACCCAGTCCATTGAGCAGCGCGCCGGCCCGCGCCCGGGCGGTGTAGCCGCCGGCATCGTCCAGCGCGGCGTGAGCGCGGGCAATCGCCTCGCCGTCGCCATCCTGCTCGGCCCGGGCCAGGCGGGCCTCGGCCGCGCGCAGCCGCTCATCGCCGTCAATCACGTAGTCCAGCGCCACCCGGTCTAGCTCGTGGATTTCCTGGGCCATCGCGGCAATCGTCCAGTCGGCCGGCAGGCTGCAATCCCCGGCATCCACCGACATCCGCCCCAGCAGCAGGCTGAACAGTGTGCTCTTGCCCGTGCCATTGGCGCCGATCAGCCCGACCTTGTGACCGGGAAAGACCGTGGCATTGGCCTCCTCAAGCAGCGGCTCGGGCCCGTGGCGCAGGGTCAGGTTGGAGATTTGCAGCATGGAGATGGACTTCGCTTGGAGTTTTGGCGCGGGGTTTTGATTGCTTCGCGTAATGGTACGCGCCTGCGAGGGTCAGGCTGGGGTTTGGTTAAGCTACCATGACTGCTCCAAGTTCCCTTCTTTTCACCTTTCACCTTTTACCGTTTAACCGCATGTCTTACACCATCAAAACCCACCCCCGCGCCCGCCACGTGCGCCTGCGCGTTGATCCGGTAGAGGGTGTCGTGGTGACGGTGCCCAAGCGGTTTGATCAGCGACAGTTGCCGGCCCTGATGGCCGAGCGGCACGCATGGATCGAGGCGGTGCAGGCGCGGCATGCCAGCCTGCGGGCCGCGCGCAATGCCGACACCCTCGGGGTGCGGCCCGCGCGCATTGAACTGCCGGCCGTTGACGAGCAGTGGACGGTGGACTACCAGCACGAGCCACGCTCGCGGTTGGGCTTTGCGGTTGATGCTGACCGATCACAACTCTGCCTGCGTCTGCCCGAAGCGCCCGAGACCGAACTGGACGCGCGGATCGCCGAGCGCCTGCGCCGCTGGCTGCTGGACCATGCTCGCTTTTGCCTCGAACCTCGGTTGGAAGCGCTGGCCCGGGAGCATGGGCTTTGCTTTTCTCGCCTGAGCGTTCGTAACCAGCGCCGTCGCTGGGGCAGCTGCTCGGCCAGCGGTGCCATTTCTCTCAACGCACGGCTCCTGATGGCCTCGCCGGCGGCCTGCCGCTACGTCCTGATTCACGAGCTGGCCCATACGGTGCATCTCGATCACAGTCCGGCGTTCTGGAACCTGGTCGCGCGGCTGGACCCGGATCACCGCGCCCACGAGGCAGAGCTGAAGCAGCTGGGTCCGCAACTGCCCGATTGGCTGCAGGCTTGTTGATCCGGTAGCAGAACGGCTACCCTTGGGCGCTGCTGACTACGGACTCGCCCCCATGAACCTGATCGTCAAACTTATCGCCGGCATCGTGCTCGGCATCCTGGTGGGCCTGTTCGCGCCCGATCTGCTGATTCGCCTTTTGCTTACCTTCAAGGGGCTGTTTGGCCAACTGCTGTTTTTTACCATCCCCCTGCTGATCCTGTTCTTCATCACCAGCGGCATTGCCGGCTTGCCGCGCAATTCCGGACGCCTGCTGGGACGCACCCTGGGCACGGCCTATCTGTCGACCCTGCTGGCCGGCATCCTGGCCTTTCTGGTGGCCGCACTGGTGGTGCCGCTGCTGTCTGCTGATACCAGCGTGGTGCCGGCCGGCAACGGCGAGGCCCTCGAGCCGCTGGTTGAGCTGGTCATACCGCCGGTGATGGGCATCATGACGGCACTGACGCTGGCCTTCATCTTTGGCTTAGGGATAGCCGCGGCCGGTGCGGATTCGCTCAAGACGGTCTTTGACCAAGGCCGCGACGTCATCGAGAAACTCCTAGTGGTGGTGATCATTCCGCTGCTGCCAATCTATATTGCCGGGGTGTTCGCCGAACTGGCCGCTGCCGGCACCGTGTTCGACACCCTGCGGACTTTCGGCGTGGTGCTGGCCCTGTCGATAGGCCTGCATTGGGTCTGGATTGTCACGCTGTTCGTGATTGCCGGTCTGAAAGCCGGCCGCTCGCCGTTCGAGTTGATTCGCAACGTGCTGCCGGCCTATTTCACCGCGCTGGGCACCATGTCGAGTGCGGCCACCATCCCCGTCACCCTGCAGTGCGCTCGCCGCAACAAGGTCTCCGATGACATTGCCAGCTTTGCGGTACCGCTGTGCGCGACCACCCACCTGGCCGGTTCCACCATTACCATTGTTGCCTGCGCCGTGGCCGTGATGGTGCTGCATGACAGCCTGGCCGTGCCGGGCCTGATGGCCATGCTGCCGTTCATCTTCATGCTTGGCATCGTGATGCTGGCGGCGCCCGGGGTGCCTGGTGGCGCGGTGATGTCGGCGGTGGCCCTGCTGGCCTCGATGCTGGGCTTCGGCGAATCGGCCATTGCCTTGATGATTGCCCTGTACATGGCCCAGGACAGCTTTGGCACGGCCTGCAACGTCACCGGCGACGGTGCCATTGCGGTAATGATCGATGAAGCTGGCAAGGCGGGCGCGCCTGACAGCGGCTGATGCCGACCACCCGCCGGTCGCCACTGGGCCGAGCGCGATTTCCGGTAGTACACTGAGCGGATGAAGACCGGCGCGCGATTGCAGCTAAAACTCGGCCAGAAACTCAAGCTGGCCCCGCAGTTGCGCCAGGCCATCAGCCTTTTGCAGCTCAATCGCGTGGAGTTGCGCCAGCACATTCGTGAAATGCTGGAGACCAACCCGCTGCTGGAGCGCAGCGACGAGGGCAGCGACGAGGGCAGCCTGGAGGGTGGCGACCCGTCGACGGACGATGGGCCGGGTGAAGAGCTCCGCGACGAGTTTGACGAGTCGTACGACGATTTCGGCATGGACGAGCTGCCCGATGGCTATTCGCTGGCCAGCGACGGGCCCAATTACGATGAATTCGTCAGCGACCGAGCCGAGGAATCCCTCCAGCAGCACCTGCTGTGGCAGGCCAATCTGTCGGGCTTCAGCGATACCGATGAAGCCATCGCAAGGGCCATCATCTACGCCCTGGACGAAGACGGTTTTCTCAAGGACGATCTGCAGGCCCTTCGCGCTTCGTTGGCACCCGAGTATCTGGTTTCGGTGGGCGAGGTGGAGGCCGTGCTGGAACGCATCCAGCATTTCGAGCCGGTTGGGGTGGCCTGTCGAGACCTCGGAGAGTGCCTGCGGGTTCAGCTCAAGGCCATGCCGGTCAGCACGCCCGGCCTTGGCCTGGCTGATTTCATTGTCCGCGATCACCTGGAACTGCTCGGTCGCCAGGATTTGCCGATGCTGGCCCGGCGCATCGGGTTTCCCTTGGACGATGTCCAGACTGCGGTCGAACTGATTCGCCGCCTCAACCCGCATCCCTGCAGCCGCTTCGGGCGCGATGATGACAACTACATCGTGCCCGACGTCTACGTGCATCCGCAGGGGGAGGCCTGGCGTGTCAGCCTTAACCCCGAAGCCGACCCCGGCCTGAAACTCAACCAGATGTACCTGGACCTGGTTCGCAAGAGCCGTGGCAGCGACAAGGCGTACCTCAAGGACCGGCTTCAGGAAGCGCGTTGGCTGATCAGTGGTCTGGAAATGCGCAACCAGACCTTGCTGGCGGTATCCAATGCTATCGTCGAGCGCCAGGCCGGCTTCTTTACTCAGGGCGAAGCGGGCATGCGGCCCCTGCTCCAGCGCGAGGTGGCCGAAACGGTCGGGGTTCATGAGTCCACGGTCTCGCGGGCAACCACGCAGAAATACATGCACACTCCGCGCGGCACCTTCGAGCTCAAGCATTTCTTTTCTGTGGGGCTTGCCGGGAGCGAGGGCGAACAGGTGGCAGCGACGGCCATCAAGGCGCGGCTGCGTCGGCTGATTGGTGAGGAGCCTGCCGGCAAACCCCTGTCTGACCAGGCGCTGGTCAGGGCGCTGGCCGAGGAGGGCGTGACGCTGGCCCGGCGAACGGTCGCGAAGTACCGTGAACAGCTTGGGATTCCGGGTTCGTCGGAGCGCCGACGAGGGCGTCAGGCCTGGACCTGAACCCCGGCCAGATAGCCCGCCTTGGGGTAACATTGACGAAACGATGAACCAACCCGGCATCCACCAGTCGGACAGAATTCAACCAAGGAGTGAACTGCATGCAACTCGAAGTCACTGGTCAGAATGTTGATATCACCCAGGCGCTTCGCGCCTACATCAGCGAAAAATGCGAGCGCCTGACGCGTCACTTTGACAACATCATCTCGGCGCACTGGGTGCTGCATCTCGAAAAGCTTGAGCACAAGGCCGAAGCCACTGTCCACATCGGTGGCCGTACCAACCCGATTCACGCCGACGCGGTTGCCGATGACATGTACGCCGCCATCGATGCGTTGATCGACAAATTGGACCGCCAGGTTCGCCGCCACAAGGACAAGGTCACCGACCATCATCGTGGCACCGGCCCCGAAGTGGTCTGAGACCGCGCCTGAGTGTTTCTCCAGGCGATCAAACCGCCAGGTGAGTATTGATGCAATTAACTGATGTTCTCTCGGCCGACCGCATTGCGGTCGGCCTTTCCGTATCCAGCAAGAAGTCGCTGCTGGAAAAAGCCGCCGAGTTGCTGGCCAGCGCCAGTGACACGGCCGATGCCCGCGAGGTGTTCGAAAGCCTGTGCCAGCGCGAACGGCTGGGCTCGACCGGACTGGGCCACGGCGTTGCGATCCCGCACGGTCGTGTGAGCAGCCAGGCAGGCGTCAGCGCGGCGATGATCCGGCTGTCCACGCCCATTGATTTCGATGCTCCGGACTCGGAGAAAGTCGACCTTTTTTTCGCCCTGTCAGTACCCGAGCAATGCTCGGACTTGTACCTGCGCCTGCTGGCGGAAATGGCCGAGCGGCTGGGCAATGCCGACCATCGCGAGCGTCTGCGCTCGGCTGTCAGCGGCGAGGAAGTACTCAAGCTGCTGGCCATCGACCTGTCGGATTCGGCGGGCTGAATGACCGAGGCGATCACCTCGCTGGAACTGTTCGAGCGCTACTCGGCGCCGCTTGGTCTGAGCTGGGTATGTGGCAAGAGGGCCGCCCAGCAACGCCGCATCGAGGCCACCAGCTTCCGCGTCAGACCGTCGTTGGTGGGTTTCATGAGCCTGATTCACCCCAACCGGGTGCAGGTGATCGGTGAAGAAGAAATGGCCTGGCTGGACGGGCTGGAAGCAAAACGCCGCTGGGAAACCGTGGCTCGCATCATGGATCTCCAGCCAGCGGTCTTGATTGTCGCCAACGACCTGACCGTCCCGGACGACCTCGAAGAATCTGCCCGTGAAAGCGGCACGCCCTTGATCAGGAGTAGTCACCCGGCGTGGGAATTGGTCAGCTTTCTGCAGTATCGCGTGGCGCGGCGGCTGGCACGCCGGGTCACCCTGCACGGCGTATTCATGGAGATCTTCACCATTGGCGTGTTGATCACCGGCGAGGCCGGCACCGGTAAAAGCGAGCTGGCCCTGGAATTGCTTACCCGTGGCCATCGGCTGATCGCCGATGATGCGCCCGAGTTCACCCAGCTCACTCCGGACACCATCGAAGGCACTTGCCCGCCGGTGCTGCGCGATTGCCTGGAAGTGCGCGGCCTGGGCATCCTCAACGTGCGCCGGATGTTTGGTGATTCAGCGGTTAAATCCAGCAAGTTCCTGCGCCTGGTTATTCACCTGCACCTGCCCGGGGATGAGCCCCCTGGTGGTGATCGACTGCGCGGCAACAACAGCAGCCGCAGCGTGCTGGAGATGGACATTCCTGAAATTCATTTGCCGGTCATGGCGGGTCGCAACCTGGCGGTGATGGCCGAGGCCGCGGTACGCGATTTCATGCTGCGCATGAAAGGCTTCGATGCCGCCGCCGAATTCGTCGAGCGACACAGCCGCCTGATGGGAGACGACACATGAATCGCTTGTGCCCGATTGTGATCATTTCCGGCTTGTCGGGCAGCGGCAAGTCGGTGGCTTTGAACGCGCTGGAAGACAAGAACTATTACTGCGTCGACAATCTGCCCGGCGGTTTGTTGGCCGATTTGCTGGGCGAAATACGGCGCCAGCCCGAGCGTTATCCCCGGGTGGCCATCGGCATTGATGCCCGCACCGGGCCGGACGGCCTGGAGAAACTCCAGCGCCTGCTCGAGTCGCGCCAGGACGATCCAGGCCTGAAACTGCTGTTTCTGACGGCCGACCGCCCGGTGCTGGTGCGTCGCTTCAGCGAAACCCGTCGCCGCCATCCGCTGGCTTCGGTCGGCGGCCTGGACGAGGCCATTCGTCAGGAAAAAGCCCTGATGGCCCCGATACGTGCCCTGGCCGACTGGGCCATCGACACCAGCGAGACCAATATTCACCAGCTGCGCCGTCAGACCTGGCGCCAGATCGGTGGTGCCAGTGAAGACAGCCCGGCGACGCTGGTGCTTGAGTCGTTCGCGTTCAAGAAGGGCGTGCCGCGTGATGCCGAGATGCTTTTTGACGCCCGCTGCCTGCCCAACCCCTACTGGGAGCCCGAACTGCGGCCGCGCACCGGCCTGGACCCCGAGGTTCAGGCCTACCTGGGCGGCAACCCGCGCGTGGAAGCGCTGTATGCCGATCTGCTTGCCATGATCCAGCGCTGGCAGCCCGCGCTGTTTGAAGACCAGCGCAGCCTGCTGACCGTGGCCATCGGCTGCACCGGCGGTCAGCACCGCTCGGTCTACCTGGTCAACCGTCTGGGGGAGGCGTTGCGCGACGCCGGCGTGGCCGTGGTGGTCAATCACCGTGAGCTGGGTCCATGACCGGCGTGTTGCTGGTGACCCACGAGGGCGTGGCCGAGGCGCTGTGCCGGCAGGTCGAGATCATTCTCGACCAGTTGCCGCCGATTACCACGGTCTCGATTTCTGCCGAGGCTGACATCGAGACAGCCCGGAACACCCTGCGCGAAGCCATGGCTGCGGCACGCGATGAACAGGGCCTGGTTGTCCTGACCGATTTGCCCGGCGCGACCCCACATAACCTGGCCGCGTGCGCCGCGGCCGAGGCCAACGACCGGCTGGTTTCCGGCCTCAGCCTGCCGATGCTGCTCAAGGTGCTCAGCCACCTCGACCAGCCGCCCGACCAACTGGCCCGGTTGGCCAGCGAAGGCGGTTATCAGGGGATCATCCAGGCATGACAGCGGCATGATTCAAAAAACCCTGACCCTGCGAAACCAGCGTGGCTTGCATGCGCGCGCAGCCAGCAAGCTGGTCCAGTGCGCCTCGGCCTTTCAGTCCCAGGTATGGCTTACCCGCCAGGGCCGCCGGGTCAACGCCCAGTCCATCATGGGGGTGCTGCTGCTGGCAGCGCCCAGTGGCAGTGAGTTGTTGATGGAAGTCGATGGGCCCGACGAAGAGCAGGCCATCGCCGCGCTGGTGGAACTGGTCGACAACCGTTTCGGGGAAGATCAGTGAGCCTGGCCTTCAGCGGCATCGGTGTCAGCCGGGGAATTGCCGTGGGTCGTGTCCATCGCCTGACCGCCGGCCAGCCCAGCGTGGCGGAGTACCACCTTGAGCCGGGCGATATCGAGCAGGAGCTCGAGCGCCTCGACAGCGCGGTAGATCGCGGCGACCGATTCTTGACCGAGCTGATGGCACGCAGCGAAGGCGAGGGCGGCGATACGGCCCGCGAACTGCTGGAAGCCCATCGCCTGATCCTGCGCGACCCGATGCTGTTGGACGGTGCGCGCGAGGCCGTCAGCGAGCAGCGCATCAACGCCGAATGGGCGCTGGCCCGCCAGCGTGAACAGCTGATCGACGAATTTCGCAAGATCGACGATGAGTACATTGCCCTCCGTCAGGAGGATCTCGACCAGGTCGTCAAGCTGATCCTGCGCGAACTGGCCGAGCAGCCCGGCTCCCTGCTGACGGCCAAGACCCCGCATCGGCTCAATGAGGTGATCATCGTGGCCGGCGAGTTGGGGCCGGCGGAGATGGCCGTGCTGCATCAACGTCGGGTCGGTGGCCTGGTCACCGAGCATGGCGGACCGATGTCCCACGCGGCGATCCTGGCCCGTAGCCTGGAAATTCCCATGGTGGTTGGCGTTCATCGCGCGGTGTCGCTGCTGCGCGAGGACGAAACGTTGATTCTCGACGGCCACTACGGCAGCCTGATCTGCAGCCATAGCGAACCCCTGCAACGTCACTACGAAGACAAGCGCGAGGTTATCCAGCGTCGCCGGGCTGACCTGGGCCGCTACATTTCGCGGCCTTCGCGCACTGCTGACGGCCAGGGGTTTCAGCTTTACGGCAACGCCGAGTTGCCGCAAGAGTTCGAGCGTTGCCGAGAGGTGAGGGTGGCTGGCATTGGCCTGATGCGCACCGAATACCTGTTCCTCGACGGCACCATTCCCGACGAGGAAACCCAGTTCCGTGCCTATCGCGCGGCGTTGAAGCAAATGGATGGCCGCCCGGTCACCGTGCGTACGCTGGACGCCGGTGGCGACAAGTTGCCACCGGCCATGGCGCTTAGCGAGGGTCCCAACCCGGCGCTGGGCCTGCGCGGCCTGCGTCTGTCGCTGGCCATGCCCGACAGCTTCCGCGACCAGATCAATGCCATCCTGCGTGCCTCGGTCCAGGGGCCGATCGAGATTTTGTTGCCAATGATCACCAGCCTGAACGAGGTCCGTCAGGCCCGTGCCCTGATTGAAGACTGTCGCCTCACGCTGCGTCGGCAGGGCTTGGCGATTGATCCGGATATCCCCATCGGCGGCATGATCGAAACCCCGGCCGCCGCACTCAGCCTGGATGCCTTGGCCGCCGAACTGGACTTCCTGTCCATTGGCACCAATGACCTCGTCCAGTACACCCTGGCCGTCGACCGCCAGGACGAACTGGTCAGCTACCTGCACGATCCGGCCCATCCGGCAGTGTTGCGCTTGCTGGCCGAAATCGTCGAGCAAGGCCAGCGCCACCAGCGGCCGGTGACTGTTTGCGGTGAGCTGGCCGGCGATGAGCGGGCCGCCCGCTTGCTGCTGGGCCTGGGTGTCAGACGCTTCAGCCTGCCGCCATCGGCATTGCCCGCGGTCAAGAAAAGCCTGATCGAAGCGGATAGTCGCCGCTGCCGCGAATTGGTCGAAACCTGGCGTAGCCAATCCAGTGACGCCGACAGCCAGCGATTGCTGGCCGACCTGATGCGCGACTGAGGAGTTTTTTCTTCCGTTTGCCGACGAGCCTGCCGATATGCTTCGTTCCCTCGCCAGCCTGCTGTTTTACGCCCGCTTTGTGAGCAGTTTCAGTGCGCTTGGCTATCGTCGCGCGGCGCGCAACTGGGACGACTTCAGGCCGGATTTCAGTGGCCAGACCTGGCTGATTACCGGTGCGACCGGCGGTATCGGCCGCGCCATTGCCCTGACGGCCAACCAGCATGGCGCCCGCGTGCTCGCCGTGGCCCGAAACGGTGACAAGCTGGCTGCCCTGAAAGCGGCGGCGGCGACGCCCAAGCGCCTGGTGCCGGTTTGTTGCGACCTGTCACTGATGGCCGCCATTCGCCGCTTGACCGAAAGCCCGGCGGTCAGCCGGCGGCCCATTGATGTCCTGGTCAACAACGTCGGCGTGTTGCTCAACCGGCATCAATTGACCGATGAGGGGCTGGAAATGTCGTTCGCGACCAATCTGCTGGGTCATTTCGTGCTTACCGAAGGCCTGAAACAGATGGGGCAGTTGGCAACGGACGGCATCGTCATCAACGTCTCCTCTGGCGGCATGTACGGTATGCCACTCAAGCTTGAGCCGATGAATTGCCAGGCGGCGAAGGACTTCGACGGCATGGCGGCCTACGCCATGCACAAGCGCGCCATGGTCGAGCTCACGGCTTGGTGGAATCAGCAGTGGCAGGGGCAGCCAGGGGTTCAGGTCATGCACCCGGGCTGGGTCGATACCGAGGGCGTCAAGACCTCACTGCCGGGTTTCCGGCGCACCCTTAAGCGCGTGCTGAGGGACGCTGCCCAGGGCGCCGATACCGTGCTTTGGTTGGCGGATAAGCGCCCCGAGGCGTCTGAGAAAGGCGGCATCTGGCTGGATCGATCACTTCAGCCGGCGCACGAATTTTCTTTCACACGCCGCACGACCGCAACGGCCGACAGCCTGGCCGAGTACCTCGCTGACATCAATCAAGCACTGGGCTGATTGTTTGGCCGCAGGGCAGGCTTGCTGGATCACGCGTAAAAAACCCCCGCAGTGCGGGGGTTTTGGGTCATGCCTTTTACTCGTCGGAGGCCGCCGGCTTGGGCTTGGCTTCCTTGGCCTTCTTTTCCTTGGCGACTGGCGCGGTTTTGGTATCCGCGTCATCCGCCGTGTGCGACTCAGGCTTTGTCGAGTCGCTGGGGTTGGCCACCAGCCCCTGCAAGTCGGCCAGATCGTTGATGCCGATGCTGTTCATCAGGGAGTCCAGCAGCGGGGCCTGGGCGCGGTAGCGCAGCGCCTGGTCGACCACCGAGCGGGCCAGGTTGGTGTCGCCACCACTGCCATTGCCGCCTTCGTTGCCTGATCCGGAGCCCGAGCCCGAGCTGCCCTGGCCGGACAGGCCACGGACGTCGATGATCTTGATGCCGTCGATCTGCTCCATCGGCTTGACCGACTGCTCGATGATGGCCGGCAGGTTCTCCAGCAGCTTCAGCTTGATTTCCAGGGCGACCTGCTCCGGGCTCAGGGCATTGCGAGCCTCGTTGATGGCCAACTGCCCTTCGGCGTCGACGCGGAAGCGTTCCTGGTCTGCCGAGGCACGAATCTTCACGGCGGCGGCATCACCTTCAGCGGCCAGGCGGACGGCTTCGGCCCGATCGGTGGCGGCCTGCTTCTCGGCTTCGGCCGCGATCCGGATGCCAATGGCGTCCTGCTCGGCGTTTTCGCGCGCCTGAACCAGGCGAACTTCCTTGGCACGCTCGGCAGCGGCCGTTTCGCGCACCGTGATCACCTGCTCCTCTGCCTTCACGGCGTCGGCGCGAGCCTGGTCGGCGGCGGCACGAGCAGCCGACTCGTCACGCGACTTCTCGGCGACGGCGATTTGCTGTTCCTGCGTGGCGATCTCGATGGCCCGCTTGCGCTGAATCTCGCGCTCTTCAAGCTGGCGACGCTTCTCGATCTCGGCATCCTCAATGGCGCGCTCGGATTCGATGCGTGCCTGCTCGGCTTCGCGGCGACGCTCGGCTTCTTCACGCGTGGCAATGGCCTCGGTCTCGGCCCGGCGAGTACGCACTTCCTGCTCCTGCGTCAGCTTCGCGTACTCGTTGTCTCGGCTGATCTGCAGCGACTGCTGCTGGGTTTCCAGGTCCTTGCGCTCGATCTCGATCTGGGTCGACCGCTCGATGTCGTTACGCTCGCGACGGCGCTGTTCGATCTGTTGGGTCAGACGGGTCAAACCCTGCGCATCGAAGGCGTTCTGCGGGTTGAAGAATTCCGACGGGGTCTGGTCAAGGCCGGTCAGCGAGACCGCCTCCAGCTCCAGGCCGTTCTTGTGCAGGTCTTCCGATACCGCGTTCTGCACCTTGGCGGCGAAGTCCATGCGGTTTTCGTGCAGCTGCTCCATGCTCATGCCGGCGGCCACGGCTCGAAGGGCATCGACGAACTTGCCTTCGACCAGCTCTTTGAGTAACTGCGGTTCCATGGTCCGGCGGCCCAGCGTCTGGGCGGCGGTGGAAATGGCTTCCAGATCCGGTTTTACGCGCACGTAGAATTCGGCCTGAACGTCCACCCGCATCCGGTCCTGGGTAATCAGGGCCTGCTCGCGCGATCGATTGACCTCGAGCTTGAGGGTGTTCATGTTGACCTGGATCATCTCGTGCAGCACGGGGAACACCAATGCCCCACCGTCGCGCACGACTTTCTCGCCACCCATGCCGGTTCTTACCAGCGCCACTTCCTTGCTGGCCCGTCGGTATAGCCGGGCGATGATCAGCCCGATGACCAGCAGGACGCCGAGCGCCACCACTGTGCCGACAATAATCAATGTTGCCTGGTCTTCCATTCTCTACTGCTCCCGTTTGTAGTTGTTGATAAATCGAAAGGCCATCAATCCGGATCAAGCGGATTGAGTGCGGAATTGGGGTTGGCGATGGCCGCGAAACGGCCGTTGTCGAGCTTCCGGACGATCAGCACCAGTTCGCCCGGCTTGAGTTCTTCGCTATCCACGTCGGGCTGGACCATCAGATAGTGCGTGGTGCCGTGACGGTCCCTCAACCGTGCCTGTGCCGCCATGCTGGCGGTGGCCGATGACCCGACGATGACGGCGGTTTTGCCAATGAAGGTTCCGGTGCTGACGGCATTGCTCTCATCGCGCGGCAAAATCCTCGCCAGCCCGGCGCAACTCCAGCGTACGCCCGGTAACACCGCAATAAATGCCGCCGGCATGGCCAGCAGACTGGGCAGCGGACTGCCGAACAAGGAGCCGGCCGTGCTTTGCAGTGCCAGGCCAGCCATCCCGAACAAGCCCAGAAAAACGACGAACACGATCAGCACCGGCACGCGACCCACGTACAGCCAGGCCAGCAGTTTGCCGAGCAGGCTGCCGCCGTCCGGCGCCGAGGCGCCCTCCAATCCCTCGGTCAGGCTGGGCGTGCCGTCGGCGATGTCGGGCATATCAATGTTCGAGGTCACCAGGTTGTCGACCACCTCATTGACGCCCAGGCCGCTGAATAACGAGACCAGCTCGAAGATCAGCAGCGCGAACACCACCAGCAGCGCCACCGTGAACGGGGCGCTGCCGGGTGCGGTCAGCAGGTCAATCACGGCTTGTCGGCCTTGAGCTTGGCCAGCCGCTCGGCAATCCGGTTCTTGCGGCTGAGGTCTTCAAGTTCCGACAGGCGTGCATCGTCATCGCTGGTCGCGCCGCTGCCGCTCAAGCCGGTCTGGCGTTGAAAGACGCGGTCGAAGGCGCCAACGGCGCGGTCGGCCTTGTCCTGGGGCGAGTCGCCGTGGCTGGCGCTTGCGCCCGTCGAGCCGGCGCTGGCCTGCTGCTGGCGAGATTTGCGATAGTCTTCTATCGCTTCGCGCATCTCGCGCTTCTTGGCTTTCAGCGCGTTGATGTAACCCTCCAGTCGCTCTTTTTCATCGGAGAGGTCGGTCAGGCTGTGCTCCAGCACCGGGATTTGCGCTTCCAGGTCCAGCTGGCGGGACACTGCCGCCTCGGCCAGATCTTCGCGCCCTTCCTTCATGGCGATCTGCGCCTGCTCGGCCAGCTCTTCATGCCGGCGTGAGTCATCGGCCAGGCGCTTCGAAGTCAGATGGCGATTGGCCTCGACCTGGCCCAGGCTCTTGCGGACGTCGGCAATGGCGCCGTCGATTTCGCGCACTGCTTGCTCCATCACCGCTTCCGGGGCCGAGCTTTCAATGGCGTCAAGCAAGGAATTGAAGCCACCCGCTACCAGGCGGCCAACGCGTTGTTTGAGGGATTCAGTCATGGTTGTTTCCTTCTGATTGATCGATGGTAGTGGGTGAATGGGTTGGATGGACCAGGCTTTTCAGCGCAATAGGATCAATGCAGCCGGCAAAGCCTGCGTTCTGCAGTTCGGTGATGGCCGAGACCAGGCTCATCAGTCGTTGGGCCAGGCCCCGTTCAATCTCCGCCAGCCGTTGCTCGCACTCTGCCGATTCTTTCTTGTCAGGGCAAGCCGAAAGCGTGAAAGCGAGCAGCTCCGGCAGGGTCGACAAGGCGCGATGAATCAACTCCGATCGTTTGCCGGTGTGCATCTCGGCACTGGTGATGCGTCGGTCAACCGGGGCCAGCAGGTTGCGCGAGTAGTCATAGGCAGCATCGTGCCGCTCCATGCCCTGGCGATAAATCCGGGCCTCGTCAATCAGCCCGCGAATCTTGTCGCTCAGCGTTCCCGAGCCTGACTGGTCAAGGCTGGCCAGAAAGCTCAGATCGTCTTGCTCGAGCCGGAGGCTCATCGTTTGCTTCGCCATGGATTACCTCTGCAGTTTCGTCCAGAATACACCGGGTGTATTTCAAATGCAATACGTTTGTGTTGCGGTGCATTCAAGGTGGTTCCGGGGCGGTGACCTGGGGTGCTTCGAAAGAGGGATACGCTGACCTGATTACACAGATAACCCAGCCATTGCCTCGAGTTCGTTCGGGGTTTTGGGCAGGCGGCGAGAGGTGCCGGCTGCTGGCAAGCGCTGGCGCTATCGGCGGTGTCGATTCCGCGAATTCAAAGGAGCCTGAGTGCCAATGAATTCCATTACGGCTAGTAAGGTTCCGTGATTTCCGGCTGGGTCCCGGGTGCCTGAAACAGCTGAAACTAAGTGCCCGCCGCCGCGCGCCAGCGCTCGCCATCAGCCAACACCACTCCCCGTTGACGGTTAAGGGGAAAGGGCGGGCTTGGCTCCCTGCGATCTCTGAGCCTGCTGCATCGGGGGGCTAGTGGGCCACACGGTGAATTCGATAACGCTCAGAGCCACTGTGCTGGTACGAATCAAGGCGCGTTCCGCAGGAAATGGCAAGCCCTTTCCAAGGAACGCAACGCCGAGTCGTGCCAGCACAGTGGCTCCCGGAGGGCCGCCGCACAAGCGCCGTGGGCGGCGTTCCGCTCGCTTGAATTGGCGACGGCCAGTCCTGCGCTCGCGCGCCTTGCCCACAACGCTTGTGCGACGGCTGAGTGTTATCGAATTCACCGTGTGGCCCACTGGGTGTTTCGGGCCGGCCGGGGCGCGGACGCTTTCAGGAAGCCCTCAGCTTCCATCCGCTGGATGAAAGCTCAATGAGGTCGCGAAACCGTCTGCTCTGAAGGTGTGATCTCGAGGTCACCCAAGCTCCCGTGAGCCTGCTCCTGGCAAGCCAGCCGAACGCCTCGGTCGGCCCGAAGCACCTGGCGCCACCGGATGCTCGGAGTCCTCTACAGGCACCAAATTTCCGGACTGATTTCATCGGATACGTGGCCATCGCCATGGCTGAGTTTTCGGCTAAATCAGGTAAGCCGATAGGATCGGGTCGAGAGTAGGCGGGGTTTTCGGGCGCCGATCAGCGCCCGTGGGTCAGACGCTCGCGCATGCCTTCGCTGACGTGGGGTTCGATGGCGTGGCGCAGCGGGGTGATCAGCTTGAACGGTGCGGCGACGATGTGACCGGTGTCCAGCCATTTTTCGCCGCCAATCACGTCCATCACCACGCCGCCGGCCTCCTGAACCATCAGCGCGCCAGCGGCGATGTCCCAGGGCTGAAGATTCAGCTCGAAGTAGGCATCCAGCCGGCCGCAGGCTACGTAGGCCAGGTCCAGCGAGGCGGTGCCGGCGCGGCGAATGTCCTCGACCTTGTCAAATACCGACTCGAACATTGCCTGGTAGGCCGGCATCAGGCGGCGGCTGCGGAAGGGGAAGGCGGTGGCGACCAGCGCGCCCGACAAATCCTTGCGCCCGGTTACGCGCACGCGCTGGTTGTTGAGGAAAGCGCCCATGCCGCGGCTGGCCCAGAACAGCTCTTCCCGAAGCGGGTCGTAAATCACGCCGTGCTCGATGCGGCCGTTGATGGCCAGGGCAATCGAGACCGAGAAGTGCGGGAAGCCGTGCAGGTAATTGCTGGTGCCGTCCAGCGGGTCAATGATCCACTGGTATTCGCTCTCGCCAATCAGCCCGCCTTCTTCGCCGAGGATGGCATGGCCGCGATGGTGCCTGAGAATGTGCTCGCGAATGGCCTGCTCGCAGGCCCGGTCGACGTCGGTTACGTAGTCGTGGCGGGCCTTGCGCTCAACCGGAATGCCTTCCAGTCGATGGCGGAATTTCAGCATCAGGTCGCCGGCCTTGCGGGCGGCCTCGGAGGCAATATTGATGTACGGATTGGTCACGGGCAACACAGCAAAAGAAGCAACATCGCCTAGGATAAAGGATTTCCTTGGCGCGAATCGCTTGCGGATAAAATGCAGGCATGAACAATCCTCTCGATTACATCCGCATCGTGCTGGTCGGCACCAGTCATCCCGGCAATATCGGCTCCACCGCCCGGGCCATGAAAGTGATGGGCCTGAGCAAGCTGGTGCTGGTCGCCCCCGAAGCCCAGTTCCCCAGTTCGCGGGCCACCGCCCTGGCCACCAGCGCCGATGACCTGCTGCAGTCGGCCGTGGTGGTCGACCATCTGATCGAAGCCATCAACGGCTGCGGCCTGGTGCTGGGAACGACGGCGCGCCCGCGTTCGCTGCCGTTGCCGGTACTCGACCCGCGCACTGCCGGCCTGCGTACCCTGACCGAGGCCAGCCAGCACGAGGTGGCCGTGGTGTTCGGGCGGGAAAGCTCCGGTCTCACCAACGAAGAGACACGGCTCTGCCACCACATCATCAATATTCCGACCAGCCAGGAGTACCACTCGCTGAACCTGGCCCAGGCCGTTCAGGTGGTGTGCTACGAGTTGCACATGGCTGCCCTTGGCGAGATGCCCGGCGAAGTGGCCCCGCCGGACTGGCAGCCGGAACCGCCCGAGCGCGTCGAGTTCTACTACCAGCGCCTGGAACACGTGCTGAAAACCATCGGCTTTTTGAACCCCGACCAGCCCAAGCGGCTGATGCAGCGACTGCGCCGGCTCTATCAGCGCGCGCGGCCGGACGAGAACGAGCTGAACATTCTCAATGGCATCCTGTCGGCGACGCTGGAGGCAGCCCGTGAGCGACCCGACAAAGACCAGTGAGCCGGGGCCGGACGAGCGTTTCCAGCGCGTCTGGGACGTGGTCGAAGGCATTCCGCCTGGCTGCGTGCTGAATTACGGCGAAGTGGCCCGACTGGCCGGTTATCCGGGCCGGGCACGCATGGTGGGCAGGGCCCTGGGCCGCGCCCCGAAAAGCCGCCCCTTGCCCTGGCACCGGGTGGTCAATGCCCAGGGCCAGATCAGCTTCCCGCCCGACAGCCGCCGCCATCAGCGCCAGCGCGAACTGCTGGAAGCCGAAGGCGTGGAGTTCGTCAATGACACGATCGATCTAGAGCAGCACAGTCCCGAACAGGCAGTCGATCGCCTGCTCTGGGGGCCAGAGTGACTGGCCTGGATAATTCATGAAAGGCCTGTTCGGCAAGCGCCGCGCCACCGTGGACATCGCCCCAAACGTCCTCCAGCGCGTGCTTGATCGCTTCCCGGCACTGGCCGCGGAATCGTCATCGGCACTGGCCGAAACGGCGTCGGAACTGCTGGCCAGCAAGACCTTCCTGAGTGCCGATGGTTTCGAACCCGATCTGGACGATTGCCTGGCCGTGGCGCTGCTGGCGGCGCAACCCATTGTGCAGCTGGGCACCCATTGGTACCGCGGCTTCCAGACCTTCATCCTCTACCCGGGCGAGTTTGTGGCCGACTTGCAGGAGATGGACGAATTCGGCCTGGTCCACGAAGGCGAAGAAGTGCGCGCCGGCGAAGCCTGGGCCCATGGCCCGGTGGTGCTGGCCATGGACGAGGTCTGGGCCTCCGGCCAGGGCGAAGGCTACAACGTGGTGGCCCACGAGCTGGCTCATCAGATTGATCAGGCCAATGGCGACATGGACGGTTTTCCGCCGCTGCATCGCGACATGGACCGAGCCCGCTGGACCGACGTCTTCAGCCAGGCCTGGCAGCGTCTCAACGCGCAGCTTGATCAGGGCCTGGAACCCGACCTGGACCCTTACGCCGCGGAATCACCGGCCGAATTTTTCGCCGTTGTCACCGAACTGTACTTCGACGTGCCCGACTGGATGGCCGAGGTCCATCCGGCCCTGCACCAGCAACTGCAGCGTTTCTACCGGCCGGATATCAGCCCCCTCTGAGTGCTCGGTGGCGGGGTTTGGTGCAAGGCGGCGAGTGGTGTCGCCTCCTGGTGACGCCAGCGTCAGATCGGCCTGGTCGATGGCCGCGGGTTTCCGGGAGCTTCGCGGGCGGTTGAGTTTGCACGGGCATGGGCGGCCCTTTTGCCAGTGCGTCTGCTCGGCGCCTGTCTGATGGTCGCTGCGGGTTTGCGGGCTGCCGCCGCGACGCTGGCGTCACCAGCAGGCAACACGACTCCCCGCTGAGTGCTCGGTGGTGGCCGAAGGTCTTTTTTCAGGAACCCTCAATTTACTTGCATCGGGTGCTGTTGGGTGGGGCGAGCTGGCCGGGGCGCGGACGCTGCAGCAATGTCAGCAGCCGCTCTCGACTGCCATGGGCCCATGCGGACAACGCGATTGCCAGCGAGTCCTGGATGATTAGTCTTGCGACACTCGGCGCCACCAAACTTGCAGACTCTCCGAAGTCGATCGCCCCGGCCAGCCCGAACCACCCGGCAGCACCCGGTGCACGATGCTGGCCGAGCAGCAACGAACGATCGGCTGACTCCAACGACTCTCCAGCATCGCTCAAACCGATCGCCCCGGCCAGCTCGAACCACCCGGCAGTGCCCGATGCACGATGTCAGCTAGAAGCACTCGCGCCCGCAATCGCAACACCACCCGCGCGAACCCGTTAATCTATCGCCATGGCGACAACAACCCATTCCAAGGTGCGCGACCTCGCGCAAACCCTGATTGCCCGGCGCTCCGTCACCCCGGAAGACGCCGGCTGCCTCGAGCTCATCGGCGAACGACTGCGCCAGGCCGGCATGAGCCTGCAGCGCATCGACCGCGGTGGCGTCAGCAACCTGTTTGCCCATCATGGCCGGGGCGCGCCGCACCTGCTGCTGCTCGGGCATACCGACGTCGTTCCGCCAGGGCCGGAAAGCGCCTGGCAAACACCCCCCTTCGAACCCACGGAGGTTGGCGGCGAATTGATCGGACGCGGCGCGGCCGACATGAAATCCTCAGTGGCGGCCTTCGTGGTGGCCCTGGAGCAATACCTGGCCGACCATCCCGACCACCCCGGCACCGTCTCGCTGCTGCTCACTTCCGATGAAGAAGGCCCGGCCGACCATGGGGTGCGCATTGTTGTGCCGGAGCTGCAGCAGCAAGGCCTGTTGCCGGATGCCTGCCTGGTCGGCGAGCCGTCCAGCCTGAAAAGTCTGGGTGACAACCTGCGCATTGGTCGACGCGGCAGCATCCAGGCCCGCCTGAGTATTCGTGGCCGCCAGGGCCATACGGCCTATGCCGACCCGGCCGACAACCCGGTTCACCGCGCTGGCGCGCTGCTGGCGGCCCTCGGTCAGCTGGATTTCGACGACGGCGACGACTATTTTCCGCCCACCCGATTGCAGATTTCCAACGTCCAGGCCGGCACCGGTGCCGAAAACGTCACTCCCGGCGAGCTGGTGGTGCTGTTCAATCTGCGCAACAACCCCAACAGCACCGCTGATGTGCTTGAGGCCCGCTTGCGAGAACTGATTGACCAGCACCAGCCCGGTGACTGGACGCTGGACTGGCGCGTGTCGGGCGAGCCTTTCGGGCCGGCGACGGGCGCGCTGCCCGCCATCGCAGCGGAAGTCTGTCGTCAGCAATTGGGCGTGAGCGCGCGCCTGGATACCGGCGGCGGCACCTCGGACGGGCGATTTTTTGGTCCCCTGGGTATTCCGGTGGTTGAACTGGGCCCGGTCAATGCCACTATCCATCAGGTGGATGAGCGTATCAACCTGAACGACCTGGACGCCTTGCCCGGTCTCTATCAGGCCATCATCGAAGCCTTTCTGGCCCAATCGGAGCCCGGCTGAGGCCATGCGTATCATCCTGGCCATCCTGGTGGTGCTGTTGCTGCTGGCTCAGTGGCGGCTGTGGCAGGACGTACGCGAGGTGGGCAATCTGCGCGAGCTGGTCAGCCAGCAGCAGGAAGACAATCGCCAGCTGATGCAGCGCAACGACGACCTGGCCGCCGAAGTCGAGGATTTGCGCGCCGGCCTGGCGGCCATCGAAGAACGGGCGCGGGCCGAGCTTGGCCTGATCGGTGAAGACGAAGAGTTTTTCCTGATCGTCGATCCGGAATACATCGACTGATCCTCGATGACTGAAGGCGCTATTAACCCAGCAACGAAATACCGACGGCATTCGTTGCGCGGCATTTGCGGCACATGTCCGTGCAGGCCTTCGCTCAAAGGTTCCGGCCGTTCCGGCCGGGCATTCACGCAGCAATCCATTTGATTGCCGCGTTGATAACACGCTGTATCAGAAAGGATATGGGGTCTTTACAAGTTCTTTCAGAAAACTTTCAGGGCTTTTCCATGGTGGTTGTCTGCCAGTTGCGAGACAGTAAGGTTGCGGCCGAAGTTCTCGGCTACCACCAGAGTCAATCGCGAAGGAGATCGCCATGTTGAATGTCAAGAAAACACGCTTATCGCTGCGCCATCTGGCAGCCTGCCTGATGGTTCTTGGGTTGTTGGCCGCTGCCAGCAATGTCCAGGGGCAGCGTTTGCCCACCACTTCACCGGGGCCGGATGCCGCCGTTATCGTCGGAACGCCCGGCAAGACCACCCAGGACCTGTTCAGCGTTCGCTTTGTCGGCATTGATGGTCGCAATATTCAGGCGCGTGAAATCATGTGGCTGGAGCCCGGCCGCTACGAGTTGCGCGTGCTGGTCAACGCCAACTTCAGCCGCATGGGGCCGCAGCGACGCCCGTCGCGCGAAGCCCGTCAGGCCGAACGGACCATCGAAGTCGAAATCGAGGCTGGAAAGCGATATCACATCCGTGCTCGCTACAATCGCGAAGAGCGCGGTTCGGATGACCCGTACAACATCATCGTCTGGAAAGTCGAAGAGGTATGAGCCTGTATTTCGCCCACTGCCGGTTCAACCCGGCAGATGGCCAACTGGTCGCTGAGGACGGCAGTGGGCGAGTCGAGAAATTGCGACCGCAGGCCGCGCGCCTGCTTGAGTTCCTGATCGATAATGCCGATGAAGTGCTTGATCGGGAACGCCTGGCCGATGCCGTTTGGGCCGAAGGCCGGGTGGTCGATTTCGAGGCCGGCTTGGCGGCTTTGGTGCGCGAGTTGCGTCAGGCCTTCATTGCGGTCGGCGGCCAGGCCGAATGGATTGAAACCATCCCGAGGCGCGGCTACCGACTGAACCTGCCGCCCGAGCGCGACAGCAGCCATGCCGTGCCGCCGCCACCTTCCGACGAGCCCACCTTCAAGTTAGCCCAGAAAGCCCCACCGACCGAGGACAAGGCGCCGGCCAGTTCGCGTCCCGGCAAGCTACGCCGAAGCCAGCGCCAGCGCCTGGTGCTGGTGTTGAGCCTGGGCCTGCTGGCGGCCATCGTGCTGGGTTCGCTGCTGGCCCCGCAGCCGGCGGAATTGCCCACGGGCGAGCAAGCATCGCCCACGCCGGCGCTCGCCATTCTGCCCTTCGATGTGCTGGCTGATCTGTCGGATCAGGCGATGGACGATGAGCGATTGCAGCTGGTGGTGGCCGATCGTCTGCTGGCTGCGCTTTGGCGCGAGTCGCCCGACGAGCTGACATTGATCGGCCGCGCCGCCCTTGGTCCCTATCGCGGGCGCGACGACGTCGCCCAGGCTGTGGCCGCTGACCTGGCTGTCGACCTGCTCATCGAAGGCGTAGTGCTGGCGGCTGGCAACAACGGGCTGAATGTCGAGGCCCGACTGCTCCACATGCCCCAAGGCAAGTTGCTTTGGTCCTCCCAAGTCCCGCTCGAAGCCGTCAGCGGCGATCATATTGAGCAGGCTGCTACTGACTTGGCCCGGGCCTTTGCCATGCAGTGGCCCCAACTGCGTTCAGGTCTTGTCGACGGCAACGACAGCGACAGCTGATCTGCGACAATAGCAGCATGACAGCCCATGCCCACGGCGGCCCGCCGGTAACAGGCCGGATTCGAACCCGGCCCGACGATTTCATCGTGATCGAAAACCTTGGCCATCAGCCCGATGGCGAAGGCGAGCACCTGTGGTTCGATATTGAAAAGCGCGAGCAGAACACTGTGTTCGTCGCCACCGAACTGGCCCGTGCCGCCGGTCGTCACCCACGCGATGTCAGCTTCGCGGGCCTCAAGGACCGCAACGCCGTCACCCGCCAGCTGTTTTCCCTGCACCTGGCCGGCGAGACCGACCCTGACTGGGCCAGTTGGAATATCGAGGGCGTTCGCATCCTGTCGGCCACCCGCTCGCGTCGCAAGATCCAGCGCGGTCGCTTGACCGGCAATCGCTTCGAGCTGGTGGTGCGAGAGCTCGACGGCGATCTCGACGTGCTTGAGCAGCGCCTGCAGGCGGTCAGGCTTCAGGGCGTGCCCAATGGCTTTGGTGAGCAACGCTTTGGCGGCAACAACCTGGCCCGCGCCCGCGCGCTGTTTGCCGGCGAGTTGCGCAAGAGCCCCTCCAAGAACAAGCGCGGCTTTTACCTGTCAGCCGCGCGCAGCCTGATCTTCAATCAGGTGCTGGCCGAACGCATCGAACGCGGCGATTGGAACTGCCTGATCGACGGCGAACTGGCAGTGCTTGATGGCAGCCACTCCTTTTTCGAAGCCGATGCCAGCGACGCTGAACAAATCGACCGCTGCAAGCGGATGGACATCCACCCCAGCGGCCCACTGGTCGGCGAGGGCGAACTGCCCATCTCGGGCCAAGCCGCCGCGCTGGAACAACGCTTCATCGACGCCGAGCCCGAACTGGTGACCGGTCTCAAGCGCTTCAAGCTGAAAAGCCAGCGCCGCGCCCTGCGCATGGCCGTCCAGAACCTTGAATGGCACTTCCCCGACCCCCAGACAATGAACATCGGATTTTCCCTGGGCCAGGGCAGCTACGCCACCTCGGTCTTAAGAGAACTAATCGATTACCAAACCGGCCCGAAGTAACCTCTCACCTTTCACCTTTCACCTTTCACCTTTCACCGCCTTTAACATGACCTTTCGCCTTAAAGCCGCCTCCGGCCCCAACACCGGCCAGACCTTCAACCTGGCCGACCAGGACACCGACATCGGCAGCGTCGACAGCGCCGATATCCAGCTCGAGGGCATCGAGTCCAGCCACGCGCGCATTCGCTTCGACGGCGAAACGCTGATGCTGGAAGCCGACTACGAGGCCTTCGTCAACGGCCAGCCGGTGGCCCGCCAGCCGCTCAAGTCCGGCGACGAAATCCGCCTGGGTGCCCACCGTTTCGTGCTCCAGGCCCCGGGCCTGCGCCCGCCCAGCGTGCTCCAGCAGACCGAACAGCGCCAGCCAATCAGCCCCTGGACCTGGGTTGCCATCGTCGGCACCGGCATCGCCGGCTTTGCCGCCATCGCCAGCCTGGTATTGACCAGGTTGTAATTGGAGGTAAAAGGTAAGAGGTAAAAGGGTTCACCCGGCGACCAGACATAAGCGGGTGGCCTGCTATGCTCCTGCCCTGTACCTTTGACCCAAAATCCTTCACCTTTCACCTTTCACCTTTCACCGCCTTCATAACCATGCCCCATAAACTTTCAACCCGCGTTATCCATGCCGGCCAGCAGCCGGATCCGTCGACCGGCGCCATCATGACGCCGATCTACACCACTTCGACCTATGTCCAGCGCAGCCCCGGCGACCACCAGGGTTACGAGTATTCGCGTTCGCACAACCCCACCCGCAAGGCCTGGGAAGCATGCATTGCCGATCTAGAAGGCGGCCGCCATGGTTTTGCCTACGGCTCCGGCATGGCCGCCATCGACTGCCTGTTGCACCTGCTCGAGCCCGGTGACCACGTGCTGGCCATGGACGATCTCTATGGCGGCACCTACCGCCTGTTCGAGAACGTCCGCAAGCGCGCCTCCGGCCTGAGCTTCAGCTTCGAGAACCTGGCCGACCTGGACGCCGCGCGCGCCGCCATCACCGACAAGACGCGCATGATCTGGGTCGAAACGCCCACCAACCCCATGCTGCAGCTGGTCGACATCGCCGCCGTGGCCGAACTGGCCCGCGAAGCCGGCGCCTTGCTGGTGGTCGACAACACCTTCGCCACGCCCATGCTCCAGCAGCCCATCGCGCTGGGCGCCGACGTGGTGGTGCATTCGGTCACCAAGTACCTGAACGGCCACTCCGACATGGTCGGCGGCGCGCTGGTGGTCAAGGACGACGAACTGGGCGAAAAGATCGGCTACCTGCAGAACGCCTCGGGCGGCGTACAGGGCCCGTTCGATGCCTTCCTGGTGATGCGCGGGGTCAAGACCCTGGCCCTTCGCATGAAAGCCCACTGCGAAAACGCCGGCAAGATCGCCGAATGGCTGACCACCCAGTCCAAGATCGAAAAAGTCATTTATCCCGGCCTGGACAGCCACCCGCAAAAAGCCCTGGCCGAGAAACAAATGGCCGGCTTCGGCGGCATGGTCAGCTTCGACATCGGCGGCGACCTGGCCCGCGCCCGGCGCTTCCTGGAAAACACCCACCTGTTCGCCCTGGCTGAGTCACTGGGCGGCGTCGAATCCCTGGTCAACCACCCTGCCATCATGACCCACGGCTCCGTCCCCAAACACCGCCGCGACGTTCTCGGTATCAGCGACAGCCTGATCCGCCTGTCGGTCGGCATCGAAGACGTCGACGACCTCATCGGCGACCTGGAAACCGCTTTGAAAGCGGTGTGATCTAAAGGCGGGGAGAGGGAAGGCGGGAGACGGGAGTCGGAGCTGTCGTCCCGGCCCGCCATCCTGTCGTCGAAGAACCGCGCAGCGGTATCCGGGATCTCAGACCCGCGGAATCACCAAGCCATGCCAGCAGCCACCCAACCAAACTCGCCCCCAAGCGCGACCCCCACCCTCGACCAGGCCCTCCGGGTCTGGTGGCAGGTGGCTTTCCTGAGCTTTGGCGGCCCCGCGGCGCAAATTGCGGTCATGCAGCGGCTCATCGTCGATGAAAAGGGCTGGCTGGACCAGGCGCGCTTCAACCACGCGCTGAATTTCTGCATGCTATTGCCCGGGCCCGAAGCCCAGCAGCTGGCCACCTACATCGGCTGGTTGCTGCACGGCGTCCGAGGCGGGCTGCTGGCCGGAATCATCTTCGTGCTGCCGGGCGCGGTGCTGATGCTGGGCTTGAGCCTGGCCTACGTCACTGTCGGCCAGGTCGGGCTGGTCGAAGGCTTGCTGTTCGGCCTGAAATGTGCGGTGCTGGCCATTGTTGCCCAGGCGCTTTGGCGCATGGCCGGCAAGATCGTCCACGGCCGCGCGGCCATCGTGATCGCTATCGCCGCCTTCATCGCCATGTTCGTGTTCAACCTGGCCTTCCCGCTGGTGGTGCTGGGTGCCGGCCTGGCTGGCCTGTTGCTGTACGGCCGGGAACCGGCGGCTGCCGGTGATGCGGTCGAGCCGCGCCCGATGCAATGGCGCGCCTCGCTGCTTTGCCTGTTTGCCTGGTTGTTACCGCTGGTCGCCTTGCTGGCGTGGCTGGGGCGCGAATCGGTCTGGACTGAAATCGCCGGCTTCTTCAGCCTGATTGCCGTGGCCGGCTTTGGTGGAGCTTATGCCGTGCTGGCCTGGGTAGCCCAGTTCGCCGCCGAAAGTCGTGACTGGGTAACAGCGGCTGAAATGCTCGACGGCCTGGGCCTGGCCGAAACCACGCCGGGCCCGCTGATCCTGGTCACCCAGTTTGTCGGCTTCCTGGCCGCCTGGCGTCACGATGCCGTACTGCACCCGCTGCTGGCCGGCAGCCTGGGTGGCATGCTCACCACCTGGGTAATGTTCGCCCCGTCATTCCTCTGGGTATTCCTGTTCGCCCCGCGCATCGAACAACTGCGCAACAGCCCGCGTATCGCCGGCGCCCTGCGTGGCATCACCGCCGCCGTGGTCGGCGTCATCGCCAACCTGGCCGTCTGGTTCGGCCTGCGCCTGCTGTTCGCCGACCAGCAAACCCTCGCTGCACCCGGTATTGAACTCGACTTGCCGGTTCTCGCCACCGTCGACCTCCTGGCCCTTGGCCTGACCGCGGTCGCCGCCGCGCTGCTGTTCCGACTGAAGTGGGGCCTATACCCCCTGATCGGCACCATGGCCGGCCTTGGCGTCATCGCCGGCCTGATCGGCGTAATCCCCTGAATGTCATCCCGGGATCGCGAAGCGATACTCGGGACCCCAGACCGGCGGTTTTATTGGGGTTGATCGAAGGCTGGGTGCCTGAGATCCCGGCTCAAGGCCGGGATGACACGAAGCGTCTGCTCCCTTCTCCCTTCTCCCTTCTCCCCAAGATCAAAGCCCGATCCAGAAAAGTCCCAAACACAACACCAAGCCCGCCAACGGCACCAGCACGGTCAAGGCTCCCATCGGGGCGTAGGCGGCGGCGTGGGTTTCCTTGCAAATGGCGCGGATGGTGGTGACGACGTAGCCGTTGTGCGGCAGAGAGTCGAGCGCGCCGGAGGAAATGGCGACGACTCTGTGAAGCTGATCGGGGTCCACGCCCTGGTCCATGTAATGCGGGCCGAGAATGGGCAGGGCGATGGCCTGGCCGCCGGAGGCCGAGCCGGTCATGGCAGCAATGGCCGATACCGCCACGGCTGCCGAGAGCAGGCCCGAGCCGGGCAGGGCAGTCACCCACACCACCGCCGCATCGAAGGCCGGTGACACGCGCGCAACGGTGCCAAAGCCCACGACCGCCGCGGTGTTACCAATGGCAATCAATGCACCGGTGCCGCCTTCGGTGAGGGCCTCGCCGGGCTTGTGCAGGTGACGCAGGTTGATCGCCGCCGCACCCAGGGTGCCGGCCAGCAGTGCGACGATCAGCGCCGAGGTGCCGAGCGCATCGTGGGTGGTGAAGGAAATTCCCAGCACCAGCAGAAGAGGAATCATGGCCAGTGCCGGGTGCGGCAGTTGGTCGCGTTCATCGTTCGGGTCATCGGCGCGCTCTTCAAAAAATTCGCCGCGCGCCACCGCCCGCCGCAGCATCCAGCGCAACCAGAGGTAGCCTGTCGTTGCCATGAAAATGGCCACCACCAGGCTGGCCTCCCAGGCTGCCAGCGGGCTGGTGCCCAGGTGCTCTACCGGAATCCAGTTCTGGATTTCCGGCGACCCGGCCGAGGTCATGGTGAAGGTCACCGAACCGAATGCCAGCGTCGCCGGAATGAAACGGCGCGGCAAGTTGGCGCCGCGGAACAAGGCCAGGGCCATCGGATAGACGGAGAAGGCCACCACGAACAGGCTTACCCCGCCATAGGTGAGCACCGCACAGGCGAGAACAACGGCCAGGGCAGCGCGATCGGTGCCCAGCCGGGTGATGATCCAGCGCGATACGCTGTCGGCCCCGCCGGACGATTCCATCATCTTGCCGAACAGCGAGCCCAGCAGAAACACGAAAAACCACGAGGCGATAAAGCCGGTAAAGCCGTTCATGTACTGGGTGACCAGGTCCACGCCGCCTTCGGGCGCCATTGGTGGCAGCAGCGCCACGCCCGAGGTCAGGGCGACGATCAGCGCGCACAGCGGCGTGGCCACGAACAGGCTCATGCCGCGCATGGTCAGGACAATCAGCAGGGCCAGGCCGCCCAGCAAACCAATCAGGCTCAGCATGCCGTTCTCGCTCAAAGGTGATGAAACAGGCGTCCATGTTCACCTCGGCCGGCGGCGGCGAGAAACTGTACCAAGGTACAAGTTACAGTCGCACCGGCCTGGCGCAAGCTGACCATCGAGAGGGATGCCCCTGCCGAAACAACCAACAAGAATCACGGAGCGCACATGAAAACTGCACGTCTTTCCGCACTCAGCCTGGCCATTGGCCTGGCCCTGTCCAGTGGCCTGGCCGCACAAACGGATCCAAATGACGACGAGCGCGCCGAGCGCGATCTTGCCGACACGCCCATTGACACGATTCAGGTGACAGCGCGCCGGCGCGAGGAATCGGCACTGGATGTTCCGATTTCACTGACGACCTTGTCGGGTCAGGAGCTTGACGAGGTGGGTGCCCAGGACATCACCTACCTGAAGCAGGTCGTGCCCAACACCACCCTGGAAGTGTCGCGCGGCACCAGCAACACGCTCACCGCCTTTATCCGTGGCGTTGGCCAGCAGGATCCGGTCGCCGGCTTCGAGGCTGGCGTAGGGATCTACATTGATGATGTCTATCTGAACCGCCCACAGGGCGCGGTGCTGGATATCTACGATGTCGAGCGCATTGAAGTGCTGCGCGGCCCGCAGGGCACGCTGTATGGACGCAACACGATCGGCGGGGCCGTCAAATACGTCACCCGCCGCCTGGGCAACGAGCCGGCCATGCGCATTCGCGGCAGCCTTGGCAGTTATTCGCAGCGCGACCTGATGGTCTCTGGTGAAACTCCGCTATCCGACAGTGTCGCTATCGGCGGCGCCGTTGCGACGCTGAACCGCGATGGCTTTGGCACCAACCTGACCACCGGCGCCGACAATTACAACAAGGATGTCGTCGCCGCTCGCGCCAGCATCGAGTGGACACCCGGAGACGCCTGGTTTGTTCGCCTGGCGGGCGATTACTACGAGGACACCTCCAATCCGGTGGGTGGACACCGCCTGATTCCGGGCCTGTTCTCGGGTGCGCCGGTGCTGGATAACGTGTTCGATTCGCGCGGCGGCCTGACCGGCGAAAACTTCACCGAGGCCTGGGGCCTGAGCCTGCTGGCCGAGTACGACATCAACAGCAACTGGCAATTCAAGAGCATCACCGCCTACCGCAATAACGAAAACACCCAGCAGATCGACTTCGACGCGCTGCCCGGCGTGGATGTCGACGTGGCTACCATCTACGACAGCGACCAGTTCAGCCAGGAATTCCAGCTCAACTACACGGCTGACCGGGTCAACGGTGTCATGGGCTTTTACTATCTGGATGCCAACGCCTTCGGACCCTTTGATGTTCGTCTTTTCGAAACCGGTGAATTGATTGGCGCGCCGGGCCTGAACGCCTTCACCAAGGGCGATGTGGATACCAGCAGCTGGTCGCTGTTCGCTGACTTCAGCTTTGACCTCGGTGCGTGGTTCGACATGGACACTGACCTGGAACTGTCGGTTGGTGGTCGCTACACCAGCGACAAGCGCTCGTCACGTGTACTGCGCCAGAACCTGCTGGGTCCTTCCGAGTTTTTTGGCGGCGACCCGATTGTCCTCGCTACCACTTCCGATTTCGACGGCTCGGACACCTTCACCGAGTTCACTCCGCGCGTCAGCCTGGCCTGGAAACCGAACCCGGATCAGAATCTTTACGTGTCCTGGTCGCAGGGCTTCAAGGGTGGCGGTTTTGATCCCCGTGGCCTGACTACCCTGGCGCCAGGTACCGACGGCAACCCGCCCACCGACGATGAAATCTTCGAGTTCATGCGCTTCGCGCCGGAATTCGTCGACACCTATGAAATCGGCCTGAAATCGCGCTGGCTGGATGGCCGCGTCAACACCAGCCTGGCCTTCTTCTACTCTGACTACACCGACATTCAAGTGCCGGGTTCAATTGGTGCCGACACGACCGGTGATGGCATTGCCGATACTTTCGCGGGTGTCACCACCAACGCTGGCTCGGCCACCATCAAGGGCTTCGAGTTCGAATCCACCGCGGTGCTTGGTCAGGACGTGTTTGCCGGCGGCGATGCCGTCAGCCTGGCGACCGCCGTGGGTTACGTCGACGCGGGCTACGATGAGTTCATCACCGCCGTTACCAACCCGGCCACTGGTGAATCGGCACTGGAAGACGTGGCCGACCAGCGCGTTATCCAGAACACGCCCAAGTGGACTGCCCACGCTCGTCTGCGTTACGACATGCCGGTCGAGTGGTTTGGCACCGATGGTGACTTCTCCATCATCGGCGCCTGGTCCTACCGCTCCAAGACCAACCAGTTCGAGATTCCCTCGGATTTCCTCGATCAGCCGTCTTACTCGCTGTATGACCTGAGCTTCGTCTGGCGTCGCGCCGACAACCGCTACGAGATTGGCCTGCACGGCCGCAACTTGAGCGACCGTGAATACAAGGTCTCGGGCTATGCCTTCGCCACGCCAGACGGTACGGCTTCCACCCTGGGTCTGGAAGGCATCATGAACGCTTTCTACGGCCCGCCGCGCACCGTCACCCTGACCGGCCAGGTCAACTTCTGATCGAATCGGTCAACTACCGGACTCTCCCCGGTACCGGGGTGGTTGCAAAACACCGCAGCCACCCCGGACTTTTTGGTTCCGGGGATTCTGGTGGTTGTGGTGGTTGGCGGCGAGAGGCGCCGGATGCATTGGAGAGGCTGCCGCGCCCCAGTGCTCGACATCATCCAGCACGACTCCCCGCTGAAGGTTGGGAGTTTTTGATCGAGATGCGGAAGGTCGTGGTGGTTTCAGTGCGCGCCAGCAGATTCCTCGGACGCGGCGGAAAACCCGCGCACGTTCGGCACCCCCCCTCCAAAAACCCTCAGCCTGTCGCATCGGGTGGTGTTGGCTGTGGCGGCGCGGAAGGGGCGCGGACGCAAACTCGAAAAAAGCAGCCCCCTGGCCTGGCAGGAACGCCAACAGAAGCAAGCCACCCTACAAACCCGGAACCCACGCTGAAAAGCACCCCCATCCCCAGCGCCAGCAATCATTGTCCAAGCCGATCGCCCCGAACGCTCCGCCACAGCCGGCACCACCCGATGCCCGAACCCTTCTACAACCCGTAAACTAGCGAGGTGCTGAGTTTGTCCACCGCCACCATTCTTCTGGCTAGCCTGGCCTGGCTGGGCCTGCTGTTTGCCGTGGCGGTGTACGGCGAACGCGGCCAGGCGCTTACCCGGCGCTGGTGGCCGCTGGTCTACTCGCTATCGCTGGCCGTTTATTGCACCGCCTGGACTTTCTACGGCACCACCACCCAGGCCGCCCGCTCAGGATGGCTGATACCGCCAACTTTTGTTGGCACGATTTTTCTTTTCGCGCTCTGCTTCCCGTTCCTGGCTCGCCTGGTTCGCTTGAGCAAGGCCGAGAACTCCCCCTCCATCGCCGACTTCATTGCCAGCCGCTTCGGCAAATCGTCCGTGCTGGCCGCCTCGGTGACGGCCGTTGCCATGCTTGGCATGGTTCCCTACATTGCCCTGCAGTTGAAAGCCGTGGCGATGAGCTTCGGCGCGCTCACCTTCGGCCGAGTGGCTGAAACCGAAGTGGCCGCCTGGCAGGATCTGGCGTTTTATATCGCCGTTTTCATGGCTATCTTCGCCATGCTGTTCGGCACCCGGCGCGCCTCGGCCACCGAGCATAATCGCGGCCTGGTGCTGGCCATGGGTTTCGAATCGCTGTTCAAACTCACCGCGATGCTGGCCCTGGGCGCCTTCGTGCTGTTCGGGCTGTTCAGCGGCCCTGGCGATATGATGGCCTCGGTCTCGCCGCCAGCGTTTACCGACCTCGACAGCTTCATCACCTTAGGCCTGCTCGGCGCGCTGGCCATGTTCACCCTGCCGCACCAATTCCATATTGGCGTCGTGGAGTGTCGTGATCAGTCCCACCTGCGCGCTGCGCGCTGGCTGTTTCCGCTGTTTCTGATTCTGATTGCGCTGCCGATCCTGCCGCTGGCCTGGGCCGGCAATGCCTTGCTGGCCGGGCAGGGCGTGCCGCCGGATCTGTACGTGCTGATGCTGCCGCTGGCCGATGACCGTGGAGGGCTTGCGCTGTTTGCCTTTCTGGGTGGCCTGAGCGCAGCGACCGGCATGGTTATCCTGGCCAGCCTGACCCTGTCGATCATGATCGGCAATCACTGGCTCACGCCGGCACTACTGAATCGGAATTGGGGGCCGGTGAGCGAGCTGGTCGTTCCGGTTCGCCAGCAACGCCGCTTTGGCATCGCCCTGGTGCTGGTGCTGGCCTATGTCTATGGGCGGGCGGTCGATACCACCGAAGCCCTAGCCGATATCGGCGCGCTCAGTTTTTCCGGCCTCGCCCAGTTGGCTCCGGCGGTGATGCTTGCGGTGTACCGGCCCGGATTGCCGGCACGGGCCATTCTGGCCGGCTTGGTCAGTGGCATGCTGGTCTGGGCCTACGTGTTGTTCCTGCCGCTGGCGTTCAGCGTGGACGGCAGCGGTCCGGCCTGGGTAGGGCAGGGACCCTTGGGCTTAAGTCTGCTCTCGCCCGAGCAGTTACTGGGCCTGGGCAACCTGGATGCGCTCAGTCGGGCGGTTTCGAGCTCCCTGTTGGTCAACGGCCTGGTCATCTGGCTGGTGGCGCGCTTTTGGCCGGGGCCAGAGCGTGATCCGGTCCAGGGCGGTCGGCTGGAGCGGCGAGTGCTGATCGACCTGGCCGAGCGCTTCCTGCCCGAGGCCCGGGTCGAGCGGCTGTTCAGCGGCCGCGATGCTGCCGCCCTGGAAGCCGGACAGTTGGAATCGGCGCTGGAACACGAACTGTCAGCCGTGGTGGGTTCGGCGTCATCAAGGCTGCTGCTGGAAGCCGCGCGCCGTCGCACGCCTGCGCCGCTCGATACCGTGGCCGACCTGGTTGGACAGGCCGCCGCCCAGGCGCGCTTTTCACAAGAAGTTCTTTCAGGCGCGCTGGAAAACATGAGCCAGGGTGTCTGCGTGGTTGACCAGGACATGCGACTGGTTGCCTGGAACTCGGCTTATCTTGCGCTGTTCGACTACCCGCCGGAACTGATTTGCGTCGGCCGCCCGGTGGTCGAACTGCTGCGCTACAACGCCCGACAGGGACTGATGGACGGCAACCCGGCTGACCCGAGGGACATTGAAGCGCGCATTGAACGTCGACTGGCCTTCAAGCGGGCCGGCTCACGCCACCTGATCGAGCGGCCCTGGCCGGATGGGCGCATCATCGAAATTCGCGGCAACCCCATGCCGGGCGGTGGCTTCGTGGCCACCTTTACCGACGTCACCGCCTCGCGCAAGACCGCCGCCGAACTTCAGCAAATCAACGAAACGCTGGAGCAGCGCGTCGCGGCCCGAACCGCCGAGCTGGAACAGGCCAAGCTGCACGCCGAGCGCGCCTCCGAGGCCAAGACCCGCTTCCTGGCCGCGGTCAGCCACGACCTGGTCCAGCCGCTCAATGCTGCGCAGTTGCTCACCCACTCGCTGTCGGGCCGGCTCAGCCAGCCGGCCGAGATCGAACCGCTCAAGCAAATCTCCGGCGCGCTGTCGGCCACGGAAAACCTGCTCGAAGGGCTTCTGGATATTTCCCGTCTGGACGCCGGCGGGCTGGAGCCGAGAATCAGCCGCTTTCCGCTGGGCGAGTTGTTTGGCCAGCTGAGCGGAGAGTTTCGACTCATGGCACGTGAGCGTGGCCTGACGCTCAGCGGGATGCAAACAGGTGTATGGGTAGAGTCGGACCCGCAGCTGCTTCGTCGCATCCTGCAGAATTTTCTCTCCAATGCGGTCCGCTACACCGACCAGGGCCGCATCGTGATTGGCTGCCGCCGCCAAGGCAATCGCGTGCTGGCCGGCGTCTGGGATACCGGGCCGGGCATTCCGCTGGCCGAGCAGGCCTTGATCTTCGAAGAGTTCCGGCGGCTTGACAAGGATCGCCATGCACCCGGTCTTGGGCTTGGGCTTGCGATAGCCGAACGCATGGCCCGCCTGCTGGACCACCCGCTAAGCCTTTCCAGTGCGCCGGGTAAGGGCACCTTTTTCGGCGTCAGCGTGCCGCGTGTCTCGGCAGAAATCCCGGAGCCAGTCAGTCAGGGTGACCGCCGGCCGCTGGACGCCGGCGGTCGCATCCTGGTGGTCGATAACGATCCCTCCATGCGCGTCTCGCTGGAGGGCCTGCTGACCGGCTGGGGATTCGACGTTCAAGCCGTCGGCGCCGATGACGAAGCCCTTGACGCCTGGGCTACCCGCCGTCCCGACCTGCTCGTCCTGGACTACCACCTCGACAACGGCCTGACCGGCCTCGAGCTGCTCTGCCGCCTGCAACCCGCGGGCTTGAACTGCCCGACCGTGCTCATTAGCGCCGACCACGCCGCTGAAGTTCGCCAGGCCGCCAAAGCCGCCGGCTGCGAATTCCTTCACAAGCCGATCCGCCCCCTGGCATTGAGATCCCTGCTCAACCGCCTGATCCGAACCTGAGATGCCGTTCCGGCCGGGACGACAAGGACGTCCTCGGGGTGTCGCCAAAACTCCCCGACCCCAGCGCCTCTCCCTTACTTCCAATCGACTTTCGGTGCCCGGGCAAGCACCTCGGAATATCGCTGGTGCACCTGGCCCATCCGTACCCGGCTGAGAAATCCTGAATAGGCCAGGTAACTGACCAGAAAGCGGCGATCGGAAGCCCAGGCGGGCAGAAATCTCGGTGGTTTCAGCAGACCCAGTTCGGCCAGTTCGCAGAGTGCCGGGATGTCTTCCAGATCCAGCTTGCCGCAGAACAGCAGCATGAGTACATCGGCGCGGCCAGCGGCGACTACCGATCGCAGGAAGTCGTGCACGCGAAGCAGGCCGTCCAGGTAAACCACATCCTTGGTAAAGGGTGCGCCTCCGCCGAGCGGGCCCCCGCGGAATACCCGCCGGGCCTGTTCGAAGGCCAGTTTGCGTATGGCTAATTCGCTGGCATCACACAACATCGATTCCTGGCTTCGCGACAAAAAGTAGCGATGCACCTCGAGAAAGTCGGCTCCGTCCACGGCCATCTGAATGCCCAGTACCCGGTCGGCCAAACGACCCAGACGGTCGAGGTCCATGCAGCCGGTAATGAACTCGGAAAACACTGCCAGGCCTTCCTGTGTACGCGTGGTGCCGGGGTGACTGGCGGCCAGAATCGGCAAGGCGCTTTGGTGGCGACCGTTCAGTGCAGTGGTCACATGGATGCCGGCTTCATGATGGACCAGTTGCTCCACGTCGCGGTCGGTAAACCGGGCCGTCGAGCGAATGCGGATGCGATCAGCGCCGGCGGTGGCATTCGCCGACAGGTTGTCAACGATTTCGATGGTCGGCGCCTCGTCGCCAAAAAAGCGTTCCACCGCGATTTGCATGCGGTGGGCGACGTCCTCGGCGCTTGCGCTGGCGTCGGCCGGAGCGCCCAGTTCGATATGGCTGAGCCCGTCGATGATGCGCCTGAGGCGCTTGGCCAGGTCAAGCGGGCTTTGCCCGGCGTCGGCCAGTGTCAAGGAGGGCGCGCCGTACAGTTCGGTAGAGGCATCGAAGAAGGCGGGTTGTCCCAGGTGATTGATCATCCGCGCGGCGGTAGCGATGCGGCTGACAATGCGGTCCAGCCAGTCGCGCGCCGGACCGGTTCGCTCGATAAGCGGTCGTGCGACGGCCAGTGCATCGTCCACGCTGCGAGTATCAGCCCGCGGATATTCCACCACCGGCATTTCGCGGTCGTTATCGGCGAGAAATTGTTGCCGCACCGACAGCGGCCAAGCCAGCAGGCCGAGGATTCTCAGCGGTTGTTCGGCTTGGCGGAGCGCTTGTGCGGCAGCGGTGATGCGGTGCTCGAGGGACGGCTTGGTCGACATGAAAGTGCACGTCTGGAAACTGGGACTATAATAGCGTGTTGATTTTCTGCAACGCCCTGATCGGGCCGGGACCGTTTCATGCTGTTTGATAATGTCGTCATCAAGTCTGTTGCTCACATCGAGCCCCCGCATCGCGTCACCAGCGAAGAGGTGGCCGAGCGGCTGGCGCCCACCTTCAAGAAGCTGCGAGTGCCCGGTAACCCGCTTATCGACTTGGCCGGCATCATGGAGCGTCGGTTCTGGGATGCAGGCATGATGCCCTCTGACGGTGCGACCCTGGCCGCGAGAAAGGCCCTGGCCGACGCCGATGTCGACCCGAAGCAGGTGGGCATCCTGATCAATACCTCGGTGTCCCGCGATTTTCTGGAACCGTCGACCGCCTGCATGGTGCATGGCAATCTGAAGTTGGCGAACACCTGCGAAAGCTTTGACGTCGGCAATGCCTGTCTGGCCTTTGTCAATGGCATGAACATCGCTGCCCACATGCTGCAGCGCGGCGACATCGACTACGCCCTGATCGTCAACGGCGAGAACAGCCGCGATATCAACGAAACCACCATTGAACGCCTGCTTCAGCCCAAGGTCACCCGGTCGCAGTTCAAGAGCGAATTTGCCACGCTGACCCTGGGTTCCGGCTCGGCGGCCATGGTGATGTCGCGCGGCGATCTTGAGCCGGATGGCCACCAGTACCGCGGCGGTGTGGCGCGTGCGGCAACCCAGTTCAATAATTTGTGCCGTGGCTGGAACCACCAGATGTGGACCGACACCAAGAGCCTGCTTATCGAAGGAATGAAGCTGGCCGGCCTGACTTTTGCCGCTGCTCGTCAAGTAATGGGCTGGGTGGTGCAAGAATTGGATCACGTGGTCATCCATCAGGTCTCCAAGGCTCACACCGAGAATTTCATTCGTGCCTTCGGCGCCGATCCCAGCAAGGTCTACCGAATTTTTCCCTTCCTGGGCAATATCGGCCCGGCGTCGATTCCGACCGTGATGTCTCGGATGATCCAGGAAGACCGCGTCAAGCGGGGCGATCGCATGGCCCTGATGGGTATTGGGTCCGGCCTGAACTGCGCCATGGCCGAAGTGGTTTGGTAGGAGCAGTAAAAGGTAAGAGGTGAGAGGGAAAAATGACGGGCGAAGCTCGTCATCCCGGACTCGCAGAGTGAGATTTGGAACCCAAAAAACCAACCATCTCTAACCAAATCGAAGCACCAACAACCACCACCCTTTCCCATTAACCAACTACGCTCTCGCTGATGCCGAACTTCTCATCCCCGCTCTACCCTTTCGAGAGCAACTACCACACGACGGCCTCCGGCCACCGCCTCCACTTCATCGACGAAGGCGAGGTTGACAACCAGCCGGTGGTGATGGTGCATGGCAACCCCACCTGGTCGTTCTACTACCGTTCGCTGGTCAAGGCGCTGTCGCCGGATTTCCGCTGCCTGGTGCCCGACCACATTGGCATGGGTCTGTCGGATCGGCCCGGTGACGAAACCTATCGCTACACCCTGCAAAGCCGGGTAGACGACTTCGGCCACTGGCTCGATGAAGTCGAGCCCGAACGCGAAGTCGACCTGATCGTTCACGACTGGGGCGGGGCGATTGGCTTGTCCTGGGCGGTGCGCAATCCGGAGCGGGTTCGCCGCATCATCATCCTGAATACCTGGGCCTTCAATATCCCGCCCGATGAAAGCCTGCCTGGCTCGCTTCAGTTCGCCCGCACTCGCTTCGGTGCTTTCCTGATCAATCGTTTCAACGCCTTTTCCGGCCTTGCCACGAGCATGGCCACGGCCAAGAAGCTGGACCCGGATGTCGCCCGCGGCCTGACTGCGCCTTATCGCGGCAAGCCGGCGGACCGCCTGGCCACGCTGCGCTTCGTTCAGGACATCCCCTTGAGCGAAACCGATGAAGCCTGGGCCGTGCTGGACAAGACCGAGCAGGGTCTGGACAAACTGAAAGACAAGCCGGTTATTTTTGCCTGGGGCGCCAAGGACTTTGTTTTCAACGACAAGGTGTTGGCGATGTGGAAGCAATTCCTGCCCGCCGCGCCGGTGCACTACTTCGAAGACGCTGGTCATTACGTGCTGGAAGACGCTGCTGACCGTATCGTGCCATTGGCCCGGGAGTGGTTAACGGGTTGACGACGGGGTATACCGAATGAATATCGCCCACGCCCTCAGCCAGCAGGCACTGGCCCAACCGCATGCGACGGCGCTGATCATACCGCGCAAGCGTACTGCCGACGGTTGGCAAGACCAGCGTTACAGTTACCAGCAACTCAATGACCTGACGGACCGCCTGGCCGCTGGTCTGGCTGCCGAAGGCATCCAGCCCGGCACCCGGGTAGCCTTCATGGTGCCGCCGTCGCTGGAGTTTTTCGCCCTGTTTTTCGCCTTGTTCAAGGTCGGCGCGGTGCCGGTGCTGGTCGATCCCGGCATTGGTCTCAAACCCCTCAAGGCCTGCCTGGGCGAAGCTCGACCCGAGGTGTTCATCGGCATCACTCGCGCGCAGATTGCCCGTTTGTTGCTGGGTTGGGCGCGCGGCAACATCCAGAAAGTCATCACCGTCGGCCCGCGACTGGGATGGGGCGGGGTGTCGTATAAAAGCCTGCTGAAATCCGGCGCCGATGGCCAGCCGGTAACTAAAAAAATCGGCGATGCCGTGCAGGTCCAGCCCGACGATCCGGCGGCCATTCTTTTCACCTCCGGCTCCACCGGCATTCCCAAGGGCGTGGTCTATCGGCACCGCCACTTCGCCGCTCAGGTCGACCTGGTACGCGACAGCTACCAGATGGCGCCTGGCGAAGTTGATTTGCCTACCTTCCCGCCGTTTGCCCTGTTCGACCCGGCGCTGGGCATGACCACCGTGATTCCGCCGATGGATTTCACCCGTCCAGCTCGTGTCGACCCCGACATGCTGGTCAGCCTGATCAACAGTTATCAGGTGACCAACCTGTTTGGCTCGCCGGCCCTGATGAACACGCTTACCCGCCACCTGCAGGCGCGCAACATCGAGTTGCCGGGTTTGAAGCGCGTACTCTCGGCCGGCGCCCCCGTGCACCCCAAGGTCATTGAGCGCATGCACGCCGCACTCAGCACCCGGGCGGATATCCATACCCCCTATGGCGCCACCGAATGCCTGCCCGTGGCGACTATCAGCGGCCGCGAACTGGCCGGCGGTTTGTCCGAGGGGAACATGACCGGGCGCGGTATTTGCGTGGGTCGGCCGCTGTCGGCCAACCGGGTACGAGTGATCCAGATCAGTGACGAGGCCATCGGCCTGGCCGAGCATGCCAGCGATGTGGAGCCCGGCACCATTGGCGAAATTTGTGTTTATGGTCCCACCGTTACGGATACCTATTGGGAACGCGAAACCCAGACTCGGCAGGCCAAGATGACCGATTCTGACGGGCGCATCTGGCATCGCATGGGCGACCTGGGTTGGCAAGACCAGGACGGCCGCCTGTGGTTCTGTGGCCGCAAATCCGAACGCGTTCGCACAGCCCACGGCGAGCTTTACACCGAATGTCTGGAAGGGCCGATCAATGCCATTGATGGCGTTTACCGTTCGGCCCTGGTCGGCATTGGCAAGCCGGGCGAGCAACAGCCGGCCATTGCCATCGAACTCGACCCTGGTGGTAGGGCTTCTGATGTGTTGGCCAAGGTCCGTCAGCATTTGCAAGGGAAAGGTATCGAGCGCGTTGAAGTCCTGAAAGCCTTTCCCGTCGATATTCGCCACAATGCCAAGATTCGTCGCCAGGACATCGCTCGCCAATTGGCCGGTTAGCCAGTGGTGCCCGGGGGTTACTTTCCCCGGTAATGGCCGGCCGATAGCCAATCGACGCACACGACGTTTCGCTCGATTTCATCCAGAGTATCCGATGGCCATGGCCCGGTGATTTTTGGGGTACGCTCACGCCTTGGGGTTACCTTCTTCGCTTTCAGCGATTACGGTTATCTTGTTTGGCAGTAACGCGGCATGTCTGAAACGCATACCCAACCCTTGATTGATTCCATCCGTGACTGGTTGGGGTCAGGTCCTTTGCCGCTTCATCGTTCGACGTTCTCTGTCGTCGAGCGCGAAGCGGTTATCGCTTGCCTTGAATCCGGCATCGTGTCCTCGGTCGGGCCGGATGTCGAGGCTTTCGAGGTTGCGGTTGCGGACTTTGCCAAGGCCAGGTTCGGGGTGGCCACGGTCAATGGCACTCATGCACTGCAACTGGCCCTGAGGGTGGTCGGGGTGGAGGCGAGCTGCGAGGTCTTGACGCAGGCCCTCACGTTTGTCGCGACAGCCAATGCGATTGCCTACCTGGGCGCCCAACCGGTCTTCATCGACGTGGAAAGACCGACCATGGGGCTTTGTCCGGACGCTCTGCAGGCCTTCCTCTATCGCCACGGTGACTTGCGCGATGATGGCTGTTACAACCGCTTGACCGGGGCCCGCATTGCCGCTTGCGTACCCATGCATACCCTCGGGCATCCCTGCCGAATCGCCGACCTCAGCGATATCTGCCGCCGCTGGCGAATCCCTCTGGTGGAAGATGCGGCAGAGGGATTGGGCTCCTGGCGTGGCGACCGTCACGTTGGCACTTTTGGCCAGGTCGGCGTGCTCAGCTTTAATGGCAACAAGATCATCACGACCGGGGGTGGTGGCCTGTTGATCTCTGATGATCCGGTACTTGCCAGTCGAGCCCGGCACCTGTCAACCACGGCAAAGAAGCCCGGCTCGCCAGACTACTTTCACGATGAGTTGGGCTACAACTTCCGGATGCCGAATCTCAACGCGTCACTGGGTCGCGCCCAGATGGACCGAATCGAGCCGATGCTTCGATCAAGGCGTGAGCTTGCCAGGCGCTACCGGGATCGCTGCAGAGATCTTGGCCTGGCTTTTATTGATGAGCCAGAGGGTGCATATTCGAATTTCTGGCTGAACGGTATCGTGCTGGAAACACGTGCAGAGCGCGAAGCGTTCGTGGAATCCAGCAACAAGCAGGGTGTAATGACTCGTCCAATCTGGCGGTTGATGGTCGACTTGCCGATGTACGCCGATTGCTGGAACGACGGCTTGACGGTGTCACGATGGCTGGAGGCTCGTGTGGCCACTCTTCCCTCCTGGCTGCCTTGAGTCTCTACCGCGGTCGATTCGGAGGGTGCGGCGTTTCGAGATCGACTAAGCTTTTGCCATGAGCGATTTATTTTCGAAAGAGCAGCCTGGCCAGCCGCCAGCCGGCCCCCTTGCCGACTTGCTGCGCCCGACATCGTTTGACCATGTGGTTGGGCAGGACCACCTTATGGGCGAGGGTCCGCTGGGTAGGATGCTGGCGTCTGGCAACGTCCGTTCGACGGTGTTCTGGGGGCCGCCCGGGACCGGCAAGACGACGTTGGCTCGCCTGTTGGCCGATGTCGGTGACCTGGCCTTCGTCCAGATGTCAGCAATTCTCTCCGGCGTGGGCGATTTACGGAAAACGTTCGAGGCGGCTCGGGCAAGACGAGCGAATGGTCAGAAAACGCTTTTGTTTGTTGATGAAATTCATCGCTTCAACCGTTCGCAGCAGGATAGTTTCCTGCCGTTTGTCGAAGATGGAACGATCATCCTGGTCGGCGCAACCACCGAGAACCCATCGTTCGAGTTGAACGATGCCTTGTTGTCGCGAATGCAGGTGCTGGTCTTGAAGCGTCTTGATGAATCGGCATTGTCCCGACTCGTTGGGAGAGCAGAGGCGTATCTCGGCATCCGTTTGCCGTTGGAGGATGAAGCGCGAGAACTGCTGTTGACCTTGGCTGATGGCGATGGCCGCTATCTGCTCAACATGGTTGAAGCCCTGGTGGATTTTTCCAGTGAGGACGACGCCCGGCTTGTATCAGCCTCAGCGCTGGGGTCTCTGGTGCAGCGCAAGGCAGCCGCTTACGACAAGGATCGGGAAGCCCATTACAACCTGATCTCGGTCCTTCACAAGGCACTGCGGGGGTCGGATGCAGATGCTGCCTTGTACTGGTTGGCGCGCATGCTGGTTGGGGGTGAAGATCCCTTGTATGTTGCCCGAAGGCTTATTCGTTTTGCTTCCGAGGATATAGGCCTGGCGGATCCTCAGGCCCTGCCTCAGGCGCTGGCTGCGCGTCAGGCGTATGAATTGCTGGGCTCGCCGGAGGGCGAGTTGGCCATCGTGCAGGCGGTCTTGTACCTGGCAACGGCACCCAAATCGAATGCGGCTTATCGCGCTGGCAAGCTGGCCTGGAGGGCAGCAGAACAGTCCGGTTCGCTGATGCCGCCTGCCCATGGGTTGAATGCGCCAACGCGCCTGATGAAAGAAATGGGTTACGGGGCAGATTACGCCTACGACCATGACCGGCCGGACGCGTTTTCAGGCCAGGACTTTTTCCCCGACTCGCTCCCGAGGCAAACCTTTTATCGGCCGCCTGAGCGAGGTTTTGAGCGTGTAATCAATAAACGCCTGGCCTATTGGGCGGCGCGAAGAGCGAAAAGCTGACTGCCTTGGCACGTCCGGGGCAGGGCAGGGACCCTGCCCGGGAGCGCTCCTAGTCGCAGCTTCGGAGAACGACTCGTCGCATTTCCTCGCTGAAGGGTTCAAACGGTTCGAGGGTCGACTGGAAATCGACATTGACCCGGTTGCAGTCGATCGGATCAATGACGATGGTTCCAAAGTCGGTCCGCTCGACATCATTGGGGTCGAAGTCGAAGCCCCACTCGCCACCGCTGGTGCTGATCACGTTGTCGAAGACGATTTGTCCGCTGCTGTTTTCACGACCGTCGCCGGAGAACCAGACCTGTTGGCCGTCGAGGTAGCTGTACCAGGTGATAAACCAGGCATCGATGGCGTCTAGTGCGGCAAGTTGGATGCCTTCGCCATTGCGGGCGAAATAGCTGCCATTGAGGCCTCGGTCGGGCTGTTGGCTGGCCGTTCTATTGCAGTCGGTCGGAACCAGCTTGCGGACCCGCGTTGAAAACGGCGCAAGGCCCTGGGTCTCATCAGGACTGAATTCAATCCGGCCGCTGTTGCAGTCTCTCAGCGTGAGAGTCACGGTTCCCCAGGCTTCGCGGATGACATCGTCGGGGTCGAAGTTGGCACCGTAGTCTGCGCCACTGGTGACCGTAATGTCGTTGAACACGAAGCGCTCGCCGTTGAACTCTCCCGGGCCAATCAGCCAGAACTGGCGCCCGTCACGGTACAGATAGCAAGACATCTGAGGAATCTGTTCGCCGAGTTCGGTCACAAGAACACAGCCTTCACCGCTGCGGTCCGGGTTGAACCAGGCACCGGTGTACTGGCTGAGTTTGCCCATGGCGTCGGGCCAGCCCAGGTCGTAAAAGAAGTCCGGGACAAAATCCACATCGCCGCCATAGGCCACGTTGCTGATGCTGGGGTTCATGACCGAAGGCGGCACCATTCGATTACTGAAGTGCGAGACGCTGCTGCCTTCGTTGTCGGCGTCTGAATACAGGTTGACGAGGCCGTCTCGGGTTCCACGGGGTGGCTGGTTGGCATAGCCAAGGGTGTAAATGCGTCCGCCGCCCAGGCCACCGCGCAACAGCGTGCCGGTGTTGCGCGGCACGATATACACCGGGATGGCCGGCGGTTCGCTGAACGCAATGCTGCGGTCGCGTGAGACACTGCCCTCGGATCCGGCTGACAGGTTGTCGACGATGATGATGCCGACGCCGCCAGCCTGGACAACATTCCGGATTTTCTCGGAGAAGGTGCACTCACCCCGATACACCAGCGCGATGTTGCCTTCGATGAACTGGGCGTTTTCCAGGGGAGTGCACGCCAGATTTCGGTCCCAGGTGCTGACCGGTGCTCCTGGATTGGGGCTCTCCGGCAGACGCAGCGGTGCGCTCAAGCCTTCCAGTGGCAGGAACGGTGGAAAGCCCTGGATGAAGGCGTCGAATTGGCGCAGGTTGGCGACCGGTTCGGAAACCCGAATCTGTGCCGGCGGCAGCAAGCGCTCGGCAGCCCGAACATTGGTTTGATCGCCCTTGAAGGTCAGGTTGCTGCCCGAGAGTGCACTGGTTCGACGTTGTGCAGCCGTCAGCTGGTCCCAGGTCTCGCCGCGTTGGATGTCGAAGATCAGCGTACTCATGATGTCAGGCCGGCGTTCACCGCCCAGCTCGATGAACTCGCGTTCGCTGTTGGTCAGGTTCAGGAAGCCGAGGCCGTGGCCGATCTCGTGAAGGGCTAGCTCCAGGAATGAAACCTGGCCGGCAGGCGGCAGTTCCACGGGGTCCAATCCGTACCAGAAGCTATCCACGCTTTCGGCACAGTCGCCATCGTCGATGCGGATGTTGTAGGTGTTGTTGATGTCGGCAGAAACGCCGTCGAAGCGTTCGCCGGTCAATGCTGCCACCATGCTGCCCGGATAGGCTGTGCCGGATTTTGGCAGGCCGCCTTCACGGCTAAGCCAGGTAGTGCCACCGGTGCCCAACGTGGTGCGCTCGCCGCAGCCCAGGTCATCAAAGACGGCATTGATCCGGATGGTGATTTGGGAATCGAGACGCGAGGCCCAGATGCTCAGTGCGTCTTCCAGTACGGCACGCCGCTGGGCGCCCAGCGTCGTGGCCGGATTGCCTGATACCGGCGAGACAGATTGGTTGTCGTTGAAGCCGACGCCCGCGTCGTCGTTATAGATCACTTCGAACATCTGGGCCTGAACGGGGGCCGCGCCCATGCCAACGGCCAGCAACAGGCCAGCAGCCAAAAGTTTCAGGTCAGGAGCTACACGGTTCATCGAACCACCTCCCCCGGGCGGTTGCCCTGGCGAAAATCAGGCGGTTGGTGGCCAAGCATTTCGCTGGCCGATACGCACTCGGCAAGCAAACGGCCGTCGGGTCCGACCGAAACTCGGGTGGCCCTGGCTGTCTGCCAGAAGTGACTCTGGGCCACCCCGCCACTGGCCAGTCTGGTTGATTCCGTCGACTCCTGCATGGCGGCGGCAAGCCGCTGCTGACGGGCAATCACGTAGGCTTCCTCAGGCGAACGCGGTTCACGCAATGCGCGCGCGGTGCCGGGCTCCAGCAGCTCGTGGGTGCGATCTTCGACGGCGCGCAGCTTGTCTCGATCCAGGCTCTCGAACGTGGCTCGATCAAAGCCCGAGGCCCAACCGGCACTGGCCAACATCAGCCCGGCGAAAACGGTGGTCATCAATCGTGGTTTGTTCATGAAGTATCTGCCAAATATGCAATTGATTCTCTATCTTATCGCATGCGTTCGTCACGGTAACGACATCAACTTCGCTGGCTGTGCCGTGTCAGTGAATTGCTCATCGAATGCCTCTGGCTGGCCGGTATACTGGAACGCTTTGCCCAGGTTTGGACGGCTAGATGAATGCCCGACTTCAACCGAAAAAGCTCACCGAAACGCTAAGCCACGGCTGTCTCAAGCGTGGTCGCGAGCTTTGGGCCGCCTCGGCCGTCCGGTTTCGCCGTGCCGGTGAACTGGACGGTGCGGAGGTGGTGACAGCCGAGGTCGAAGATGCCGAGCAGGAATGCACCGCCCGGGTTTACGCGTGGCTGGCTGGCGATACCTGGCAGGTCGACTGCTCCTGCCAGCGTGGCGAAAGTTGCGAGCATATCGCTGCCCTGGTTTTCGCGCTGACCATCGGTGACAATCGCAACAGTCCGGAGCGCGGGAGCGATAGCGAGCAATCGGCGTCTCGCAGCGCCCAATCCGGATCGACCGAGCGCAAGGCTCGACAACGCATGATTTACCTGTTGCGCCTGTCAGAGGACGGCAGCGAGTTGGACGTTTGCCCATCGCGTGTCGTGCAGGCGGTGGCCGGCAATGAGCCGCTGGCCACGCCGTATTCCCTCGACCGCCTCTCCGATAGCCGCCAGCCTGATTACGTGGGTGATGACGATCTGGCCATACTGCACCACCTGGCAGACCGCATGGTCGCCACGCGCGGCCTGGTCTGGTATCCCCTTGGGCCGTCCAGCCACGAGTTGCTGACCGATTTGCTGGCCACTGGCCGCTGTTATTGGCAACGTATCGACGGCCAGCGCCTATCCCTGGGCAGCCCGCTGGTGGCGTCGGTGGAATGGCAATTGCTCGATAGCGGCAGTCAGCGTCTGATATTGCGCGCCGACGAGGCCGACCAGGCCAACCTCGATGACAGTGTCCAGTTGCCGTTGAATCCGCCCTGGCGGCTGAATCCGATCAGCGGACGCTGCCGTCGGCTGCTGCCCGCCCATTCGCCGGAGCTGGTGGCCGATTTGCTGGATGCCGGGCCAATTGCCCCGGTCGATCTGGACGACTGGATCGGCCGCCTGGCAAAGGCCGACCCGGACCTGCCGTTGCCGCGCCGGCTGGAACGCCTGAACGGTGGCAAGGGTCCCGGCGTCCCTCGATTGTTGCTGCGCAACGCAGAGGTCGGACGCAGCCGCCGCTTTGAAACGGTCCCCGCCGCTGAATTGTCGTTTGCCTACGAACGAATCCGACTGGACTGGAACGATGAGGCGTCCTCCCGGCTGGTGGATAGCCACACGGTGGTCGAGGTAGAGCGTGACCGGGATTTTGAAGAAGCCTGCGTCACCCATCTTGAAGACGCCGGCCTGGTACCCCTTCACGCCGTCCAGGGCCGCGACTACCGCCCCGGTGAAGGTGGCTTGTGGGTGGCCCGCCGGGCCGATCGCAGCGAGCACGTCTGGCTCAAGCTGCAGCAGCAATTGTCCGTCTGGGCAGAGGAAGGCTGGCAGATCAAGCTGAGCACCGATTTCAAGCTGGAGCTGCTTCAGCCCGATGACTGGTACGGCGACCTGTTCGCCAGCCAGGCGGCCGGCGACAGCTTCGAGCTGGACCTCGGCGTGGTGGTGGCGGGCGAAAAGCTCAGCCTGCTGCCAGCCCTGCTGGACTGGCTGGAGCGCACGCCCGAATCTGTACTGAAGCTGCTTCTGGCCGGCCAAACGCCGAATGGCCAGGTCACCCTGGCCGTCGACGAGCGTCGCGTCGTGCTGGTGACGATGGAGCGCCTGGCCGACACCCTGCGTGGTCTGGCTGATTTTTTCGACCAGGCCCCAACCCTGAAGGACGGTCGCCTGCGCCTGCCGCGCGCCCGGCTGGCCGAATTGTCGGCGGCCGGGCGCCACTGGGTCTTCGGTGGTGATGAAGCGCTGGCCGAACTCAGCCGCAGGCTGGCTGACTTCGAACGCATCGACCCGTTATCAGCGCCTGTCGGGCTGGATGCCCAGCTGCGGCCCTACCAACAGTTTGGCCTGGGCTGGTTGCAGTTCCTGCGCGAGTTTGGCTTCGGTGGCATTCTCGCCGACGATATGGGCCTGGGGAAAACCATCCAGACGCTGGCCCACATTCAGGTCGAGAAGGTCGCCGGTCGGCTCGATAAGCCCTGCCTGGTGGTGGCTCCCACCAGCCTGATGTTCAACTGGCGCGCCGAGGCCCGCCGCTTCGCGCCGGATTTAAGGGTGTTGATGCTGCACGGGCCGGAGCGCCGTGGCCAGTTCCAGTGGGTGAATGACTCCGACCTGGTGCTGACCACGTACCCCTTGCTGTCGCGCGACCGTGACTGGCTCCAGCAGCATGACTGGCACCTTCTGATTCTGGACGAGGCCCAGGCCATCAAGAACCCGCGCACGACCGCCAGTCGTTGCGTGCGCGAACTGAACGCGCGTCATCGCCTGTGCCTGACCGGCACGCCGCTGGAAAACAACCTCGGCGAATTGTGGAGCTTGTTTGACTTCCTGATGCCCGGCCTGCTGGGCTCGCAGACCCGCTTCCGCCGGCTGTTCCAGTTGCCGATCGAGCGCCACGGCGATGAAGAACGGCGCGAGCTGCTGGCCCGGCGCATCCGGCCGTTTTTCCTGCGTCGCAAGAAAGCCGACGTGGCGCCCGAGCTGCCGCCCAAGACCGAAATGTCGCGGGTAACGGAACTGAGTACCGGCCAGCAGCGCTTGTATGAACGCCTGCGCGTGTCACTGCATGACAAGGTGCGCCGGGCGGTGGCCGACCAGGGCGTCGAGCGCTCGCGCCTGGTGGTGCTGGACGCGCTGCTGCGGCTCCGACAAGTGTGCTGCGACCCGCGGCTGATTCCCGACATCGACGGCGCTGATCGCATCCCCTCGGCCAAGCTGGAGTTGCTGATGGACCTGCTGCCCGACATGCTGGCCGAAGGCCGCCGGGTGCTGCTGTTCTCGCAGTTTGTCAGCATGCTGGAGCTGATCGAGGTCGAGCTGAAACGCGCCGGTATTGATTACGTCAAGCTGACCGGCCAGACCCGCAACCGCGAAGAGGTTGTCAACCGCTTCCAGGAAGGCAAGACCAGCCTGTTCCTGATCAGCCTGAAAGCCGGTGGGGTAGGGCTGAATTTGACCGCGGCGGATACCGTGATCCACTACGACCCCTGGTGGAACCCGGCGGTCGAAGACCAGGCCACCGACCGCGCCCACCGCATCGGCCAGACCCGCAAGGTCTTCGTCTACCGCTTGCTCACCGAACACACCATCGAAGAGAAAGTTCACCAACTCCAGCAAAGCAAACGCGGCCTGGTCGAAAGCCTCTTCGCCGGCGGCGGCGCCAGCACCCTGAACGCCGCCGACCTCGACGCCCTGTTCGAACCGCTGGGGTGATCGAAGGCGTCATCCCCTCCGGCCGCCCTGTCATCCCGGCCGCAGCGCGCCCTCCATCCCGCCCCGTGCCTTCCGTCATCCCCCGTGCCCTTCTGTCATCCCGGCCGCAGCGAAGCGAAGCGCCGGGATCTCAGACCGCTATCCCCGGGCTCCCCTGTCATCCCGGCCGCAGCGAAGCGAAGAGCCGGGACCTCAGACCGCTATCCCCCGGGCTGCCCTGTCATCCCGGCCGCAGCGAAGCGAAGCGCCGGGATCTCAGACCGCTATCCCCGAACTCCCCTGTCATCCCGGCCGCAGCGAAGCGGAGAGCCGGGATCTCAGAAAGCCCGCAATCGATGAGCTTGCCAATGGCGGGCCTGAGGTCCCGGATATCGCCTTACGGCGATTCCGGGACGACATTCGAGATTCCGGATAGCGGATGGGGATCCCGGATATGCCCTTCGGCCATTCCGGGACGACCCTTCGGGTCGCTTCCGGGATGACAAGCTTGTATCTGTAAAATGGATCCACCATGAACGACTCCCAACTCCATTCAATCCTTGAAGACCTGCTCGCCCGCGAGCAGGCGTTGCGGCCGTTGTCGCTATTGAAGGCGGTGCATCGTCTGGATGCCGAGGACGAGCGGCGTTTCCTGGCTGGCGATATTCCGTTGCTGGAGAGCCGGCTCTACGGTTCAGCCGACCGCATGACCGCCCTGCTGGAGCGGGCCAGAAACTGGGCGCGCCAGCGTGGTCTGGAGTCTCAAGCCGATGGCCATGCCCGTGCCGGTCGGGTATTTCGCAAAGGGCCGGCCGAGCAGTTGGCGCGCACCACCTGGCAGCGCGCGCCGCGGCCGCAGGGGGATCTGTTCCTGGATAACGGGGCGGCCCAGGCCCGCGCCGGGCTGGTCAGGAGTTTGCTGGCGGCTGATCGCGATGCGGCGGAACGTTGCCTGGCCGAGCTGGCTCGGGCCGAGCCGGGCCATCCGGACCAGGGCGATGCCGAGCACCTGGTGGGCGCGCTGGACTGGCTGGGTTCTCCGCCTGCGGGCCTGGCCGAGCACCTGAACACCGAGTTGCTGCCGCGCGCCGAGCGGTTGCTGGGCCGGGCCCAGGCCGATGACTTTGCCCGTGCCTTCCGCCAGGCGCTGGCCCGGCAGCCGGCCGCGCAGAACTTCGACCCGGAACACCCCGATCGCCACCGCAGCGCCTGGCTGTTCGAGCTGGAAGACTGGAACGCGTCAGTTCAGGCCTGCCAGCAAGCGCTGGATGAGGAGCCGTCCAACCTGCAAAGCCCCGAGCTGCTGGCCCGCCTGGCCACCGCCGGCCTGAACGCCGGCCAGCGCGAGACCGCCCTGCTGGCCGTTTGCCAATTGTGCTGGCGTCATCCGCAAGCCGCCGAGCGCTGGCTGGAAGCCACCGACGATGTCGAAATCGCCCGGCGCATCGCCCGCTTCTGGGACCTGGACCCGCTGCTGCCTACCGAGCTGTTCCCGGCCTGGCTGGCACTGGGAGGCCATGCCCCGGCCCCGCCGCCGGCCGAGCAACAACCCGCCACCCCGGCAGCCACGGCCTTGCTTCACGTGCGCGCCCTGCGTCATGATCCTGAAAGCCTGGCCGAGCGAGAATGGCTGCAAGCCGAGCAGCCGGCGCTGTTCCAGCTTTGGCTGGCTGACTACCGAAAGCTCAAGGGCTGACGCCTTAAACTCCATGCACTGAGGGCACCGCCATGCGCACCCTGTTCCTGACCGCCGTTTTCTGCCTGCTGATAACACCCCTGTCGGCCGCTGAAATCACCGGCCGCGTGTTCCTGGCTGTTCACGAGGACGGCCAGCCGCCAGAAGACCAACCGGGCGTGGCCGAGGTGCTGGTCAGCAATGGCCGCGAGGTTGTTCGCACCGATGCCGAGGGTCGCTACCGCTTGCCGGTGAATGACGACATGGACGTATTTGTCATTCAGCCGGCCGGCTATCGTCTGCTGATGGACGAGCGTGGGCTTCCCCGGATGCATGTCAGCTACAAGCGCGAGGGCTCGCCTTCGCTTCGCTTTGGCGGCCTGCCGCCCGGCGAATTGCCCGAGTCGCTGGATTTCGCGCTGCGCCGGGTGGATGGGGATGACGGTGAGACAAGCTGCGCCGTGGTCGGCGATCCGCAGACCTACTCCAACCAGGAGTTGAGCTGGTTTCGTGACAGTGCCGTTCGCACCCTGATCAACGCCGGACTGGGGCCCGACGACTGTGTGATCTACCTCGGTGACGTGGTCGGCGACGATCTCGACCTGCTTGACCGCTTGTTCCGGCTGGGCGCCCAGGCCGGTGCGCCGCAGTGGCCGGTAATTGGCAATCACGATCTGGATTTCGATGCCACCCGGCCCGAGGATTCGGCCGACAGCTGGCGGGCGCGCGCCTTGCCGGCCTACTATGCTTTCGAGCTGGGCGGGGCGATGTTCGTTGCGCTGAACAACGTGGTTTACCCCTGCGGCGAGGAGGATACGGTCCGGCCCGGACGCGAGTTCTGCGCCGGGGAGTCGCCGGCCTACAACGGCCGGGTGCCGCAGCAGCAGGTCGATTGGCTGGCGGCGCTGCTGGATGAATTGCCGGCCGCGCAACGGGTCATCCTGCTGCACCACGTGCCGCTGGTGTCCTTCAGCGACGCCGATCGCCCCCAGCACCTCACCGACAATGCCGCCGACATTCATGCCTTGCTGGAAGGGCGTCCGGCGCTGTCGCTGTCGGGCCACACCCACACGCTGGAGAACCACGATCCTGGCCAGTGGTTCGATGGCTGGGAAAGCCACGTCGGCGTCGGCCCGCTGCCGTTTCGCCACATCGTGGTCGGCGCGGCCTCGGGTGGCTGGTGGCTGGGGGACCTGGATCTCGACGGCATCCCCATGGCGCTGCAGCGCATGGGGGCGCCGAAAGGCGTGCTGATGCTGGATCTGGCCGACGGCGAGTACCGCGAGCGTTACCTGGCCACCGACGACACGGGCGAGCGCCAGCAGTGGGTGTCGTTCAATACGCCGGATTTTCGCCGCTGGTATCAGGCCCTGGATGAATGGATGGCGCAAGCGGTTGATGAGCGCGACCCGGTGCCGCCGGTCTCCCAGCATGATCTCGACGACAAGCAGATGGTGACCCCGGTCGATCTGGCTGACGGGGTGTATCTGAGCGTGAACGTCTGGCTGGGTTCTGCCTCGACCCGGGTGCGGGCACAGGTCAACGGCGGCAACTGGCAGACGCTTGAGCGAACCCAGGCCGGCCAGGGCGAAGCGTCTCATCGCGGCGCCATGTTCGTCGACCCCAAGGCCGTCGCCCGCAAGGCCACCAGTGCCCGACGCGCGGTGGTCAGCCGCTCGGGTAATGAAAGAGCCCAGGGCTTTGAGGCCTTTCGCGGCCGGCGCTACCAGGGTGTCCCCGGCCCGCAGGACCGACGCATGCCGGACCGCAATGTCCACCTTTGGCAATGGCGCTTGCCGCCGGACCTGGGGGAGGGGATTCACCGCATCGACGTTGAAACCACGGACCGCCACGGCGAGGTCATCACCGAAACCGTGCTGCTGGAAGTTGTCGAAGCCCGTCCCCCGCGCTTCTGGCGCCACGAGATGTGGGAGTGATGTTCAAGGTGTCATCCCGAAAGGCTCACCACCCTGTCATCTCGAAAGGCTCGCTACTCTGTCATCCCGGAAGGCCCAACGGGCCTATCCGGGATCTCAGGCCTGCCGTTGGCACGCTGCTTGATGTTTGCACTTCTGAGGTCCCGGCTCTCCACTTCGCTCCGGCCGGGATGACAGGGGGCTCTGGGGCCGGCTCTCCGCTTCGCTCCGGCCGGGATGACAGGGGTGCTACACCCTTTCGTCAATATCCTCCAGCACGCTGCCGGCTTCAATCACTCTGGCGGTTTCGCTATCGTTTTGCAGGTGGACTTCGCCGCGCACGGTGACGTTGGCTTCGAAGCGGATGTCGCCGTGCAGGCTCAGGGAGGTGGCGTTGAGCAGGGAGGGGGCGCCTTCGGGGAAGCGGGTTCGGAACGTGTCAATGCTGGCGTAGTAACGGGGGTCCAGGTTCAGGGCCAGGGTTTGGTCGGTCTGGGGTTCGACCCAGCCGGCCTCGGTGACGCGATAGCGGTCGGACCACAGTACCAGCAGGTCGGCGGTGGTCTTGACCGGGGCGAAGCGTTGGCGCGGGACGGCAATGGCTTCGGCATTGTCGAAGCATTCAATGGCCGCGCCCATGGCGGTTTCCAGCTGATAGACGGCCGGGGTTGCGGGGTCGTCGGGTATGACGTGTTTGCGGTTGCGGATCAGCGGCAGGTCGAGCAGGCCGTGGTTGTCATCCAGCCGGGCTTTGAGCTGTTCCAGGTTCAGCCACAGGTTGTTGGTGTTGAAGAATCGGTGGCGCTGGATGTCCTGGAAGGCGGTTTGATCCTCGGGCGGGCACTGGGCGGATTCGCGCAGCAGCAGCCGGCCGTTCAGGTCGCGGGCCAGGTGGCCGCCCTTGCGATCGGCCAGGGTGCGGTCGGTGACTTCCATCAGGAAGGCCGGCTGTTCGCGATGCATCAGGGTCAGGATGCGCGGGTCGAGGCGGGCGCCCAGGTTGTCGGCGTTGGAGACAAAGGCATAGCGAAGGCCTCGGTCGAGCAGTTCGTCCAGCAGGCCGGTGGTAACCAGGGCGGTGTACAGGTCGCCATGGCCGGGCGGGCACCATTCGCGTGATCGGTCCTGCGGCCAGGCAACCGGGGCCAGGGTGTCGACGGCCAGCCGCGGCACCTTGTGCTGCCGAAAGGACAGCGGAATGCCGTTTTGTCCGGCGGCCAGCTCAGGGTAGGCGGCCAGCCTCGCCAGGCTGTCCTGCTCGGTACTGAAGCTGTTCATCAATACCAGCGGCAGGGCCACCTGGTGCTGCTGGCGGGCGTGCAGCACTTGCTGGGCAATCAGGTCCAGGAAGGTCTGGTCAGCGCGCGCCGGCAGCAGGGATTTGGCCTGGTTCAGGCCCATGCTGGTGCCCAGGCCACCGTTGAGCTTGATCAGCACGCATTGGCTCATCGCCAGGGCACTGCTGTCGGGCGCTTCGGGCAGGGCTTCCAGGCGCTTAAGCTCGGAAAGCGGTTGCAGCTGGTGGTCGCCAATCAGCCCGGTCTGGCCGCGTGCCAGCTCGCGCACCTGGCGCTCGAAGGCGGCAATTGCCAGGGCAGGCAGTTGTTCCTGGCGCATCTTTTCGCGGATGGCGGTCAGTAGGGGTTCGATGTCGTGCTGGTTCACTGGCGGCTCCCGTTCCGTTTCTCTGCCGCACGGTCGGCGGCGGCTGGTTCATTATCTCTGCAAAGCCGTGCTGCGGGGGCAGGGGATCAATGGCAGAATCAGCCAATGAGGCAGTATTTGCGCAATCCTGGGTGGATCTGGCCGGGCGGCTGGTTTGCTCTGTGGGCCTTGCTGCTGCATGGCAGTTTTTCCGGGGCCGTGCAGGCCGCGAATGAGTTGACCGTTGGGTGGGTGGATCTGGGCAACAAGCCGGCCGAATCGCGTCAGCGCGGTGCCAGTCGCAACGTCTGGGATCTGCAAGCCTTCGAGGGCCGCGTGTATCTCGGCATGGGCGATACCACGCGTGATACCGGCCCGATTCCGGTCTGGGCCTGGGACCACCACGCCCAGGCCTGGATTGACGAGCCGGAAACCATCGTCGAGCAAGAGGCCATTGAACTGTTTCGGGTGTTTGATGGCGTGCTCTATATCCCGTCGTCCGACCCCACCAGCGGCACGACCGATGCCAGCAAATTCTACCGCCGCCGTGCCGATGGCGGCTGGGTACACGTCAAGAGCAGCCGGCAATTCATGACCGCCCATATCCGTGACCTAGCGGTGTTTGACGACGTGCTGGTGGGCGTGGGCAACAGCCGTCGACCGCACGATTTGCTGCGCGCGCGTACCGGCGCGGTAGCCATGCCGGCCAGTGCGCTGGCCGCGCTGGATACGGTGGACTCGGACGAGATCGAGCTGCCCTTGTTCCGCTCGCCGATCAGCCTGTTGCCGCCGGGCGAGGGTGGAAGTGTGGTCGACCCGGACACCTCCCAGCGCAACCGCATCGCCAACTGGTTCTTTGCCGTTTTCGAGTTGCACGATGGCTGGTATGCCAGTACTCGCTGGTTGGGCTGGGCCGCTGATATGCCCGAGCCGGTCGGGGCCCACGCCCCCTGGGCCGGGCGCCCGCCGCAGGTGCCGCCTTTCCCGGCGGTGGTCCGCTGGGACGCGACCTCGGGTGAGTGGCGGGCGCCGCCGCCGGAGGATATCCATCGGCTGGTGCCGCACGACCCGGATCGTGACCCCAATCTGACCCTGCGGCCGTTCAAACCGGTGCTGTTTGGCGAGTTGTGGTTCGCGCCGATGCGGCGCTACAGCCTGTTCCGCCCCCATTACATTACCGAGTACAACCAGAGCGGCGATTTCGTCGTCAAGCCCGCCGATGGTCCAGGCCGCCGGGTGGTGCTGCCGGCGGCCGGGGCGCAGGGCGAAGCGGTACTGGTTCACGAGGGCAGGCTGTACGTGCTGGCCAACGAGAAGACCGGGGACGGCGACTATCGGGTTCGGGTGTACTCGCTGGCCGAAGACCAGGCTCGGGCCAGCGGGCTGGACGAACGGCATGGGCTCGAGCCTGAGCGCTGGCAGCTGGAGTTCAGTTTTCGCCATCCGAACCTGGCCCGCAGTTTCGCCCGGATTGAGCGCAGCTGGTACTTCGGCCTCGGCTTTGGCCACGGCGAACCGGTTGGCGAGGCCGGCAGTCTGCTGCGGCTGGACCGCTAATGTGCGTTAACGAACATAAGGCGCCGCACCCGTTGTGCGAGACTGGTCGATGGGGATCGGACTCTGGAGGGTCAACGGATGAAGACTGGAATGGAACGTAACGAACTGCTGGCGTTATTGCCGCAGGAGACGAAAGACAACATGTTCCCGCAGCTGCGGGAAGTCCACCTGACGCTGGGCGAGGAAGTCTATGCCGCCGGCCAGGAAGTCAAGTACGTGTATTTTCCGGCCGACAGTATTGTTTCACTGCTGTACGTGATGCTGGATGGCCACTCGGCCGAGATTTCGGTGGTCGGCCGGGAGGGGATTGTTGGTATCGCGGTGTTCATGGGCGGCGAAAGCACGCCCAGCCGGGCGGTAGTCCAGAGCGAGGGCACGGCCTATCGCCTGCCGGCGGCCGAACTGAAGCGCCAGTTCAATTCGGACGTGAACTTTCGCGTGCTGATGCTGCGCTATACCCAGGCCCTGATTACCCAGATGGCCCAGACCGCAGTGTGCAATCGCCATCACACGATTGACCAGCAGTTGTGTCGCTGGCTGTTACTGTCCCTGGATCGCTTGCCGTCCAATCAGCTGACCATGACCCAGGAGCTGATTGCCAACATGCTTGGCGTGCGCCGCGAGGGTGTCACCGAGGCGGCCGGCAAATTGCAGAAGCTTGGGGTGATTCGTTACCAGCGCGGTCGCATCACGGTTCTTGATCGACCTGCCGTCGAGCAACTCAGCTGCGAATGTTACGAGGTGGTCAAGCGTGAAACCGACCGGCTGGCGGCCTACGCGAAGAAAATTCCCTGAAAGCCCTGATGATCCGGCAACGAAGGCCTGAGCCTTGCGTTGCCGGGTCGTTGGAGTTTTGCCTCGACCGAGGCTCAAACAGCGCGTCGTCCATTGAACAACTGGATCACGACCATGACCAGAGCGATGAGCAACAGTAGATGAACGAAGCCGCCCATCGTGGTTCCGGAAATGAAGCCGAACAGCCAGAGAACGGCGAGAATGGCAGCGATGGTAAACAGCATGATGATTGTCCTTCGGCTCATTGACCGAGCCAGGGGTGAATGGTCAGCATGCCACCGCCGGGGGCGGCTATCTGTGCGCTTGCACACGCAGCTGTCGGTCGGCCCGGCATAAAAAAGCCCCTGCGTTGGCAGGGGCTCCAGGCGCTATTTCAAATGCCGGTGATGGACGGGATCAGGCGTGCTTGGAGTCGGGTTTTCCCGTGCCAGGAGGGCTGGTCGTGATCTTGCCAGTGCCTTCCTTTTCGTCGCGCTTCTGATCGCCCTTCGAGCCGTGCTCGTTGGCCTGCTTGCCCTGCTGATGTTGTTCGCCGGGCTTGCCGGAGTTGCCGGCCTGGGCTTGCTGCTTGTTTTGTCCAGGCTGGCTGTTCGGGTTGGTGGTTTTTTCGTTAGTCATGAGATTTCCTCAGATGCGGGTGAGTTGGAGAGTCGGCTCGGCGGGCGGTTGATGAAGCCCCTGGAACCGAGTCACCACACTATCCCCTGGCCGGGTGGGCTTCTGTGCGCTGCCCCACACTGCATCGCCTTCTTGCCGGGTGCCAATCCCTGTGGTCGAGGCAGCCACGAAAAGGCGATCGGATTGGCGTCAGTCGAGGATTTCAGGGTTGGGTGGTTTCGGGGTGGAAAAAGGCGTGGCCGCCCTTGCTGGACAGCTTGGCCTGGTACATCGCCCGATCAGCCCGTTCCATCAGCGTGGCCATGTCGTCCCCATCGTCCGGGTACAAACTGATGCCGGTGGTGAAGGTGAGCGAGATCGAATGGCCGTGGACGTTGGCAAAGCGGGTTGCTGCGGCCTGCATCTTCTCGACCACGCGATAGGCATCCTCCGGCTTGTCCAGGGTGCTGAGCAGGACAACAAACTCATCGCCCCCGTGGCGGCTGACCATGTCAGTGCTTCGCACGCAACCGGCCAGCAGCCCGGCCAGCTGGGCCAGCAGCTGATCGCCAACCTCATGGCCCAGGCTGTCGTTGATGCGCTTGAAGTTATCCAGGTCAATGAACAGCAGCCCCACGCGATGTTGGTGACGGCGGGCCATGCCGATGGCCTGGCTGAAATGCTCGGCGAAGGCCAGCCGGTTGGGCAGGCCAGTGAGCACATCGTGGCGGGCCATGTGGGCCATGCGCTCGGTGGTTTCGCGCGACATTTTCCGGTCACGGAAAACGACAACGGCACCGACCATCTGTTCGTCAACGTCGAGAATCGGCGCGGCGGAGTCCTCGATGGCCAGTTCGCTGCCGTCCCGCCGGCGAAGCAGGCAGTTTGGCGCCATCTGGATGATCTTGCCGCGTTCCATGGTGTGCACGGCCGGGTTCCTGGCGGTTTCGCCGGATTCGGAATCGGCAATGCTGAACACCTCGCCGAACGCCCTACCGCGCGCGGCATCACGGGTCCAGCCGGTCAGCTCTTCGGCAACCGCATTCATGTAGCTGACCCGTCCGTCGGAGTCGGTGCTGATGACCCCGTCGCCAATGCTTTCCAGGGTAACGCGGGCGCGTTCCCGTTCAGCCGACAGGGCCTGGCTGGACGAGGCCGTGGCCTGCCGGGAGGCCTTCAGTTCGGTGATGTCTTCAATCGTATGGATATGGCGATGGCTGCCATTGGCCGATCCCAGCGACGCGATGCCATAGCGCGCCCACAGCAGCTTTCCCGACGCGCTGAGCAGGCGGGTCTCGAAAGCGACCGGCTGGCCCTGGTCGGCGGCCTCCATGGGTTGCTGTCGGTCAACCGGCACGTCGGCCGGGTTGAGATAGTGATGCCAGGGCTGGCCCAGCAGGTCTGCCGCCGAAGCGCCATACAGGTCATGGCAGGCCGGATTGCTGTCGCGGATCGTGCCGTTGCGATCGGTGATCAGAATCGCCACCGGCAGGGCCTGCAGCAGCCCGGCGTGTGCTGATGACGCGTCGGGATCCGTTGCCTGAGGCGATGTCGCGGGTGAGCGTTGCGAGGGCAGGCCGCCCCCTTCGTTTTCCCACTGGCCCAGGCTGGCGGTGCGCGGGGTAGTCGGCGTTTGCCGGCCCTGGAAGTGATCGTGGTCTGACATGCAAGCTCTCCTGTTGTGCCCGTGCCGCCTGATCGGCCTGGACCGCAGCAGCACTCGTCGGCAGCCTATCCGACCACGGCGGTACGCCCGCGTCTGTTCGTCAGCGCACGGACGCGAGGGAGCCTGTTCCGGGCTACTGGCGGGTCTACTGGGTTTGTTCGACCTCGAAGGCTTCGAGGCGAACGTCAAAATCCATGTTCAGCTGCGCATCCGAGCCGGTCGGAAGTTGGCAGGCAGGGGAGGGGGCATTGGCGGCGAGACGCGCGCGGGGAGGGCAGAGTGTGTCGCCCATATAAAAAGCCGGCGCAAGGCCGGCTTTCTGGGATCGTCGTGGTCGGGGTGAGAGGATTCGAACCTCCGGCCCCTGCCTCCCGAAGACAGTGCTCTACCAGGCTGAGCTACACCCCGACGAAGCCCGGCATTGTAAT